>DAOTGG010000016.1:0-7229 GCA_035446985.1 Eubacteriales bacterium
TCGTCTTTGTTTACTATTCTCTTTTCAAGCTTCTTTCGCTGCCTAAACCGACAGCTTTTCAATAATACCATTGAAAGCTTATAATGTCAATTATTTTCGAGCATTTTTTTTGTTAAATTTTCTCTATTTTTTTCATTTTTTTCAGCGTGTTTTTTTAAGATTTTTCAGATTTTTATCAAGCGTCTTTTCATCTCAAAATTATTTTTTTTTGTGATTAATCCGTATTAAATAATTTTTCAAAATATAAAACCGACCTAATAATCGGTCGGCTATATTTAAAAATAAAATTTTAATTAAGTTATTATTATCTTAATTCCGCTTTTATTCTTCTTACTCCCGCGGAACTGGATTGTTCTTTGGTTATAACGAATTTCCCAAGGTCGCCAGTATTTTGCGCGTGCGGTCCGCCGCACATTTCTTTACTGAATTCGCCTATGGTATAAACTTTTACGATATCGCCGTATTTGTCGCCGAAAAGTCCCATCGCGCCGATTTCGCGCGCTTTTTCTATCGGCATTTCTTCGCATACGACAGGGATTTTTTGCGTAATTACTTCGTTGACCATATCCTCCGCTTGTTTGACCTCGTCTTCCGTTAACGGACGGGAGAAAGAAAAGTCAAAACGCAGTCTTTCAGTCGTTATATTGCTGCCTTTTTGCTTTACTTCGTCGCCAAGTATTTTGCGTAAAGCCGCTTGCAATAGATGCGTCGCCGTATGAAGTTTTGTCGTCATTTCGCTGTCGTCGGCAAGACCGCCCTTGAAATGCTGTTCGCTAGCCGCGTTTGACTTTGCCTGATGCTCGGCGTAACAAGCGTTAAAACCTTCGACGTCCACGGTATAACCGCGTTCTTTCGCGTACTCTATTGTCAGTTCGATAGGAAAACCGAACGTGTCGTAAAGTCTGAAAGCCGTTTTTCCATTTATTTCTTTTGTCGGTATATTTTCAATTATTTTTAAAAATGCCTTTTCGCCTTGTACGAGCGTTTTACTAAACCTTTCTTCTTCTTTATGAAGCTCGTCGGCTATCTTTTCGGCATTTTTTCTTAGTTCGGGATATACTTCTTTATATTGGTCAATATATAGTTTTGCGATTTCAACGATGTCGCCGTCTTTCATTTCAAGACTGTGGCAGTAACGAACCGCTCTCCTTATCAATCTACGCAAAACGTAACCTTTGTCAAGATTGCTGGGCGTTACGCCGTATTGGTCGCCCAAAATAAACGTCGCCGTGCGGATGTGGTCGCTTATTACGCGCATAGCCTTCGTTACGTCGGCGGACTCGCCGTATTTTTTCCCCGAAAGTTTTTCGATAAGAGCGACAACGTTTTTGAATCCGTCTATTTCATAAACGCTGTTAAAACCGTTTAAAACGCAAACCGTGCGTTCAAGTCCCATACCCGTGTCAACGTTTTTTTGTGACAGCGGAACGTAAGTGCCGTCGGCAAGTTTATTGTACTGCATAAAAACGTTGTTCCATATTTCCAAATATTTGCCGCAATCGCAAGCGGGCGAACAATCAGCGGAACAAGGTTCGTTGTCATTTATATAAAAAATTTCGGTATCGGGACCGCAAGGACCTGTAGTACCTGCAATCCACCAGTTATTTGCTTTTGGCAGATAAAAAATATTTTCTTTTTTAATGCCGCATTCAAGCCATATCGCCGCGCTTTCCGTGTCGCGCGGGCAGTCTTCGTCCCCCGCGAATACCGAAACGGCAAGTTTGTCGGGACTTATGCCCAGATATTTTTTGTCAGTTAAAAACTCGTAACTCCAGCGAATACTCTCGTTTTTAAAATAATCGCCCAAGGACCAGTTGCCGAGCATTTCAAAAAATGTAAGGTGGCTTTTGTCGCCTACTTCCTCTATGTCGCCCGTGCGGACGCATTTTTGCACGTCGGCAAGACGAGTGCCTTTCGGGTGTTTTTGTCCCATAAGGTACGGTATCAGCGGATGCATTCCAGCCGTCGTGAAAAGTACGGAAGCGTCGTTTTCGGGTATCAAGCTTGCGCTTTCAATGATTGCGTGGTTTTTTTCCTTAAAAAAGTCCAAAAATTTTTTTCTTAATTCGTTAGATGTAATATTCATATATATATCCCTTAATAAAGACCGATATTTATTTTTATCGGTCTTTTTTATACTATTTCCTTTAAGACGATTTATCTGCCGATGTACATTACTTGTTGTTTCGGTTTTTTAAATACCGCCGACAAAATTATTAATACAAGATAATAGCCCGACATCATATAGTAAAACAATTTCAAAGTGGTGGTCGATATGCTTGCCCAAGAATTAAATATCGTTTGTACCACGCCTGTCGAAGCTGCCGCCATACTTGCCGCGTTTTGGCACAAAATCAAATAAATTAGCGTCAAAATGCTCATTATCAGCATAAATACGGCAAAACCGTTTACTTTTTTCGCCATGCGTCCGTTTATCAAGTGAGCCAATCCTTTGAAAAATTCGACAAACGCGGTCAGCATTGTAATGGCAAAAACTATGTATATAATCCATTGATTTGCTGTAAGCGTACCTAGATATTGTTGAAATCCGACTGCTGTTATGCTATAAACCGCGCTGGTTATAATGTCCGAGCCGTTCATCACCGTTATCGGCAAACCGCTTCCGTCTAACAAAGCGTATATCCCTAAATCCGCTGAAGCAAAATACAAAAACGACGGATTCATAACAAAATAAATCAACGCAAGCGTTAAAACCATAAGTATAATTCCGCCCACGCGCGCTTTAACCGAACCAACGGGAACAGGCTTGATTTTTTTCGGCGGCTTTAATACGGCTCCGCTTGGATTATCGACAGGGTCTATCGTATTCGCGCCCGAAAAAGAATAACCGCATTTACTGCATATCGTAGCGGAACTTGCGGCTACGCTTTTGCAGCGCGGACAAATTTTGGAATGATTACCTTCGGAAAGAGCGGCTCCGCAGGATTTACAGTAAGTTGAAGATGAAGAATTTACGGCGTTACATTTACCGCATACCACCGGTTGTTCGGCTGTTTTTAGCACAGAACCGCACTGAAAACAATATTTTGCCACGGTGGAATTCGCCGTTCCGCAGCGCGGACATATGTTAAAATTGTTGTTACCCATATCCCCCTCCAAAATTTATCTTTTCTGTCGCTTAACTCCGCATTTTGAACAGAAGTTACTTTCGATGTCGTTTAATTCGCCGCAAGAATTGCATTTCCAGCTCGCTTGCATTTGTCCAAGATTTTTACCAGAAAAAGCGTACTGGCATTTCACGCAGAATTTAGCGTCGTAATTGTTTTCCGTACCGCATACAAGACAATATTTTTTTGCTAAATCTACTGTAAGCTTGTATCCGCATTTTACGCAATAAGGCTGTTCTATTTCGTTTACCGTACCGCAGTTTGGGCAAATCCTGCTTTTTTTGCCGCTACTAGAAACTAACACCGCTTGTTTTATCGTCTCATCGCCGCTTCTTGCCGCTTCAATAAAATCTATGGCGTATTCTTCTATTTCGCCTTCGGCAATGTCGGTAAAACAATAACTGCAATATACGGCATTTATATCGTTGGGTTTGCCGCATTTTGGACAAAGTTTTCGTTTTAAAACCTTGTTTTGAGTGTTATCGGCTACAACGTTGCCGCAGATTGTGCAAAAAACGTCGTTTAGTTTCAATTTCGCGCCGCAAAATGGGCACGCGCTCGCGCCGTCAACGGCAGGCTCTTTTATTACGATTTCTCTGGGGTGAGCTTCGGCGGACTCGTTAATGCTTTGCATTATCTGTTTTTTTGTTTTCGCGTCCTCCAACGGCTCTCCGCAGCCTATACAAAATTGGCTCTCGGTAACGTTAGTCATACCGCATTTTGGGCAGACTACGTCATCATCCGAAATAAAAGTGTCGTTTCCGCACTTTACGCAAAATTTCGTATCGGTCGTATTTATTTCACCGCATTTGGTACAGTTTTTCATTTTGTCCCCAAAGTTTTACAATATTTTCCTATTTTTGATTATATAATTTTTCTTGACTTGTGTCAATTACTTGTTAAAATTGTCCTTTAAGCCGACCGTTTGATTGAATACTATTCTTTCCGCCGTAGTGTCGCGGTCAACGCAGTAATATCCCTCGCGCAAAAACTGGAATCTTTCGCCCGTTTTGCATCCGTTTAAACTTTCTTCAACATATCCGTTAAGTATCGTCAAGCTTTTGGGATTAAGCCTTTCCATAAAATCTTCGGTATCGGTAGCGTCTAATAGCAGGCTTTCAAACTGACGCATCTCGGCAGGCAGACAAGTTTCCGCGTTTACCCACTGTATAACGCCCTTTACTTTCAGTCCGCTCTGGTCGTCGCCGCTTTTACTGTTATTAACAACAGAGCAACGCAACAAAGAAGGCTCGCCATGTTCGTCCAGCACGACTTCGTCGCAATGAATAATATAAGCGCCTTTAAGACGAACGTAGCCGTCTTTTTTCAGTCTGTAATATTTCGGTGGCGGGTCGAGAGAAAAATCGTTTTTATCTATAAATAGATTTTTGCCGAATATTAATTCTCTTTGAGTTACCGTTTCCGCGTTGGGATTGTTTTCGATTAAAACCTTTTCGTTTTCGTCATAATTCGTTAGTTCAACTTTTAGCGGACGCAATACCGCCATAACTCTATTAGCGTTAAGATTAAGGTTTTCCCTTACGCACGCTTCGAGATAAGCTTGTTCTATTTCGCTGTTTGCCTTTGCCACACCTACTCTGTCGCAAAAGTCGCGTATCGCTTCGGGCGGATATCCGCGTCTTCGCATACCGCACAAAGTGGGCATACGGGGGTCGTCCCACGACATAACCTGACCTTCCGCGACAAGACGTTTTAAAAAACGTTTGGACACGATAGTATTTTTTATAAAGAGTTTTGCAAATTCTATTTGCTGCGGCTTGTTAGCAAATCCGCATTCGTTTATCACCCAGTCGTAAAGTGGTCTATGATCTTCAAATTCCAGCGAACAAATCGAGTGCGTAGTTCCTTCCACGGCGTCTTCGATAGGATGAGCGAAGTCGTACATCGGATAAATACACCAGCGGTCGCCCGTGTTGTGATGCGTTGCGTGAACTATGCGGTAGATAACGGGATCGCGCATATTTATGTTCGCGCTCGCCATATCTATTTTTGCCCGCAAAATACGCTCGCCGTCGGCAAATTCGCCGTTACGCATTCTTGTAAATAAGTCAAGGTTTTCTTCTATCGAGCGGTTACGCCAAGGACTCTCGGTACCCGGTTTTATTTCCGTACCGCGGGTTTCTCTTATCTGGTCAGCGGTATAATCGCAAACGAACGCTTTCCCTTTTTTTATAAGCGTCACCGCGGCGTCATACATTTTTTCAAAATAATCCGAAGCGAAAACGACGTCGTCCCAGTTAAAGCCCAGCCATTTTATATCTTCTTTGATACTGTTGACGTATTCCAAATCTTCTTTTACGGGATTGGTGTCGTCAAAACGCAAAAAACATTTTCCGTTGTATTTGGCTTTTATTCCAAAGTTTATGCACAGGCTTTTTGCGTGTCCGATATGCAAATATCCGTTCGGTTCGGGCGGAAAACGCGTCTGTACGCTTTTTACTTTTCCGCTTTCTAAATCTTTTTCAATAATTTCTTCAATAAAATTGTTTGCCATATATATAAATATTTCCTTTATTTCGTTTTTTTAAAAATCTAATGTTTCGTCAGGACGAGGCTGCTGTCGTTCTTCAGGCGGCGCGTTTTCAGGTAACGGCGCTTGGTCGATTACTGTTTCGGTTTTTTCGCTTTTGTTTATCTGTCCGTTAGCCAGTTTGTCGTCAAAGTTAACGAAACGCACGAGTTCGCCAATCCATTTCAATGTTACTCTGTCCGTCGGACCGTTTCTGTTTTTGGCTATGATAAACTCGACTTCCGTAGGCACGTCCATTTGCTGCTCTTGGGTATCGTGTTTACGGTAAATAAACAAAACCATATCGGCGTCCTGCTCGATCGCGCCCGATTCACGCAAGTCGGAAAGCACAGGCTCTCCGCCGTCTTTAACGTTTCTTTTTTGCGCTTCACGGGATAACTGCGACAAAGCGATAATAGGCACGTCAAGCTCTTTTGCTATGATTTTGAGATTTCTCGTGATTTCGGCTATTTCAAGCTGTCGGTTTTCCACCTTTTTGCCTGTGAGCGACATTAGTTGCAGGTAGTCCACGATAACAAGGTCAAGACCGTATTTCGCTTTTATTCTTATACATTTCGAGCGGATTTCGGCGGGCGTAGTAACGGACGAATCGTCTATGTATATCTGCATTTTCGTGCTGAGTTCCGCCGCTTCCCATAGTTTTGTCCAGTCTCTTTCTTTATCCAGTTTTCCAGTCGTCATTTTAGTCATAGAGACTTCGGAAAGCGAACTGAGTAGTCTTTGGGCGATTTCTCTTTTTGGCATTTCAAGTGAAAAATAAGCGATGACTTTGTCGTTTTTTCCAGCGTGTTCGGCGATATTTACCGCCATAGCGGATTTTCCCACGCCTGTGGTTGCCGCCAGTATAATCAAGTTTCCTTTTTGGAAACCGTTTGTTTTTTTGTCAAAATCTCTAAATCCCGTCATTACGCCGCGGAAACTTTTCGGATCATTCTGCATTTTTTCAGCGCGTTTGAATACTTCCGCCACGCTTTCGGATAACGGCGTAATAGCTCCGCTGAGATTGTTTTGGTTAATATCAAAAATCTTTTTCTCCGCTAATGAAACGGTTTTTTCTCCGTCTTCGGAAGTATAGGCGTCGTTAATAATATCGGCGCACTCGTGAATAAGCCTGCGCATAACGGAATTGCGCTTTATTATATCTAAGTAGTATTTGTAATTTGCCGACGAAGGAACGAGCGTGCTCAAAGTCGCTAGATAACTCATTCCGCCGACTGCCGCCATCATTCCTGTCCGTTCAAGCTGGTCGGTAAGGGTGGAAAGTTCTATCGGGTTAGTTCTGCGGTTTATCTCTTGCATCGCGGTAAATATCTGTTTGTGCGTTTCCGCATAAAAATCGTCGGGCGAAAGAGTCGGCGCGATTTCTATGGCTAACTCGGCGTCGACTAATAGGCAGGACAATAACGATTGTTCCGCTTCGAGATTATTTGGCAGCGTTCTGCCTTTAATTTTGTTTTCTTGTGGCATAAGCAAATATTCCTAGATTTTTGTTAAACTAAATTATACAATAACCGCCGAGATATTACAAGCGATATCTCAAAAGTACAGTA
>DAOTGG010000016.1:7329-23510 GCA_035446985.1 Eubacteriales bacterium
TCGTCTATATAATTTCTATTTTGTGTTGCGTTTTCATTTGAGTCTTCATTTTCCGTCGGGCGTTTTTCAGTACCTTTTATTACCACTCTCGGGGCGGTGGAATACGTATCGGAATGCAGTAATTTTCTCTTTACTTCCTTGTCGTTTTTATAATAAATCAAATACGCTTCAGCTTTGACAAAGTCGCTTCCGTACGTTAATACAAAACTTTCGTCGTCGTAAAAAACTTTATCTGCGTATTTTTTCTCCGTGTCGTAAATGATATTTTCCTGTGGCGGTTCGCGTGTGATTTCCACGCTTTTTCTTTCTATTTTGTAAGGATTTTCTATTCCATAGATATAAAACGTCGCCCTGCCCCAGCTGGACGTTGAGGAAATATAAATATCGGCTCCCGTATTGTTTTCAAAAATAAGGTCGGCGTTTGCGCTATTTACCATAGCGTCAAAGCCCGCCAAAACGTATCCGCTGACGAGCGTATGACGGCTGCGCGAAATAACGTCCATTCCCGACAAAAGCAAAGCGTTATACAAAGTTGACGACACCTGGCAGACGCCGCCGCCCACGCCGTCGACGTATTCGCCGTTTAAGATTATTTTCGACATTTTATATCCGTTTTTTTCCGTCCGCTCGCCCGTTATAAAATTAAAACTCGCTCTTTCGCCTTTTGCTAATTTTAATCCGTCAAACGCTTTAAGAGCTTTTGCCACGTTAAAACTTCTATTAGGTCCCGAAGAAGCGAACGACGTGGAAAATTTTGCCCTCAACGTCGTCGCCGCTTTTGCTTGGGCAAGGGTAAAATCCGCCTTAATACTGTAGACTGGAAACTCTATTTTTGTTTTTCCGTTAAATATTGCTTCATAAAGAGTGTCGTAATCCAAACTCCGTCCGTCTGTATGAGTAACGTAGCTGACTTCGCCGTTTTTCACTTTAAAACTGGCGTTTTGGGGCTTTTTATTTATCGATTTTTCGGCTTGCTCAAAAATTACATTGATATTGGGGAAAATATAACACAGCGTTTGTTTGGAAGTAAATCCGTCTTCTATAAGTTCGTCCGCGCGCATTTTTTTGTACCGCAAAGAACGATATACCGCTCTATCGTTTATCTGCCGTTCATTTAACTGCGAAACGTTATCGAGTAAACGGTATTTATACGTTTTGCCCTGCCACTCAAAAACGAAATCGGATTCATAATTTTGCGCAAAAGCATAAATGGGCATAAAAAAGCTCACAATCATAATAATTGCGAGCGAAAGAATTACGGCTTTTTTCAATTTGGTTTATTCCCCGAGCTGTAATATTTTTCTTGTAAGTTTATTTGGCGTAAAAAATTCTTCGCCGCCGTGGGAAAAATCGTGAAAATCGCTTCCTCCCGTTACGATGAGTTTGTATTTATCCGCCAAAGACTTGTAAAACTGTCGCTCGTAGATAGTATGCGAAAAATAATCCGCTTCAATACCGTCGATTCCGTATCCTACAAGAGAATGCAGATAATCCGCCAAAGTATGTTGCGCCATTTTTAAGTTTTTCGGGTGAGCGAGTACCGCTTTTCCGCCAAACTCGTGCGCTATCGTAATTGCTTCTGCTGGAGTTAGCCGTTTTGCGGGAACGTAAGCCTTTTTGTCAACGCCGAGATATTCTTCAAAAGCGTCCAAACGGCTTGACGAATACCCCGATTTTACCATTTCGTCGGCAATATCAGGTCTGCCTACCGTTTTACCGTTGGCGTTTAGATATATTTTGTCAAGGTCTATTTTTATGCCGAAATTATTTAGTTTGTCCATTATCATATAATTTCTGGCGCGGCGTAACTCGCTTACATATTCCAGTCTTTTATGCAATTCAGGATTTAGATAATCTAAATTGTAGATAAGAATATGCACTTCGGTAACGTCGAAACAACTCATTTCTATGCCGGGCAAAACTTTTATACCTAACTCGGAGCCTCTTTTAGTCGCTTCTCCTACCCCGTCGACGGTGTCGTGATCGGTAAGAGATATAGCGTCAAGCTGCCTGAGAACAGCGCGCTCAACGACCTCGGAGGGCGTAAGTTGTCCGTCGGAAACGGTTGAATGTAGGTGAAAATCACAATTCATACTTCACCTAGTATAACACACCGAGTGTATTTGTCAACGAGAATAAATATAAAAATTAGGCAAGGCTAACAATATATCACGGGCTAAATTCATTTGACCTAATAAATGGATATGGTATAATAAAAGCAGCAAAAATCACACAAAAGTTTCGAAAAATTCATAGGAGGATTATATATGGCTCAATATTCCCACGAAGTACAGAATATGACGTGTGTGGCAAAAGGATGCAATCACGGTCCCGCTCCCATTCCCGAAGAAGGCAAATGGGTTCAGTCAAAAGAAATAAAAGATATTTCAGGATTGACTCACGGCGTAGGCTGGTGCGCTCCACAGCAAGGCAGCTGCAAACTTACTCTTAACGTAAAAGAAGGCATTATCGAAGAAGCTTTAATCGAGGTTATGGGCTGCTCGGGTATGACGCACTCCGCCGCAATGGCAGGCGAAATATTGCCTGGTAAAACCATATTGGAAGCGCTTAATACCGACCTTGTTTGCGACGCGATTAACACGGCTATGAGAGAACTGTTTTTGCAAATCGTTTACGGCAGAACCCAAACGGCTTTTTCCGACGCAGGCTTGCCAATTGGCGGCGCGCTCGAAGACCTTGGCAAAGGTATGCGTTCTCAAACAGGCACGATATATTCGACAAAAGCGAAAGGCGTAAGATACCTTGAACTTACCGAAGGTTACGTAACAAAACTCGCGCTTGACGAAAACGACGAAATTATCGGCTATGAATACGTTCATCTTGGAAAACTTATGCAAATGATTACCGACGGCGTAAGCGGCAATGAAGCTTTGGAAAAATCCACTAATCATTACGGCAGATTTAACGAAGCGGTGAAATACATCAATCCGCGTAAGGAATAGGAGGGTAATTTTATGAGTATTGTTTTTGAAAATTATGACAGAAGAAAAGAAAAATTAAACGCGGAATTACCCAAATTTGGCATTTCCAGCCTTGAAGAAGCCAAAAATATTTGCGCCGGCAAAAACATCGACGTGGAAAAAATAGTCAAGGGCATTCAACCCATAGCATTTGATAACGCCGTTTGGGCATATACGTTGGGCTGCGCAATCGCTATTAAAAACGAAGTAAAAACGGCAGCCGAAGCAGCTACCGCTATCGGACAGGGACTGCAGGCGTTTTGTATTCCCGGAAGCGTTGCCGACAACCGCAAAGTGGGCTTAGGTCACGGCAATCTCGGCGCGATGCTCCTTACGGAAGACACGCAATGTTTCTGTTTTTTGGCGGGACACGAAAGTTTTGCCGCTGCGGAAGGCGCTATCGGTATCGCTATGAAAGCGAACAAAGTCAGAAAAAGCGAACTGAGAGTTATATTGAACGGTCTGGGCAAAGACGCGGCGTATATAATCAGCCGTGTGAACGGTTTCACATACGTTCAAACAAAATTTGATTATTACACCGAAAAACTCACCATAGTCCGTGAAAAAGTTTTCGGCAAAGGCGAAAGAGCAAAAATCCGCTGCTACGGCGCGGACGACGTTAACGAAGGCGTAGCTATTATGCGTTACGAAAACGTGGACGTTTCCATTACCGGTAACAGCACGAACCCCACCCGTTTTCAACACCCCGTTGCGGGAACATACAAAAAATGGTGTGTAGAAAACAATAAAAAATATTTCTCCGTTGCAAGTGGCGGCGGTACGGGCAGAACTCTGCACCCCGACAATATGGGCGCGGGTCCCGCTTCTTACGGTATGACCGACACGATGGGCAGAATGCACTCTGACGCGCAGTTTGCGGGCAGCAGTTCCGTTCCCGCTCACGTCGAAATGATGGGGCTTATCGGAATGGGCAACAACCCGATGGTAGGAGCTACGGTTGCTTGCGCGGTCGCTGTTATGGAAGCGAAAAAATAAAATAATAAACTTTTTATAATAAAGAAAAATAAAGCGGGTTATTACCCGCTTTATTTTTTATTTTTTTCTCATATTTTTAATTTATTTACTAAGTTGTTTATCTTATTTAAACTTATTTTTAATGTAATATCGAGTAAACGCAAACTCACGTTTTTAATTCAATAATTTTAAGATGGCGAGAAATATCAGCATTATGCCAGATATTATATTGAATTCTTGTACTTTCGCGATTTTTTTTGAAAACAAGACGCCGAGACCTGAGAAAACAAAATGCGCCGCGCTCATTCCTAAGACTATCCAAACGCTGACGTACCCCAAAAAGGCGAAAGAAAACGCCGCCAAAGCTCCGTCAGTCGCCACGCCCACAGCCAAAGCAAAACTCAGCCAGTTAGAATTGTCGTTCTTTACAGTTATTTCGCCGTCGTCTTTTCTTAATATATTAAACGCGCCGACAAGGGCAAGCAGCGCGCAGCCTATGTATTTGATATTGGGTAAAACGCTCGCCAAAAGTTTCCCCAGGTACATCGACGCAAGGCAGATAAAAAAAGTTACTATCCCCGCAAGGCACGGAAAAAACAAAGATTTATCTTTTACCGAAAATCCCGCAAAAAAACAGTCCACCGACACGGCAAGCACAGTCACAGCAATGTAAAAATAGTCCATAAAACATACTATGACTTCCGCTTAAGTTCGGGTGAAAAATAAACGACTTTTTATCTTTTTGAGATATTTTTATAGATTTTTATCAAAAAAATAAAAACGTGAACTTTCACCGTTTTTTATTAAAAGCCTAAATTAATCGTCGTCGTTATTGAAATAATTTAAATGTTTTTCAATATCGAAGCGGGTCCAAGGCTCGATTTCCGGCGGGTAGCATTGGAAAACCATTTTTTCTTTGGTCGTAGGATGATTGAACGCAAGCTCGTACGCCCATAAAGCAAGGTTGTGTCCTTTTGCCAAAATATCGCCGTGATAACGCACGTCGCCGAAAACGGGATTGTTTATACTGGAAAATTGCACGCGTATTTGATGACTTCTGCCCGTTTCCAAGCGGATTTTTGCCAAAGAGATAACGCCTAAGTCCTCTATTATTTTGTATTCAAGTTCCGCGCGTTTTGCCCCTTCCGTCGCGCTCGTCGCAACGTAAACGCTGTTGGTCAAAGGATTTTTTTTGAGCCAGGTAATCAGCTGACCGCGTTTTTCTTTCGGGCAGCCGTTAAGTACAGCCAGATATTTTTTTTCCGTTTCGTCGGTGATTATAGATTCGCAAAGTCTTGCCGCGCTTTTACTGTTGCGAGCAAAAACCATTACGCCGCCCGTGGGTCTGTCAAGACGGTGAACGAGTCCCAAAAAAGCTTCGCCTGGCTTGTCGTATTTGACTTTGATATATTCTTTTAATAATGTAAGTAAATCCTTATCGCCTGACGAATCCGCCTGCGTGGGCATATTTTGCGGTTTCACCACGACCAAAATTTGATTGTCCTCGTAAAGAACGGGAACGTCGTCCATTGTAAAATTCCTAGCCATTTTTATTTTCTCCTAAATATATCCCCGACGCGCCGCAAGGTAGCGTAACGTCTTTTTCATTAGTGGGCAAGCCGATTTCGTAAGCCTCGATTTTGCCTTCCCTTTTAATTGCTCTTGCCAAAATGTTTTGCAAAACTTGCGGCTGAAGCCCCGTCGTGTAGCTGTTTATAAGGACGAAAAGCGGTTTTTCAACCAAGAGTTTTTCGCACAGCTCTACAAAATCGTATAAATCGTTTTCGAGTTTCCATATTTCGCCGCTCGCGCCCCGTCCATAACTGGGCGGATCCATAATGATAGCGTCGTACTTTTTCTCTCTTTTTATTTCCCGCAAGACAAACTTTTTGCAGTCGTCCACGATAAATCTTACATTTGCGTTGTTGTAACCCGATAACCGCAGATTTTCGCCGCAGCGTTCAACCATATTTTTTGCCGCGTCCACGTGGCACACGCTTGCTCCCGCGCTTACGCAAGCGACAGTCGCCCCGCCCGTATAGCCGAATAAATTCAATACGTTAACGGGTTTTTCTGCGGATTTAATCAAACTTATCATTTTGTCCCAGTTTGCCGCCTGCTCGGGGAAAAGTCCCGTGTGCTTAAATCCCATCGGTTTGATGATAAAACTAAGGTTCCGCCATTTTACAATCCATTGGTCGGGTAGTTTTTTGCGGTATTCCCAATGACCGCCGCCCGTTTCCGAGCGAACGTATCGCGCGTCATAGTCGTATTCCGAAAGCGGTTTAACGGCTTTCCAAATAACTTGCGGATCAGGACGGAGCAAGGTATAGTCGCCCCATTTTTCCAGCTTTTCTCCGTCGCCCGTCGCCAAAACCGTGTAATCTTTCCATTCGGTGTTTACTCGTATCATTTAGCCACTTCCATACGGATAGTAACGGAATTGCCGTTTATATCCCATTGTTTTTCTTGACCGCTCTTAGCGTTAAGCGTTTCCGCCAAAGTGTCGCCGCAAATATCTTTTTCGTATTTTTTTACTACCGCCAAAAATTCCGCGCTGGCAGTAATTCCAACATTGATATGGTCTGTTACGACAAAATCAAGTTCTTTACGCATAGTCTGAATTTTTGACACCAACTCGCGGATAAGTCCGAGTTCAATTAGTTCGTCAGTCAAAACGGTGTCGAGAGCGACCGTCATTCCTTTTTCGCTCGCTGCGGAAAAGCCTTCTTTACTCTTGCTCGTGATGAGTAAATCTTCCGACGTAAACTCGACTTTTTCGCCGTTTATTTCGACGGTGTGCGAATTGTCGTCAGAAACGCCGTTGATTACGGCGAGCGCGTCGCATTCCGCCAAATATTTTCTTATATCGTTAATGAGTTTTCCGTATTTCGGTCCAAGGGTTTTTAACTGCGGTTTCAGTTCGTACGAAACGTATTCCTGCGCAGATATGCCGGTTTTCATTTCTCTGACGTTAAGCTCTTCCAAAGCGATTTCACGCAAACTGTCGGGCAAAACGAATTCTTTTGCCACCACGTACATAGCCGAAAGCGGTTGACGGTTTTTGATATTCGCTTGGTTTCGGCAGTTTCTGCCCAATGCCACGATTTGCATTACCTTTTCCATACCCTTTTCAAGCTCGGTATCTATATAGCTAAGGTCAAACGTCGGGTAATCGCATAAATGCACCGAAATAGGTGCGTCAGCGTAAAAAGGTCTAACCAAATTTTGATAAATCTGCTCTGTGATAAAAGGAACGTAAGGAGCGGCAAGTTTTGCCAGCGTTACTAGGCAAGTGTGCAAAGTAACGTATGCAGCCTGCTTGTCTTCCGTCCAGTCTTTGCCCCAATATCTTTCGCGGCAGCGGCGAACGTACCAGTTGGAAAGTTCGTCGGTAAACGATTCTATCTCGCGCGCGGTTTCGGTTATTTCGTAATCGTTAAGTCCTTCGTCCACAAACTTCACAAGCGAATTTAGTTTTGACAAAACCCATTTATCCATCATCGTGAGTTTGCAGTCTTTCAATGTGTATTTTGACGGATCGAATTTGTCTATTTCCGCGTAAAGCACAAAGAAAGCGTAAGTATTCCAAAGCGTGCCGAGGAATTTTCTCTGCGCTTCGGAAATCGCTTCGTCATAAAAGCGGCTGGGCAGCCACGGTTGCGAATTAGTGTAGAAATACCAGCGTACCGCGTCCGCGCCTTGTTTATCGAGCGGAACGGACGGTTTTATGCCGTTGCCTTTGTGTTTGCTCATTTTCACGCCGTCTTTGTCGCCGACAAGTCCCAAAACTATGCAGTTTTTAAAACTGGGCTGATTGAATAACAGCGTCGAAATCGCCGACAACGTATAAAACCAGCCGCGCGTTTGATCTACCGCTTCGCTGATAAAGTCCGCGGGGAAATTTTTCTCAAACAATTCTTTATTTTCAAAAGGATAATGGTGCTGAGCGTACGGCATCGAGCCGCTGTCAAACCAGCAGTCCATTACTTCGGGCGTGCGGCGCATCGTTTTTCCGCAAATAGGACAAGGGAAAGTAACTTCGTCAATATAAGGACGGTGCAGCTCTATATCGGGTTTACAACCCGAAAGTTTTACGAGTTCTTCGCGGCTGCCTACCGAGTGAATATGTCCGCATTCGCATTTCCAAAACGGAAGCGGAGTACCCCAGTAACGCTCGCGTGAGAAGCCCCAGTCGATTACATTTTCCAAGAAATTTCCCATCCTGCCGCTGCCAATGGTCGGCGGAATCCAGTTGATTTTTTTGTTATTTTCAATTAATTGGTCTTTGACTTCCGTCATCTTTATAAACCACGATTTTCTCGCGTAATAAAGCAGCGGAGTGTCGCAGCGCCAGCAGAAAGGATAGCTGTGCTCAAACATCAGTTCGGAAAACAGCAGTCCGCGGGTTTTTAGGTCAGCGATTATCGCCTTGTCGGCGTCTTTGCAAAACATACCCGTATAAGGAGCGGCTTCGGGTTTGAAACGACCTCGGTCGTCCACCATTTGAGCGAAAGACAAACCGTATTTTTTACCGACTTTGCTGTCGTCCTCACCGAAAGCGGGCGCGATATGCACGATACCTGTGCCGTCTGTTAAAGTTACGTAATCGGCATTGGTAATAAAATAGCTGTTTTTTTCGTGCTGAAAATCAAATAAAGGCTTATAAGGCGTTTTTTCGTATTCGCTGCCTTTCTTGACGTCTATTATCTCATATTCTTCAAAATGTTTTTCGATTAGATCTTTCGCCAAAATATAGTAACTGTCGCCAGAGCGGATTTTCGCGTAATCGTATTCGGCGTTCATACAAAGCCCCGTATTACTCGGCAATGTCCAAGGCGTGGTCGTCCAAGCCAAAAAGTAAGTGTTCGGCTCGTCGGGCTTAATAAATTTTACTACGATAGTTTTTTCTTTTACGTCCTTATAGCCTTGCGCGACTTCGTGCGAAGACAGCGCGGTTCCGCATCGGGGGCAATACGGCACGATTTTGTGACCTTCGTAGATAAGTCCTTTATTAAATATCGTTTTTATAGCCCACCATTCGGACTCGATATAATTATCGTCGTATGTGACGTACGGATTTTCCATATCCGCCCAAAAACCGACTCTGTCCGAAAGATTTTCCCATTCTTTTTTATATTTCCAAACGGATTTTTTACATTCTTTGATAAAAGGCTCGATACCGAATTTTTCTATTTCCTGTTTGCCGTCGATGCCGAGCGCGCGCTCGACTTCCAGCTCCACGGGCAGACCGTGCGTGTCCCAGCCCGCTTTACGCAAGACCGAATAACCCTTCATCACCCTGTAACGGGGAATCAAATCTTTTATCGCTCTCGTCAGTACGTGACCAAGGTGCGGCTCGCCGTTAGCGGTCGGCGGTCCGTCGTAAAAAGTAAAGTTTTTCTTTGACGCGTCGCTCTTTGCCACCGATTTTTTGAAAACGTCGTTTTCTTTCCAAAACTCCAGCGTTTCAAGTTCTCTCGGTACAAAATTCATATTCGTATCGACTTTTTTGTACATATATCCTCTTGCCTCCAACAATTTTTATCCGTTTGTTTTGCTTGTGATTTTATGATTTTTTTTATTTTATTTTCCAAAAATTTTATATAGACTGTCGCAAATCTAACTTGTGTTTTGTCTATCAGTAATTTTTTTACTTATTTTATCAATTATGCGAATTTTTTAAAAAAACAAAAAATCCGCCGTTTGAAAAAAACAGCGGATAACCACAAATTTACCATTTTCAAACCTGCCGCTTCGTTCAAGCTAACGCTTACCGAAAAGACCGTCCCCGTGGTAACGGAGGGATACCGTGTCGGCTTAATCAAAAAACTTTTTCTGCCGACCTGCTTGTCAAGTGATAACAATTTCGGTTCGTTCGCGCGTCTTTCACCTATATACGCGCTCTCTGAGGAACGTTTTGCCGCCTGCCTTGTCTTGACTAATGGCGCATTTAATTTATTTGGGCATATTTTAACAACTTTTTGCCTTTTTGTAAAGCGTTTTAAGACTTTTATAAAAACCGCTCACGTAAAAATGAATATTAAATATATTTAGTATTGACTACCGATTGTATTTTTAGTATAATTAATAAAATTTCTTAGAGGTAATAAAAATGAAAAAAATTGTAACGATGTTTTTGATTTTTATTTTACTTTCAACAACGTTCGTATTTGCCAGTTGCGAAAGACAGCATACGGCAACCTTTGCCTACGCTGACGGAACGCCTATCTCTAAACAAAAAATACTCGACGGCGATTGCGCCTTGATCCCAAATGACCCAAAAGAAGGCGAAAAAGAATTTTACGGCTGGTGTATTGACGCTGAGTGTACGCAAATTTTTGATTTTGGTAGTAAGATTACTTCAAATATTACTCTTTATGCTGATATGCGCGAACCCACGAAAGCAAGTAGTTTTGAATGGGCTCTAATAAACAATATTAATTATACGGTAAAAAAATTTACAGGTAACGAAACAAGCGTAATAATACCGTCGACATATAAGGGGTTACAAGTGACTGCGATTAGTTCTTCCGCTTTCTGCAATTGCCTGAATCTAAGAAACATTTCAATTCCCGACAGTATTAAAGAAATTGAATATTGGGCAATTGACCGCTGCACTAACCTAGTTAGTATTGACGTAAGCGTCAATAATCCAAGCTACAAATCCACTGATGGTAATCTTTATACGAAAAATGGTGAAATGATGATTCAATATGCGATAGGTAAAAATTCGGAAACTTTTTCTATACCCGATACCGTTATCCAATTCGGTTGGTATACGTTTTTAAATTGCAAAAATCTAAAAAGCGTAGTGATACCAAACAGCGTGAAAATTATAGGTCTGGGTGTATTCAGAGGATGTACTAATTTAACCGACATTGCTATTCCCAATAGTGTAACCCGGATTGATCTAGGCGCTTTTGAAGATTGTGAAAGTTTGACAAGTATTATAATACCCGCAAGTGTGACCAAGATATACGAAGATGTTTTCGCAAGTTGCTCAAATTTGTCAAATATAACGGTTGATGAAAACAACGCAAATTATAAATCAATCGACGGAAATTTATATAATAAAGACGGAACGACGTTAATTCAATATGCGATCGGTAAAAAAGAAGAAAGTTTTATAGTGCCTGAAGAAGTAACAAGTATAAACGACATGGCTTTTTATGAATGCATATATTTAAAAAGCGTCACTATCAGCGATAACGTAACGGATATTGGCAATTATACTTTTTTTAAATGTAAGAATTTAATTAGCGTGACAATTCCAAAAAATATAACCGAAATAGGAAGATATGTCTTTTTTTACTGCACTAATTTGGAGAATATTGAATTGCCCGAGAGTATAACAAGTATCGGAGATCAAGCTTTTTCTAACTGTACGAAATTAGCCAATATAATACTTCCAAGACAGGTTACGAATATCGGTAATTATGCTTTCTGCAGTTGCAGCGAGTTGACAAGTATATTGATTCTCGACAGCGTAACTACCATAGGAAATTTTGCTTTCTCTGGTTGTGAAAATCTTACGATTTATTGCGAAGCGATGAAAAAACAAGCGGGCTGGAGTTTGAGTTGGAATCACAGCAATTGTCCTGTCGTTTGGGGTTATACGGGCGAGTAATCATAAGTCTTTGATATCTCATTCTCAAACACAAATTTAATTAGATACTAATATATGTTTTTTATATGGTAAATCCCGATTTGAAACAATAAAAAAACTTCCACTATAAATGGAAGTTTTTTTAACCTGTTTTAAGCAAATTTATTTTTTTTCTACAACTAACGCCAAAATTTCATAAACTTGCGGTTTTTTGATTGCGATTAACATTTAATTTTAATCTAATAAAAAACGCGGAAAAAATGTTTTTTCCGCGTAATAATTTCTATGACTGTGCGTCCGCCGTTGATAATCCTACGCCGAACAGGTACCAAAGTAGGTTGCTCCCCCAAAGCTTCCTTGTGGCACACAGAGTATTCCGC
The DNA here is from genome assembly GCA_035446985.1 of Eubacteriales bacterium. Lineage (GTDB taxonomy): Bacteria > Bacillota > Clostridia > Christensenellales > CAG-314 > JAQUSX01. Next base: position 19,275 of record DAOTGG010000016.1, read on the forward strand.
TTAATGCTGCTGCTTCCGCCCTGACATGGTTCACGGCTCTCCGTTGCACAAGACCTTGATATCAACACCCCTTGCTTCGTCCACACTTTCCACGCGGAAACCGTCGACGGCATTCGGCCCCGCTGTAGTGGTTTGCGGGTGACAGGGCACCACTAGCTCCCCGCCTAGCACAGTGAATTGATTATACCCTATTGCCCTGTTTTTGACAAGAGATTTGCTAAAATTGCCCCTTAGACAGCTTTTTCCATTGAAACTCAACCATTATTTTATAAAAAATCAACCGTTAGTTGAGAGATTCGCAATTTAGTAGCTAGACTTTTGGGGTACGCGATAGTACAATACAAGTGTAAATAACCTTTAAGGAGAATAAAAAAAATGAATATCGGTGACAAAATCGCGCTTTTAAGAAAGCAAAACAATATGACACAGGAAGAACTTGCTAACAAACTTTCCGTAACACCCCAAGCGGTATCAAAATGGGAAAACGGAATCACAAGCCCAGACATTTCGCTTCTCGGTTCAATAGCGCAACTGTTCCACATCACAACTGACGAACTACTTGGGCTCGAACCGCCGAAAGCGTACGCGGCATTAACGGATGAGGACGTTTCAAAACTTATGCTCAAAGTAAGAGTTTTTTCAAACGACGGCGACAGAGTTAACGTAAATCTTCCTTTATCTATCGCTACGATGATGATTGACAGCGGCGCAATGATAAATATCGGCAAAGATTCTATGAAAGATTTTAACTGGCAATCGGTTTCGGACGCAATAAAACACGGTCTCAGGGGAAAGATAGTTGATATCGTTTCCGCTGACGGTGACATCGTCGAAGTCGTAGTAGAGTAACGGGTAAGAGAACATGAAAATACGTGTAAAAGCGGAAAAGGTAAATCTCTCGTTGATATTTCCCTTAAGCTTTTTAAAATCAAAATTATTTCGCAAAATGGCTTGCAAAGATAATGAAAATATGAAAAAAATCTTTGAAAACCGGGAATTGATGAAAGCTTTTATAAAAGAGCTGAAAAAACATAAAGGCTTGAAACTGGTCGAAGTAATAAGCGACGACGCAATAGTAAAAATCACTATCTAAAACATTTTCCCTCTCTTTATATCATAACCTCTAAGCAAAGATAAAAGACGCTAATATAAGCGTCTTTTTTCTTTTATTAGAATTTTTTTATTTGAACTTTGCGTAACATAAAACTTTATATCAATTTTGCTATTTCTTTTTTGAGTCTGCCTATTATTTTCTTTTCCAAACGCGATATATAAGACTGCGAAATTCCGAGTAAATCCGCGACTTCTTTTTGAGTTTTTTCTTCCCTGCCGTTAATGCCGAACCGCATAAATATTATTTGCTGTTCGCGCTTACTTAAATGCGAAATGCTTTCCATTAACAGTTGTTTTTCTACGGAAGTTTCAATCTCGCTATATACCACGTCGCCGTTAGTACCCAAAATATCGCCCAAAAGCAATTCATTGCCTTCGCCGTCAACGTTGAGCGGCTCGTCCAATGATACTTCCAGTTTTCGCCGCACGACTTTTCTTAGATACATCAAAATTTCATTTTCAATACATCTGCTGGCGTATGTGGCGAGTTTGATTTTTTTTGCGGGTTCAAAACTTCCTACCGCTTTTATAAGCCCAATAGTACCCACGGACACAAGGTCTTCCAGTTCCAGCCCCGTGTTTTCAAAGCGTTTTGCCAAATATACGACAAGTCTTAAATTATGCTCGATAAGGCTGTCCCGCGCGTCCGCGTCCGCCGCAGCCGCAAGAGTTATCAATCTCGCTTCGTCTTCAGCCGAAAGCGGCTTCGGCAATGCCTCCGTTCCGCATATATAGGCGGTTATTTTTTCTTCCAACGAAGTTGATTTTAAAAGCCTTTTTAACAGTTCAATTATTTTCATAATTCTCCTCCATAAAAACCGCGTTGAGTATTATATCGTATCTACTTGTTTCCGCTTTTGAGACGGTCAAAACCGCCTTTTCAATTTTTTCGCCCACCTGTATTTCTTTTTGTATTCCATAAAAAGCGGAACTTCCCGCGACGGTCATATATTCGCCGCTGATTATTTTTTCACCGTTCACCGTAGCGGAGGCGATTTCATTTTTCAACTGCGTTATCAGCTTTTTATTTGAAACAAAACACACGGGAAGCTCATCAGCAAAAAGCGTATTACCGCTGTCTATAAATCCGTCCGCGGTTATCTCTTTTCCGTCAATAGTAAACACCGTTTTTTTTATATTTTGTCTTAGTCTTTTTTCCGATTTTATAAACTCATTTAACTTGAAAATCAAAAAACCAAAAGCCGCTAATCCCGTTAAATACGCGCCGATAGGTATGGAGGACGAATAATATACCGCCGCTTTTTCCAGCGTCATATTAACCCCCATATATATAAACGCGAGTATAATTCCGCCCAATACAAATGTATATGCCGTAAAAATCAATGTAGACCAAACGAGCTTTTTCACATTCACGGGCGAATACGCCAAAAAAGTCAATAACGGTGCTATCAATATTTTTATTCCCGCGAGTAGCAGCGACGACACCGCGATAAAAGGCATTACGCATGCCAAACCCGTACCAACAGCCGCGGCAAGCATAATTTTCCACCATTTTACCTTTATCCGCGCGGTTAATGCCGCCGACCAAAGCAAAAGCGAGTTAATCGCCATATTGTCGATAACGACGTATTCGATATAAATTTCCATTTTTTTAGAAAAATTATAATATCGAAGCCGTAGCCCAAAAATTTTGTTTTTTGTATAAATGTAGACCTATTTGACGAAAACAAAAATTTTTTTAATGTGCAAAAAAACGCCTGCCGTATAAAACACCGGCAAGCGTTTTTTTATTAAAACCTGGTAAGTTTTTTTTAATTTAAATTTTTCCTGTACCTTTACTGTAAAAGCAAATTAAAGCTTTTTATTATCTAATTGATACGCCGAATCAAGTCAATCTGTTCTGATATAGTCCCACGGGTTAACAGTTACGCCGTTTAGTTGCATACTCAGATGCAAATGTGGTCCGTCGTCAAACTCGTAAGCCGCCGAGGTAGATACTTCCGCAATTATCGCTCCTTTCGCAACGGTTTGTCCCGCAGTTACCATAGGTTCGCTTAACGAAGCGTATGTCGCCAGTATTCCGTCGCCGTGGTCGATAATTATATAGTTACCGTATCCGTAAGTGAAACCGACTTCGGTAACTGTACCGCTGCGCATCGCTCTTACCTGAGTGCCTTCTTCAGCTAAAAAGTCCACCGCTCTGTGGGCCATCCACATATCCAGCGTGCCGTTAAAAACAAACATATTATCGCTGTCGTTGGTGTAGTCCATACCGATTTCCGTGTAATTGGCAACAGGCGTTGTAAAAAACTTCAGCGTATTGTCAACATTCGCGCCGGGTTTTATCGTCGGATCTTCTGTTTCCGTCGGTTCGGTAGTCGGGTCGTCGGTTACGACAGGTACGTCGTTATTACCCGTCGCAGCCACGATAACTATCGTGGTTATCGCAATAACGCAAGCGATAATGATAATCAAAGCCAAATTTTGCTTTACAAAAGTTTTAAATTTGTCAAAGCCTCTTCTATAACTGTTCTGCATTTTTGTTCCTCCTAAAAGCCTTAAAATCTTTTGATACAAGTATTAACAATCGCAAAATAGTTAAACATGTATGTAAAATTTTTAGTACCAGCCGACAATAAGAGGCGAGCCGACATATAGCTTGTCGTTTTTAATGGCTATTTGAATATTAACCAGACGCCCGTTCAGGCGGAGTCCTCCCAAGACTTTGTTAGAATACCCGTAAAGTATCGTTTCGCCGTCTAGCATTTGAGAAAAAGTTTGCTCAAATCCCAGAATATCTGCGATTTTATCAAAATTTTCCGCGTCGGTCACAAACATAACAGCGTACGCGTCTTTATCGGTTTTCGCTTGTTCAGCCGTTTTCTCTCTTTCAATCAGCCCGTCTTCGTCCTCATAATAAGCAAAATATGTACCTTCCATATTAAGCGCGCTGGCTAGATTCACCGGCATCGCTATAATTAAAGCCAAAATTATCAGCAAAGCCAAAAGTATTTTCCCCATAAAAAAACTCCCGTTACTTTTTTTGTAACGAGAGTATTGACACCTATTAAAAAATTTATACTTTTATTTTTTTGAGAATTTCTTATTCAAACAGTTTTGATACCGACAAGTGAGTGTATATTCTTTCGATTGCGTCGGCAA
>DAOTGG010000017.1:0-15878 GCA_035446985.1 Eubacteriales bacterium
TCGACTTCGCGAATGTGCGACAAAAATTTATTTCCCAATCCTTCGCCCTTTGACGCGCCCTTAACAAGCCCCGCGATGTCGACGAATTTTAACGTCGTCGGGGTTATTTTTTTGCTGTCGTAAAGAGCGGCAAGTTTTTCCAAACGGTAATCGGGTACGGCGACAATGCCCACGTTCGCCTCTATGGTGCAAAAAGGATAGTTAGCGCATTCCGCGCCCGCTTTTGTTATTGCGTTAAATAGCGTGCTTTTGCCTACGTTCGGCAAACCGACAACTCCAAGTTTCATTAAATTTCAATTCCTATATGTTTTTTTGGTAGACGTCTTTTTTTGAGAAAAAACGTATAAACTAATTGTACAACAAAGTATTTTTTTTGTAAACATTTGAAAAACAGGTGGAAAAAATTTGAAATTTTGGGAATGTGTTTTTTTGGGAATAGTGCAGGGCGTGGCGGAATTTTTGCCCATTTCAAGCAGCGGGCATCTTATTTTGGTGTCGAAAATATTTGAAATACAAAGCGACCTTAGTTTCGATGTGTTTTTGCACTTCGGCACGCTCGCCGCCGTTGTTTTTTGCTACCGCAAGACAATTGCCTCGCTCTTTACAAAAAACAATTCGCAAACGCTGCTTTATCTTGTACTGGCGAGTATTCCAACTTTTATTATAGCTTTTGTCGTCAAGATTTTCGTGCCGTTCGCTTTTTTGGAAAATTTACTGCCACTGGGATTTGCTCTCACCATCGCTTTACTCGTTATAAATAATTACGCGAAAACGACAAGACTTAAACCCACGCTGCTTTCGGCTGTTATCACGGGAGTTGCGCAGGGAATTGCCGTTCTGCCCGGGCTTAGCCGCAGCGGCGCGACGATTTCCACAATGTCATTCTTTGGCGTAGAAAAGCAAAAATGCGCCGAGTTTTCTTTTCTTTTGTCCATTCCCGTAATCTTAGCAAGCGTGGCGGTGGAAGGTTACGAAGCCCTGCGCGCGCCTATGCAGACGCCCGTATTTTATACTATCGCGGGGGTAGCGGTCGCCGCCATCGTTGGATTTTTTGCTATAAAAATAGTGCAAAATATGCTGAAAAAATCTAATTTTATCGTTTTCGCTTTTTATCTTATCGTACCTTTGATTTTGAGCTTGATTTTAATTTAACAAAAAAATTTTATCTATTTTAATCAAACTTAAATTTTATGTAATCCTTTAAAAAACTACTTTTTTATGCTCTTTTCCAAAACGGCTTAGCGTTTATTTTTGCCGTAAAAGCCAATGCTAAATATAGAAATTCAGGAGGCTTTTTTTATGAGATGCAGTAAATGCCACCGAAAAGTAAACAGCTACAACGCCATGACTTGCTGCCATTGTCACAACGTCATTTGTATGGATTGCGCGGCAAGCGACGGTTATGTCTGCCCTAATTGCCTTGGCAACGTAAATCCTTTTAGTTAAAGTTGCTTTTTGACCGCCGATTTGTTATAATGACTAAAATTATATGAACACATTTTTTGACGGAAAAACAACTGAAAACGGGATGATTTTGGCGGTGTCGGGCGGTATTGACAGTATGACGCTGCTGGTACTCGCGTTACGAGAAATCCCTGATAAAATCAAAGTCGTTACGGTAAACCACCATTTGCGTAAATCCGCCGAAAAAGACGTAAAGTTTGTCAAAGAATTTTGCGAAAGCAAATCGGTTCCTTGCGTTATTGCGGACGTTTACCCAAAAACTTTTGCGGAAGAAAACGGGTTGTCAATCGAAACGGCGGCTCGCATTTTGCGGTATGACGCTCTTAGTATTCTTTCCGAGGGCAAGCCTATTTGTCTTGCTCACAACAAAAACGACCAAGCCGAAACCGTCCTGATGCACATAGCGCGCGGAAGCGGAAACAAAGGCGCGGTTGGAATGAATGAAAAAGGTAAGTTTTTGCGTCCACTACTAAATCTGACACGCGGCGAAATAGAAAAAATCGCGAGACAAGAAAAAATACCTTATATTACGGATGAAACCAACAGCGACAACCGATATATGCGTAATTATGTAAGAAACAAAATTTTACCGCTGTTTAAGGTGTTAAATCCAAACTCGGTTAATAATATCGCCCGTTTTTCCAAATTAAGCGAAGCCGACGAAGATTATTTTACTTCTGTTGTCAATGAAATTTACCCGAAACTCAATATTAAAATTGACGACGGTAAAGCCGCTATCGGGCAAGACGTTTTTGCTCTTCATCCCGCGTTAAAAAACCGCGTGCTTATTAGAATATTTAACGAGCTTGGATACGATAAAGACATCAAGCAAATTCATTTGGATGACCTTGATAATTTATATCGCAACACCAGCGGCAAAAAGTTATCTCTACCCTTTGACTTAATCGCGGTAAAAAGCTATAATGTCATTAATATTTTTCCGTCTGATTCTTTACAAAAACCCGAAAATGATTACGAAATACCTTTTTGCGAAGACAAAACCGTAATTAACGGCGTAAAAATAGAAATAAGCGGCAAACCTAACGGCGGATTGTATTTTGACGCGGACAAGATGCCGTCTGACGCGGTTATTCGTTTTCGCAAAGACGGCGACGTATTTAATAAATTCGGCGGCGGCACAAAAAAACTTAAAGAATATTTTATTGATAAAAAAATCCCGCTTCTAATGCGCGACAAAATCCCCTTAATAACCTCGGGCAACGAAGTAATGCTGATATTCGATATTGAAATAAGCGACAAAATAAAAACTGACAGCCAAACCAAAAAAACGCTTTATGCCAAAACTGTTAAATAATTTACTAACCAAGGAGAAATAAATGGAAAAACACAACGATATTCTACATATTTTAATCGACCGCGAAACGCTCAGCAAGCGCGTTGATGAAATGGGTAAGCAAATAAGCAAGGACTTTGCGGGAAAAAGACCTCTTATTATTAGCATTTTAAAAGGCAGTTGGATTTTTTTGGCAGACCTAATTAGAGCGATGGACATTGACGCGGACGTTGACTTTATGGCGATTTCAAGTTACGGTTCGGGCACTAACAGCACGGGCGAAATCAAGTTGATTATGGATCTCAACCGCTCCGTAAAAGGCAGAGACGTGCTTATCGTAGAAGATATTATCGACAGCGGTCTTACTATGGATTATATGTTGAAGTTATTGAAAGCCCGCGGCGCAAACACCGTCACCATAGCAACGTTACTCAGTAAACCCAGCAGAAGAAAAATCCAAATCCCTATCGACTACGTCGGCTTTGAAATAGAAGATAAATTCGTTATCGGATACGGACTGGACTTTGATGAGAAATTCCGCGGACTAAAAGATATCGCCGTTCTTCGCCCCGAAGCGTACCAAAACTAATTTTATTTATAAAATAAGCGCGTTGCTTTTAATAAGGCAACGCGTTTTTTGTTTTTCTTTTTTAGATTATATTGTTTTGTTAACTTAAAAAAGTATTGAATATTATTTTATTATATCGGCGACCATTAACCCCGAGGCGCAAGCGAAATAAAGATTATATCCGCCGCACATTCCGTCGACGTTTATCACTTCGCCCGTTAAGTATATTTTGCCGTTCAACAGCCTTAGCTCGTTTAAATATTTTTCGTCCACGCCGCCCGCGCATACCTGCGCCATGCTCTTATCAACAAGACTGTGTACTTTAAACGTAAACGCTTTCATTACAGACGCTAATTTTGCGATATTTGATTGCTTTATTTCCCCTTTTACGCGCGACAGAACGGCTTCGGCAATTTTGTTTTGGAGCAATCCGCAAAATATTTTTTCGCCGCCAAAGTTATTTAGTCTTTCGTTGAGCAGTTTTTCAAGCTCTTTCTCGTCATAATTGGGTAATAAATCGAGAGAAACTATATAATTGGCGTGTTCGCCTTTGACAATATCTCTTGCGATAACCGACGACATATTAAGTATCACTATTCCGCCGAGACCGTATTCTTTAAACATTACTTCGCCGCTCTCGTTAAATACTTGTTCCCCGTTTTTAATAAGCGTTACGCGCGCCGTTAATCTTGAACCGTTAAGCTGCGGAATAGGGTTAAAAACTTTTATCGGCGTTAACGACGGCGAGCGTTTTGTAAAATATTTTTCGCCGATAAGATTTTCAGCATTATAGCCGCTCACCCCGACGTCGCTTCCGACCGCAATGACAACTCTATCGGCATTGTATTTCTCAGTTGCGGTTTCCACTAATACGCCTTTATCGTTTTCTGTTATTTTTTCCGCTTTACATTCCGTAATTATTTTTACCTTATGTTTTTCGGCGGCGTATCTAAGGCAATCAACCACCGAATTGGCGTTTTCAGTTATAGGATAAACTCTGCCTTGATTATCGGGACTAGCGGTAATAAGACCGATTTCATTAAGAAAATCTTTCACCTTTTCGGGATATTCTTTTGCCAGTTTTTTCGCTATAGCGCTGTCGTTATATTTATTTTCGTCAAAATCGGCGTTATAGATATTGCATCTGCCGTTACCTGTAACCGATATTTTTTTACCCACTCTTTTATTGGCTTCCAGTAATGTGACTTTATTGCCTTTTTTCGCGAGCGCGATAGCCGCCGTAAGACCGCTCATTCCGCCGCCGATAACAATGATTTGCATATATTTTTTCTCCCTTTTTTTCGATTACTTAACGGGCTTAGGCGTATGTCCCGTGGTGTATTTACCCAAAAGTTCTTTTACTTTGTCTGCGTTTTCAAAATTTTGCATTATCACGCGCTTTTGTTTTGCGTTCAATGAAAGCATATTTATAAGCGCGTTTCCGCTCCAGTCTCCCGCAAGCGGCAAGCAGTTAAACAGCTGAAAACGGCAACCGTCCAAGATATATCTTCTGAGCCCAAATTCGCGTCCGCTTTCGTCGGTAAGTGTGGACCACTCTTTCGCCGAGCATTTTTCGCATTTTTTTTCAAACGGGCAGTATATATAGTTCATTATTGCAATACCGCCGTAAGCGTGAACGAAAATATTTTCACCGTTTAGCTTTTCTGACTCGTATTTAGTCAGCTCGTTGGACAAGCAAACGCAGCCGTCTTTATCTGCAATATCAAACGAATTGAATACGTTTGCGCCCGTGCCGTGAAATATTTTCTTGCTCCATTTTTTTGCGAGACCGCTCGCGGAAAGGTTTTCGCAATATATGCCGTCGAATCTTTCGATGTTTTTATCTATTATTTCGACATCTTTTTCCGTTAAATACGCGGGCAAATACAAATATTTTTCCGTAACTGAAATAGTTTTTTCAAAAAACGCTTTAAATTCGGCATCTGATTTATAATTAGTCGGCGCGAAAATCGCTATATCTATTTTTGAAAGGTCAAAATCAAATTCGCTGTCTATTACGGCGACTTTTCTAATCTTCGGCTGTTTTGGGGTATATTGCGGCAAAACGAGATTCCCTTTTTTCCTTGACGGTATTTCGGTAACTTTATTATACAACAAAGAGTAAAAATCGCGTCTGAACTGGTTTAGCGTAGATATTGGAACAAAAGCGTCTATGGTCTGCGCCGTTATTTTCGGTAAAAACGGATATTTGTCGACTTTTTCAAAAATTTCAATTATTTTTTCTGTTGTAAGCGGCTTTGTTTTACTCGTCTGAGAAATTTCGCCTTCTATTTCTATCGTTTCGCCGTTTATTTTGGCTGCCGCAAAAATCGGGTTTTCGGCTATTACTTTTACTTCAACCGTTATCGGCAGAAGTTTGTTTTCGGGCAAAACCAGCGAAGTATCGGTGGTTACGCAAACGTCGTCGCCCGTTTTCGGCTCGCCCTTATAGTCAAAAATTCCTTGCGCTCCGTCCTTATAGACAGCGTTGCCGACTTCTTCGCCGTTGTGCAATATTTTCATCGCGCTGCCTTTACTTAAATTTTCTTTTAGGTCGACAACTATTTTTTGCCCGACTATCTTTCTTACCGTTCCTATTTTTTCGCCGATATGGCTTTGCGCTACGGTCGACAAAAAATTTTTATCCTGCCCGAAGGCAAGTCCCTTTGTGTAATTCCCACGGTTAAAGGTTCTCATAAGCGGCGAAATATCGCTGTTCTTGCCGTCAAGAATATTGCGGTAATATTTTGCCGCCGCATAAACATATTCCGCTCTGCGCATTCTGCCTTCGACTTTAAAAGCCGTGACACCTATATCTAAAAACTTATTGATGTTTTGTCCTACGCAAAGATCCGATGGTGAAATCGCATATTTGTATTTGCCGCCGTTTAAACTATATTTTTGTCTGCACGGCTGTCTGCAAAGTCCCCTGTTGCCGCTGTCTCCGCCCGCAAAACTGCTGAATAGGCATTGCCCCGAAAAAGACGAACACAGCGCGCCTTGAATAAAAACTTCAGTTTCTATTATTTTTGAGATTTTTTCTATTTCATTTAATGGCGTTTCCCTTGCCAAAACCACTCTGCAAAAACCGCTTTCCAAGGCCTTTTTGGCTCCATAAACGTTGTTAACCCCGGCTTGCGTGGATAAATGCAGCTCGATATCGGGTAAAAATTCGTGCAAAGTTTTGCCAAACGAAACGTCCTGCAGTATAAACGCGTCCGCGCCCAAGTCGTACAGTTTTTCCGCTGTTTCAAAAAAAGCTTTAAGCTCGGTTTCTTTTATTAAAATATTCAGCGTAACATAAACTTTCACGCCGAAAATATGCGCGTAACGAATATAATCCCCGATATTTTCTATCGTGAAGTTGTCGGCGTTGCGCCGCGCGTTAAATACGTCCACGCCCAGGTATACGGCATCCGCGCCGCCGATAATCGCCGCATAAAAAGATTTTGGGTTGCCAGACGGGCAAAGCAGTAATGGTTTCATATTCTCTTATTGTACGGCATTAGCCGCTTTTTTTCAATTATTTTAACCAAAAGAAAAGCGAGCCTTTCTTGGACTCGCATTTTCGTTTTTAGTTTTAAAATAGTTTTTAATAAATTTCCACAACGTTTATCATAGGAACGTCTATTTGCATTTCCACGCCGTCGCGCATTAAGGTAAACGTAACGATGTCGTTTTGCTTAAAGGTGAAAATAAAATCCGTTACGGAATAAAGTCTGTTTATCGCTCTGGTTACGCCGTTATATGTGAAAGACTTTAATATATCGCCTTCCATCAAATATCCGTCCGCCGCGCTGCCGTTAGTTACGTTTACAACGGTAATTTCCTGCAAAACGTAAGTTCGTTGAGTCGCTTGGTCGTAAACGGAAGTAGAATCGGTTATCTGCATCATAATACCAAAAACAACTTTATCAAGCGGTTGTCCCGCTGTTTCAACAATCCTTTGCGCAAGTGATATAGCTATATTTGTAGGGATTGCGTAGCCGATATTATCCGTTTCGCTGTCCATATATTTCGCGTTTACGATACCTATAAGTTCGCCTTTGCCGTTAAACAATCCGCCGCCGCTGTTGCCCGGGTTAACGGGAGTATCGATACGGAAAACTCTCAAATTAAGCAGAGTCATTTCGTCGGGAGCGGTAAGCTCGATGTCTTCCGATTCCATTGAGATAATGCCGCTGGTTACGCTTATTCCGCCCGCGTTGGGGTTACCCACGGCAATTGCCGATTCGCCGGGAAAAACCGCGCCGCTGTCCGCAATTGTTGCGGGAACGCTTGCGCTGTTAAGATATCTTTCGTTTTTGGGTATCTTAATAACCGCGATATCGTTAGTCATAGAACCGCCGACGTATTGGGCTTCTATTTCAAATCCGTTGTAAAGCGTTCCATATAAATACACGGTAATATTGCTGCTTATTTTTGGTTGTGCCGCAGCTTCATAAATAACGTGAAAATTCGTAACTATATAAGCGTAATCGTCGTCTTCGCTAAAAATAACGCCGCTGCCTGCGGAGCTTGTCGTTGATCCTGTCGCGGACCAAAAATCCGCAAAAATGCAGACGACTGACCGCAAAGCTTTCGCCGTTGCGGCTTCGACAGTATTGATTTCGCTATCGGCGTTATTGGTATAAGCTTCGCGCCACTCGGCAAAAGTGCCGTCATAGCCGTTTTGCACGGCAATCGCGTAGAGTTCCTCATAAGTGTATTCGGTTTGCGTTTGATTTTGGGATGCTATCCATTCGTCGTAAGTGCCGGAATAACCGTCTTGCACCGCTAGTCTATAAAGCGCGATGTTGTCGTATGAACAAGCCGTAAGCCCTAAAGTCAAAACTAATATTAAAACGATTATTACGCTGACAAATTTTTTCATTCGAATCACCTCAATTAATTTTACTATTATTATTTTATTTTATCGTTATTAAAAAAACATTAAAACACAGTGAATTTTTAGTGTTATTTACTGTTTTTTGAAAATTCGCAACCGCAATAATTTTGACGATAAAGACCGTATTTATTGCTTAGCTCGATACTTTTTTTGTAACCGTCTTCTTTTTTGAAGTCGCTGGGCAAAAATTTTACTTTGCTGTTTTTACTCAGTTCCTCCCCGATAGTGTTGATAATTTCTGCGTTTTTATGCGGCGAGACCGTTAGCGTAGAGCAAACGTAATCATAGTCTTTTTGCGCGGCTTGGGCAAAAGTTTCTTCAAGCCGCAGATAAAAACAGCGTTCGCACCTTAGTCCCCCTTCGGGCTCACTTTCAAATCCGTCTATTACGTCGTAAAACTCGCTCGGCATATATTTACTGGGAATTATATTTATTTTTTTTTGCGAAATTTTCTCATCATTATAAATACCGACAAGTCTTATTAACTCGTTTTGTCTTTTTTCGTATTCCTCTTGATCGGTAATATTCGGATTAAAATAAAACAAGTCGACGTCAAAATTTTTTGCCAAAACAGGAATAACCGCGCTTGCGCAAGGCGCGCAGCAAACGTGCAAAAGAAGCGACGGACGAAAGTCAAGTTTCGCCGTTTCTTCTTTCATTATGCGGTTATAATCTATTTTTGTCATATCTTATATCTATCCTAACCCGTTTTGCTTTAAAATTTACGTTTTTGTTTTTATATACTGCTGAAAATTAAATATACTTCTAAACTTCAAAAATTACGTTCTCTCTATCGGTATCTCATAAAAAGGGATTATTTTATTTTTTTAAAAAATTTCTTAGCGTTATATTCTATCTGATTTTCAATTTGGTTTACGCTTAGACCGTACGCGTCGGCTATTATCGGCAAAATAAACTTGACGTATTTTGGATAATTTATTTGTCCGCGGTACGGTTCGGGCGCAAGATACGGAGCGTCGGTCTCGGTCACTATCTGTCCTATCGGCACAGCGTAAAGCATAGACGTGCGTTTCGCCGCTTTGGTATAACTAAGCGCGCCGCCAAAAGAGAAAAAACAGTCCTTGTCGGCAAGCTGTCTGGTTATTTCTTCGCTGCCGTTATAGCAATGAAACATCACGCCGTTAGTCAAATAATTGTTTTGCGCTTTGAGTATATCCAGCGTATCCGCCCACGCGTCACGCGTATGAATAATAATGGGCAAACCGCATTTGCTTGACAGTTCTATCTGTGCGGCAAAGGCTTCTTTTTGCGCTTTTTTGTCGGTGTCGGGATAATGGTAATCCAGACCTATTTCTCCCACCGCAACGACTTTTTCTTCGCGCGCGATTTTTATCATTTCTTCCGCGGTTTTACTGTTAAAATCGTCTATACAACTGGGATGAAGTCCTACGGTCGCGTATATTCTTTCGTATTTTTTTGCCAAAGCCAAACTGTCGGTTATGGAAACGTAATCGGACGCGGAATTTATTACAAAATCTACGCCGTCTTTACTAAAATCCGCGATTATTTGTTCCCTTTGACTATCATAACGCTTGTCGTCCAAATGCGCGTGGCAGTCGATCATGCTAGCTTCTCCATTTCGATAAGTTCTTTTGGTACGTCTATGCGGTCAAAAAGGTTGTCGCCTTTATTAACTTTTTGTCCCGCTTTTATTACCCCGAATTTTTTTATACTGTCAAAGTTTTTGTCGATTTCACCAAGTCCGAGTTTATCATATATTTTCTGCGCGGTTTCAGGCAAAAAGCTATTCAGCAACACAGCCGTAAATCTTATCGCTTCCGCAAGATTATATAATACGGTAGCCAATCGGTCTTTTTTTGTTTCGTCCTTTGCCAAAGCCCAAGGCATCGTTTCGTCTATATATTTATTCGCTCTGTTTATGATTTTAAATATATCGTTAAGCGCGTCGGGAGCGGACAAACGTTCCATATCAGTAGTTACTTCGTTTAAAGCGTTTTCGCAAATCAATATTAGTTCGTCGTCCAGCGGCTCTTTTGCAGTCGGTTTTGGAATGCAGCCGTCAAAATATTTTTCTATCATTGCGATAGTACGTGAAACCAAATTGCCAAGACTATTACATAAGTCAGCGTTAATGCGGTTCAAAAAGGCTTCGTTAGAGTAATTTCCGTCGCTGCCGAACGGGATTTCCCGCAGTAGATAATATCTGACCGCGTCAACGGAATAACGTTCGGACAAAATAAACGGATCTTTTACATTTCCGACGGATTTACTCATTTTTCCGCCGTCAAAAAGCAGCCAGCCGTGACCGTAAACTTGTTTCGGCATAGCTATACCCAAAGCCATAATCAAAGCGGGCCAAACGATAGTATGAAAACGCGTTATTTCTTTGCCTACCATATGAAGGTCGGCGGGCCAGTATTTACGGAAAAGACTGTCGTCGTCCGACATATAGCCCAATGCCGTTATATAGTTCGCAAGCGCGTCAATCCATACGTACGCTACGTGTTTATGGTCAAAAGGAAGTTCTATTCCCCATTTTACGCTGGTTCTGCTAACGCAAAGGTCTTTTAACCCGGGTTTAATAAAATTGTTAACCATTTCGTTCATACGGCTCTTTGGCGCTATAAAATCGGGGTTATCTTCATACAGTTTCAGTAGTCTGTCGGCGTATTTACTCAAACGGAAAAAGTAACTTTCTTCTTTTTCCAAATGCACTTCTCTGCCGCAGTCGGGACATTTTCCATCCACGAGCTGGCTTTCCGTCCAAAAACTTTCGCAAGGCGTGCAATACCAGCCCTCGTATGAGGCTTTGTAAATATCGTCGCTTTCAAGCAGTTTTTGATATATTTTTTTCACCGCTTCTTCGTGATATCCGTCGGTCGTGCGGATTATTTTATCGTAGCTAATATTGAGCGTTTTCCACAGTTTTACGATGTTTTCAAAAATCCCGTCGACGTAGGTCTGCGGGTCAACGCCTTTTTCTTTGGCTTTTTGCTCGACCTTTTGACCGTGTTCGTCCGTACCCGTAAGATAAAAAACGTCAAAACCGCACATTCGTTTAAATCTAGCTAACGCGTCGCATATAACCGTGGTATAGCAATGACCCAAGTGGAGATTTCCGCTTGAGTAGTATATTGGCGTCGTGATGTAATAGGTTTTTTCGGTTTTCATTCTTTTACCTCGCCTTAGTTTAGATTTTTACAAAATTCTAACACTTTTACTCAATATTGTAAAGAAACTTTAATAGAATACAGTATGAATTTGATTTGGACAATCCTTATTTTGGCGTCTTTATTATTGTCTCTTATCGATCCCGTATCGGTACTCGCAAATATTACGTCGGCGGTTGGCGAGGCATTAAGTCTCGCCCTTTCTCTTGTTGCGGTTTACTGTATTTGGCTGACAGTCTTTGAAATACTCAACCGATTAAACGTATTAAAAAAAATAGCCGCTTTTATCTCGCCGCTTATCGACCTTATTTACGGCAAGGTCAACGAAGCGGCAAAAGAATATATCGCACTCAATATTTCGGCTAATCTTATCGGCGTTGGCTCCGCCGCTACTCCCGCTGCCATAAAGGCAGTTGAAAATATGAAAGACGGCTCCGTTAAAGCCACGCCGGCGATAATAATGCTTTTTGTCATTAACGCCACTTCGCTTCAATTATTACCCACTACGGTTATGTCCATGCGGGCGGGTCTTGGCAGCGCAAACCCCGCCGATATCGCTTTGCCTACTTTAATCGTCAGCGTTATTACAACTTTTATCGGAATAATGCTAGTAAAGCTGTTTACAAAAAAATGTCGAACTACATCGCTCCAGTCGTCTTAATAATAGTTTTTGCCGCGGGACTTATTAAAAAAGTCAACTGTTACGACGCCTTTGTCTGCGGCGCAAAACAAAGTCTTTCACTCTGCGCCGATATATTTCCTTTTCTCGCCGCGATGCTTACCGCAATCGCCCTTATGCGCTCGGGCGGTATCGACAAGTTTTTGGGCGACGCTCTCGCTCCCGTTTTCAACCTTTTGGGCGTGCCTGCCGAGTTAAGCGAGCTTATTATTTTGCGTCCGTTCACAGGAAGCGGCTCTATCGCTATTCTCAACGATATTTATGCTCAATACGGCGTGGATTCTTACGTAGGCAGATGCGCGTCGGTGATAATGGGCGTGAGTGAAACCGTGTTTTATATCGCTGGCGTTTATTTTGCAAAAACGGAAATAAAAAAGCTCGGCTGCGCAATTCCCGTGGCTTTGGTTTGCTCTTTTATCGGCTGTATTCTCGCCTGCTTATTTTGCAGAATAATGTAAAAAAACTCTTTTTAAAATTTATTTTATAGCTTTTTAAATTCGTTATAAATTTTTTTTAAAACAAAAAAGGACGCTAAAATTAACGTCCTTTTAAAAAACTAAAATTATTTCGCGTACATCGAACCGAGTATTTTTGCGACAAGCCTTGACGGCAAAAATTTACTCAGCCAAACGAAAAACCTGTATTTAATACCAGCGGTGTAAAGCGGTCTGGGATTTTTGATTAACGAAAGCCTGAAAATCTGCTCGGCAATAAACTTTGGCTTCATACCGTTAATTTCGTCTTTTTCCATTTGCGCAACGCTTCTTGTAATACGGTCGCCGTAACCTTCGCCATCTATTTTTTCGCGTACCGCCGTAAAGCCTGTTGCGATATCGCCCGGCATAAGAGCGGTCACTCTTACTCCGAAAGGCTTGACTTCTAACGCAAGCGCCGCAGTAAAAGCGTTTATCGCCGCTTTTGCAGCGGAGTAATAGGCTTGAAAAGGTATAGCGAGCGTGGCTGCGACAGAACTAACGTTAATTATTATTCCGCTTTTTACTTTAACGTAAGGTAAAGCAAGTCTCGTTGCCGACGCCATTCCAAAAAAGTTGACGTCAAACTGTTTTTTCGCAGTTTCTATCGGCGTATGCTCAACCGCTCCCGATATGCCGAAACCCGCATTGTTTACAAATACGTCTATTCTTCCGCTTTTTGTAAAAATTTGATCCAATGCGTCTTTCAAACTTTTTTCGTCGGTAACGTCAGCCGTGATATGAATGATATCTTTTCCGCCTTTTCCGCTACGGCTCAATTCATAAACTTCGTATTCTTGTTCGGCAAAATATTCGGCTGTGGCTTTGCCGATGCCGCTTGAACCGCCTGTGATTACCGCTACTTTATTACTCATGATTAACAACCTCTGGGAATAGCGATATAACTTTGCTAATAATATCCGCCGCTTCGTCAAGTAACACGTGCGTGTGCGACGCCATATAACTCGTGCGCAGCAAACATTCTCCCGCGGCGGTAGCGGGCGGAACAACGGGATTTACATATACGCCGTCGTCGTAAAGTTTTTTTGTGATTATAAAAGTTTTGTCGGTGTCGTAGGTGTATATAGGAATAATCGGCGTTGACGACATTCTTATTTTTATGCCTTTGTCCGTAAGATTTTTACGCATATGAGAAGAGAGATTTGATAATTTTTTCACCAGTTCGGGCTGTTTTCTCAGTACTCTTAACGCCGCTAACGCCGTGGCGCAGTTTGACGGAGGAATTGACGCGCAAAATATAAACGGGCGCGAAGTATGCATAACGTACTCCACAATTTTTTCATCGGCAGCCATATAACCGCCCATACTTGCCAAAGATTTTGAAAACGTACCCATTATAATGTCCACTTCGTTAGTCAGACCAAAGTAGTCCGCCGTGCCTTTTCCCGTTTCGCCCAAAATACCAAGTCCGTGGGCGTCGTCCACCATTACTCTCGCGCCGTATTTATGAGCCAACGTCACGATTTCGGGCAGTTTCGCAATATCTCCGCCCATTGAAAAAACGCCGTCGGTGATAATTATCTTTCCGCATTCGTCGGGAACGCTTTGCAGCTGTTTTTCAAGATGCTCCATATCACTGTGCGAGTAACGCAGCATTTTGCCGTAAGACAGTTTGCAGCCGTCGTATATGCTCGCGTGGTTTTCCCTGTCGCATATCATATAATCGTTTTTGCCCGCGATTGCGCTTATTATACCCAAGTTGCTTTGAAAACCCGTTGAGAATATTAGTGCCTTAGGTTTTCCCAAAAAATCCGCCAGTTCTCTTTCCAGCTCCAAATGCATTTCCAGCGTGCCGTTCAAAAATCTCGAACCCGAACAACCCGTGCCGTATTTTTCCAGAGCCTTTATTCCCGCTTCGACGACTTCGGGATTGGTCGTAAGTCCTAAATAATTGTTACTTCCAAGCATAATTCGGCGTTTTCCTTCCATAACGACCTCAACGTCCTGGCGGGATTGAAGCTCGTGAAAATATGGATAAACGCCCATTGCTTTGATTTCATCAACCTTGGTGAAACCATAGCATTTTTCAAAAATATCCATTAGTCCTCCAAAAAAATGTAAATAATAATACCGATAAAAACGAAAAAAAATCCGTTCGTGTAAGTTATTCTAATGTATACAAAAGAGTTTGTCAATTCGAATTACGAAAAATTTATATATAAATTAGCGAAATATGTCTATAAAAACGATGCCGCTGTCGATTTTTGACAGCGGCGGTAGTTTTTTGTACTAAATTTAATTTTTCAAATATTTTTCCAGCCATTCCGTGATTTCACGTAATCTGCGTACGCGGTGTTTTGGTTTGCCCGAGCGGCTGAGTTCGTGATTTTCCCCTTTGAACATACACAGTCTTGTGTCAATTCCAAAATCTCTTATCGCTTGGAACATTTGCAAACCTTCCGTCAAAGGGCAGCGGTAATCAGCGTCGCTGTGTATAAACAGCGTGGGAGTTTTCACTTTGTCGGCGTATTTTAACGGCGACTGTCTCCACATAGTTTCAATATCGCTCCAAATATTAGCATTGGTCTGATCGGTACCAAAATATTTTCCTATGTCGGACATAGTGCTAAACGTAGCCCAGTTTGAGATACTGCGCTGAGAAGCGGCAACCTTAAATCTGTCGGTGTGACCGATAATCCAGTTTGTCATAAAACCGCCGTAGCTTCCGCCAGTAACGCCCATTCTGTCTTTGTCTATAAAATCAAATTTTTGAATAGCCGTATCGACGAATTTCATTATATCGCGATAATCGGTTTCGCCGTAGTGACCGCGAATGTCGGCGAACTCATCGCCTCTGCCGTCGCCGCCCGTGGGATTGCAGAAAATAACCGCCATTCCTCTATTAGCCCAAAGCTGCATTTCGTGGAAATAAACGTTACCGTACACAGTCTTTGGTCCGCCGTGAATATCCAAAATAGTAGGATATTTTTTGCCCTCGACGTAATCGGTCGGTTTCATAACAAATCCGTGAATAGTCACGCCTTCTTCGTTAACAAATTCGCAATCGATAGGTGCGGAATATTCATAATTATTGACGTTCGCTTCGTTAAGTTTTGTTAACTGTTTTTCTTCTTTATCGTTTATTTGATAAATTTCGCATCCGCTTTCTCTTATCGCAATAGCGCAAAAATTGTCGCCGTCCGACACAAACTCATTTATCAAGCCGCGTTTGGCGGTGACTTGTTCCGTTACTCCCGTATTTACGTCAATAGAGATAATATGCGAACTGTCGTTTACAGTATCGGTGACAAAGAGCTTGCCGTCACGGTAAACGGTTTCCGCCGTAAGCGAGCGTTCCATTTTTATATCCGAACCTACGCTGTTGTAAAAACTTCTCAT
>DAOTGG010000017.1:15978-21537 GCA_035446985.1 Eubacteriales bacterium
TCATAATAATACAGACGGTTGCGGATTTTGTTGGAAAATCCCCCGCCGTTTTGCCAGTAAGGAGCTTCATCCAATACTACGTAATCGCTGTTGTCTTTCATTATCTGCAACGCTTTTTTCGTGTCGCTTTTTGAGTTTGCCAATGCGTCGGCATATTCGGCGGAATACTGCGCTGTGAAATAAAATTTTGTATCGCTTAAAAAAATGAATTTTCCCGCCGCATAGTCAAGCCGTAAAAATTCTTCTGCTTCACCGCCGCCGATTGATAATTTTTGTAATACTGTTAATTGCTCGCCGTTTTTGACAGCTTCGCGATCTTTTGGGTTTCTCAAACTCGGGAAAATTATATCGTTATTCACAAAATAATAAGAGCGGACGTTATTCGAACTTGTCAGGCGTTTTACCTTTTTGCCGACAAGAGTGTATAAATCGCTGACGTAGTCGTTTTCGTCAAAATCGGCTTTGACGATATTAAAATATAGCTTGTTTTCGTTAACGCTTATGTTGATGGGGTAAACAAATCTGCCAAAATGCTGATAATCAATTTTTTTCATAAAGTCAATTCTCCTTCCGATTTTATTGTAACACTCTTTAAAATATTTTCAAGTATTTGTTTTTATGGTATCATTGATTTTAAGGAGCGAAAATGTATTACACACAAAAATTTGAAGCACAAATCGATGTCGAAACCTTGTTGAATGATTACATTGATTTTGAGCAATACGAAAACAGCTGCAAAAACTGCCCAAACTACGGCGCGCTTTATTCTTGTCCGCCGTACGATTTTGACAAACTCGAGCTGCTTCGCAAATACAAAAAACTAAGAATTATCGGTCTGCAAATATTATTTGACAAAAAACTAACGAGTAAAGTTTATTCGGAAAGTGAAATATCAACGGTTAATCGCAATATCATAAACCCCGAACGAAATTCTTTTGACGCGGATTTACTTTTGGAAGAAAAAAGGTCTAACGGCTTGGCTTTATATTCCGGCTCGTGTAATCTTTGCCAGATATGCAAACGCAAAACGAACGAACCGTGCGAACACCCCAACAAAATGCGGTACAGCATAGAATCTCTCGGCGGCGACGTCGTGGGGCTTAGTCGGGATTATCTGGGCGTAAATATTTTGTGGGCGGGTAAAGGCAAGCTGCCAGAATATTTTTTATTCGTCGGTGGGATTCTAATTTAATCCGTAACACATTTACCTATAAAAAACCAAACAGAAAAGGAGTAAAATAATGATAAATTTTAGAGAAATAGACAGAAACAATATCTGGGATATATTAAAACTCAAGGTATCCGAAGAACAAATGCACTTTGTCGCGACAAACGCCGTGTCAATCGCGCAAGCGAAAGCTCAGCCCGAATGCGTGCCTTTGGCTATTTACGACGGCGAAACCCCCGTCGGTTTTGTTATGTACTGTTTTGACTTAGAGGAAAAAGAATACTGCATTTACCGTCTTATGATCGACAGCAGATATCAGCGTAAAGGCTACGGAAGAGATGCGCTCCAAAAAATAATCGACAAAATAAAAGAAGACAAAGACCATCACAAAATATTAATCAGTTTTGAGCCTAATAACAGCGTAGCGAAAAGTCTTTACATAAGTATGGGCTTTGTCCCCGACGGTAGAATAATAGACGGCGAATTAGTTTGCGTTTTAGAATATTAATCTTATCTTGTTTTTTGAACGTTTTGTAGTATAATAAATACAAAACGTTCGATGAAAGGAGATTAAACATGTTTGAAAATATCGGGGGGAAAATCAAGACTCTTGCAATTATAATTTGCTGGGTTGGAATAGTTGTTTCTGTCATTGCAGCAATCGTAATTATTTCTTTGTCAATAGTAAATCATATTACACGGGATATATACTTAGGCGTTGGAATTCTAATTGCAGGTCCATTAGTGTCTTGGATTGGCAGTTTTTTTGTGTACGGTTTTGGCGAACTCATAGAAAAAGTATCGAATATCGAAGATAAAATTTATAGTAAACCAAAAACTTATACTCCAGTAGAAACAAATTCGCGTGAACTCAAACAAATTTTGGGTAAAATACATAAATAAATGTTACTTCAATTTCAAATATTCTATAAAAATTATAAAGGAGAAATAATGTCAAAAAAACTAGTAATTTTATTATCTCTATTGATCGTTTATATAGCAGTATCAATAATAACGATTTTTATCCCCGTCATAGGCGCAAATTGGACTTCCGAATACTCGGGAGGTGAAGTTTATCATTTCACCGTCTCATACAGTATTGTCGATATTATCGCGAACAGAGCCGAAAAACAAATTAATGTCAAAGAAGAGCAATTTTTTAAATTATATTCCGACGAAGATTTAACAAGAGCAGAAAAAGATGAAATTTTAGGCACTATTGATTATATGGAAATTTTGGAAGATGCGGATATTAGTTATGGAAATACAATATTAATAATTTTCAACATATTATTTTACACAATGTTAATATTTATCATAATAGGAATTTTATTTACAGTATATAAATTATTATTTGCATCTAAATTTTCTATTGCATGGTTAGCGACAGCTAATGTCTGTCAAATTCTTTTTTACACAATCGTACTGTTTTTAAACATATTTATCTGCCAATCTCTAGTGCAAATTATGCCAGAAGTAACCTTTGCGACAAAACTTACTCCTCTTATTTTTGTTATTTTACATACGCTCTTTATAATAACATTCTCTATAATAAAGGACGCTAAGATAAACACAGATGTGATTCACATCAACGATAATGCTAAAAACGATACTTCAAATAAAATAATGTTACTCCGCGAATACGGGAATTTACTAAAAGAAGGACTAATAACTGAAGAAGATTACTCGAAAAAGAAAACTGAGTTGCTCCAATAAATTAGATTTGATTAAAAATAAAAAAGCGTGAAAACTTATTTCACGCTTTTTTATTATAATTTTCGTTAATTCTATTTTTTGTTGTACGCTTCGATACCGAGTTTTAATAAATCCATCGCTCTTTCAAGGTCCGCCTGTTTAAGTACATAAGCTATACGGATTTCATTTTTTCCTTTGCCCGCAGTTGCGTAAAAACCTTCGCCGGGCGCAAACATTACCGTGTCGCCGTGGTTGTTAAAATCTGTCAACAGCCACATTTGAAATTTGTCCGCGTCGTCAACGGGCAAAGCAGCCATAAGATAAAACGCGCCTTCGGGTTTTGCGCAAATTACGCCGGGGATTTCCATTAACTTGTTATAACACGTGTCGCGGCGCAGTTCGTATTCTTTTCTGACTGCGTCAAAATAATCGCCTTTTGCGTTATATAGCGCTGCGGAAGCGACTTGGTCAAGCGTTGCAACCGACAGTCTGGCTTGGCAAAACTTTGTAATTTGTTTTTGCAATTCTTTGTTTTTTGTGATAACCGTGCCTATACGCGCGCCGCAAGCGGAGAAACGTTTTGAAACGCTGTCGATAATGATAGCGTTTTCCGCTATATCTTCAAGCTGTCCGATACTTGCCAAACTTTCGCCGCCGTAAACAAATTCGCGGTAAACTTCGTCGCCGATTAAAAAAAGGTCGTGTTCTTTAGCGATGTCGGCGAGTAAGCGCATTTCTTCGCGGGTTAATACCGCGCCCGTCGGGTTGCCGGGATTTGTAAACATAATAGCGCGGGTATTAGCGTTAATGAGTTTTTCAATTTTGTCTTTAAAAGCGTATTTATAGCCGCCTTCGGGAGTAGTCGTGAGCGGTCTGATGATACCGCCTGACGAGCGAATAAAAGTATTGTAGTTTGGATAAAACGGTTCGGGAATAATGACTTCGCTGCCTTCGTCCAAAATGCTGTGCATTACCATCTGAAGAGCTTCGCTGCCGCCTGTGGTGATAAAAACGTCGTTGGGCGTGTAATTTACGCCTATTCCTTTGTAGTAATCAATAACGGCATTAGTTAGCTCGGGTATGCCGTTCGAGGGCGCGTATGCCAGTACGGGTAAAGAAAAGTTGCGAACCGCGTCAAAATATTCTTTCGGCGTCGCTATATCGGGTTGTCCGATATTAAGGTGATAAACCTTTACTCCACGTTTAACGGCGTCTACCGCGTACGGGTGAAACTTCCGCATCGGCGATAGGTTGCAAGCGATAGCTTTACTGGAAATCTTCATTGTTTTCCTCCAAACATCTTTTGAAATATTTTTCTATTTTTATTATATGTTTTTACTGTTTTTTTTCGTTGATAGCTTATTTTCAACTGCATTGTAACACCGCGTAAACCCAAAGTCAATTATAAAAAAGAGCAAAAATAAAGATAAAAATTTACAAGCAGAAAAAACGCGAAAGTACGATTTTTTGAAAGTTTTAATAACGCTCTTTTTTATTAAAATTAACCATAATTAAAAACTATTTAACGAGAAATTTTAAAGTTCATTTACTTAAACGAGACAATAAAAAAGGAATAGCACAATTTGCTATTCCGCTTTTTCTTGGGGAATAAGGACTCGTAAGGAGCGATAGCTCTGGAATAGCGAGTGCTAGCGAGCGTCACAGTATTTCGTCGTCACGTATAAGCAGCAAAAAGGCTGCAAGCAAAAAAAAGAAATAAAAAGGGACGCGTAATATTGCGTCCTTTTTTTATTGCGACTAATAAGCGTAGCCGTCGTAACTGGTGGGCAATAAGGGACTCGAACCCCTGACTCCCTCCATGTGACGGAGGTACTCTACCAACTGAGTCAATTGCCCGTTTAGCAGAATTATAATATCACTATCCTTGTTTATTATCAAGCGAAAATTTATAATAAGCCTTTTTATACTAAAAACGACTGCTTGCATTTATAAGGAATTTAGATATTCTTCCCAATCATCATATAGAGAACTCATGTCAGTATCATATTTTTCGTAAAAACTTTCTTTTTCTTTAAAGAGTAATATTATATCGTCGCCATATTCTCTGTTAAGAAACTGAGCGAATGAAGTATATTGAAAATAAGTATAACCTACGTCTTCTATTTTTTGGCTAAAATGGTCTGTACAAATATAATCAAATAGCAAATATAAATCTTCCAAATTGTCGGGTTTTATTTCTCTGCCAAAATATTCTTCGGCTGATAATAGCCATTTATTGTAATAAGGGTTGCGAGTCCATAAGCCAGCAGCATATGCTTTAACGTAAAAAGAAGACTGACAACCATAGTAAACAGCTATTGTTTCACATAACGTTTTGTCAGGGGCTAGATCCACATATACATCTAAGGTCAGATAATGCACATATTCATGAAGCAAAGAAGATAAACCTGAAACATATAAACGACTTTCATCAACGCTGCAATAATCAAAACCTTTGTTAATAAAAAATATCACAGTAAGAGGTTTATATTCATAATCGGTGCTTTTCAAAATTCCATCAACTGCCGTCATTTCTTCTTCTACTGTTTCTAATGACTGGCATAACTGTGAATAATTTTCAATTAAGTTTATTCCAAGATGGTTTCTATAAATACTGTTTTCATATTCTTTAAGCATATAATAATCCGCATGCGCGGTTTTGATATGAATACAGCATCCTTGTTTTTCTCCATATT
>DAOTGG010000018.1:0-18885 GCA_035446985.1 Eubacteriales bacterium
GGAGGTTCGGGAATATCGCAGACAAGGCTTTCGGTAGTAAGCAGAGTGCTTGCAACGCTTGCAGCATTTTGCAAAGCAGAACGAGCAACCTTGGTCGGGTCGATAATGCCGAATTTTACCATATCGCCGTATTTATTGCCGAGAGCGTCGTAACCGTAATTCGGTTTATTTTCTTTTTCGATATTGTATACGATAACCGCTCCGTCAACGCCTGCGTTTTCAGCGATTTGTTCGATAGGGGTTTTTATCGCTCTTGCAACTATCATCGCGCCTGTTTTTTCGTCGCCGACGAGTGTTTCCGCAAGTTTTTCAATATCTTGACGAGCAGAGAGCAATGCTATTCCGCCGCCGGGTACGATACCTTCTTCAACAGCCGCGCGTGTTGCGTTCAAAGCGTCTTCGATACGGAGTTTCTTTTCTTTCATTTCGATTTCGGTAGCCGCGCCTACGTTAATAACGGCAACGCCGCCAGCGAGTTTTGCCAAACGTTCCTGATATTTTTCTTTGTCGTAATCGCTTGTGGTTTCTGCCATTTGGTTTTTAATTTGAGTGATACGTTGTTTGATTTCGGATTGTTCGCCCGCGCCTTCAACGATAATGGTGTTGTCTTTGTCGACTTTAACTTGTTTCGCTCTGCCAAGCATATCAAGTTTTGCTTCTTTCAGGTCAAGACCGAGTTCTTCGGTGATAACTTTACCGCCCGTAAGGATTGCGATATCTTCAAGCATAGCTTTGCGTCTGTCGCCAAAACCGGGAGCTTTTACAGCAACGCATACGAAAGAACCGCGAAGTTTGTTGAGAATAAGAGTAGTCAACGCTTCGCCTTCCACGTCTTCAGCGATAATAAGAAGCTTGCTGCCTGTTTTTACAACTTGTTCCAATAAAGGAAGAAGTTCTTGGATAGAGCTGATTTTTTTATCTGTAATCAAAATGTAAGGATTGTCAAGGTCCGCAACCATTTTGTCAAGGTCGGTAGCCATATAAGGGCTTGCGTAACCGCGGTCAAACTGCATACCTTCGACAATATTAAGTTCTGTAAGCATCGTTTTGCTTTCTTCAACGGTAATAACTCCGTCGTTGCCGACTTTTTCCATAGCTTCGCTGATAAGCGTGCCGATGGTTTCGTCGCCCGCGCTGATAGAAGCTACTTGAGCGATGCTTTCTTTGCCTGTAATAGGTTTGGAAATATTTTTAAGCTTATTGACTGTCGCTTCAACGGCTTTGTCAATGCCTTTTTTCAAGATAATGGGGTTTGCGCCCGCCGCAACGTTTTTGCTGCCTTCGCGGATAATGGATTGAGCCAATACTACAGCTGTGGTTGTGCCGTCGCCAGCGACGTCGTTTGTTTTTGTGCTGACTTCTTTGATAATTTGAGCGCCCATATTTTCAAAAGCGTCTTTAAGCTCGATTTCTTTTGCTATGGTAACGCCGTCGTTTGTGATGAGGGGAGAACCGTATTTTCTTTCCAAAACAACGTTGCGTCCCTTTGGTCCGAGTGTGATTTTAACAGTATCGGCGAGTTGATTTACGCCCGATTCAAGTGATTTTCTGGCTTCTTCGCCGTATTTAATTTGTTTTGCCATAAGTGTTTATTTTCTCCTTTACTTACTAAATAAAATAATTACTCAACGATAGCCAAAATATCGCTTTGGCGAATGATTGTAACTTCTTTGTCTTCTACTTTGAACTGCGAACCAGCGTATTTTGAATATAATACCTTGTCGCCGACTTTAACTATCATTTTCACTTCTTTACCGTCGATAACGCCGCCTTCGCCGACAGCGATGACTTCGGCGATTTCTTTTTTCTCTTGCGCTGAGTTAGGCAAAATAATGCCGCCTCTTACGCTTTCTTTTTCTTCGATTTCTTTCACGACAACTTTGTCAAATAAAGGTTTGAGTTTCATATATTTCCTCCATAAAAATTTTGAAAATTTTTAGCACTCTTAAAATCTGAGTGCTAGTAATATTATAGTCCATATGCTAATATTGTCAACAATTTTGTGTAAATTTTTTTACGATTTTTTGACGTAATTTAGCTCATTCTTCATATTTTTCCACCGTTAAACCCGCTTCGTTAAACAGTCTCATAGCGAATTCATCGGGGTAACCGTCTTTGTAAATAAGTTTACTTATACCGCTGTTAATAATCATTCTGGCGCAAATTACGCAAGGCTGATGAGTGCAGTACATAGTCGCGCCGTTAAGCGACACACCAAGTCTTGCCGCCTGAATAATGGCGTTTTGCTCCGCGTGTACGGCGTAACAGTATTCCTGTCTTGTGCCCGAAGGTATATTTTCTTTGCGACGGATACATTCTGCCCGCTCCACGCAAGTAATTATGCCCGAAGGCGCGCCGTTATAACCCGTAGTCAAAATACGTTTGTCTTTTACTACGATAGCTCCTACGTGGCGGTTTTGTTGAAAACAGCTCGACCAGCTTCCGACGAGTTCCGCCATTTGCATAAATCTTTTGTCCCACTTGTTCATTCTTTTTACCGTCCGATATTTTTTATCAATAGTTTAATTGGAGTAAGATTGTTTGTCAAGCGTGAAAATCAAGCGAATATACTTAATACGGAGGTACAAAATGAAATTAGCTGTTTTAGGCTATGGAAATTTAGGAAAGGCTGTGGAAAAATACGCGATAGAAAATAAAATCGAGCTTGTCGGTATTTTTTCGCGAAGAAAAGTCACGAGTAAACTAGGTACGGCGGTATACGAGCTGGAAAGTTTTCCGAAATACGACGCGGACGTAGCGGCTCTTTGTTTCGGTTCCGCCAGCGATATGCTTGGGTTAGCTCCGTTGTTCGCTTTGCAATGCAATACCGTGGACGCTTTTGACAACCATTCCGAAATGAAATATTACCGCGGCATAATGAACGAGGCGGCGAAAAAAACCAATCACGTCGCTTTGCTCGGCTGCGGTTGGGATACGGGAGTATTCAGCGCGATAAGAGGACTTAATACGCTTATAGGGGACACGCAAGGCACTTTTTGGGGTAAAGGAGTAAGTCAGGGACATACGAACGCGGTAAAAAGCATTGACGGCGTTATAGACGCGGTGCAGTTTACATTGCCGAACGAGTCGATGAAAAATCGCAAAGCCATAAGCGAATTACCGTCAAACAGACTTCACAAAAGAGTGTGTTACGTTGTCGCTGAAGAAAAAGACAGACGCAGAATCAGCGACGAGATTTTGTCTATGAAAGGTTATTTTTTGGGTTACGAAACTCAAATAAATTTCGTAACCATTAAAGAGCTGAGCGAGCTGAAAAACGATACCCGTCACAGCGGTGAAATAATATGTTTTGGCGACGGCGCAAAAAGCGAATATAAGCTGAAAATGGAAGATAATTGCATGCTCACGGCAAAGATTATGGTGGAATACGCCGCAGCGATAACGTCATTATCGGCGAAAAAAGCTTACGGCGCGTACACGGCTATGGAAATCGCTCCGAGAGAATTTTTGGGCGAAAAAATTTGGAAGTTTTTGTAGCAAAAATTGTGCGTTTTTGTACTTAAATAGCTTGCCAGTAAGTTGACTTTAAATACCTTATGTGATAAACTAGCCTATGGCGAAATAATGCCATAGGCATATTAATTTACTAAAAAAAATTTTACATATTTTTTCAAAAATAGGGGGACATAATGAGCTACAAAATCAATCAAATCAAATTCGTTGAAACCGACGAACAAAGAAAGGCGATGGACAAAGTGCTTGCCGCTCACGCGGGTCAAAACGACGCGGCGGTAGCTGTTTTGGAAGAAGTTCAAAATATTTACGGCTATTTGCCCGAAGAAGTTCTTCAACGCGTTTCAATTGCTTTGGACAAATCCACGGAAGAGCTTTTTAGCATAGGCACGTTTTATTCTCAATTTTCTCTTTATCCTAAGGGAAAATACAATTTCAGCATGTGTCTTGGCACAGCGTGCTACGTTAACGGAGCAAAAGAAGTTAATGAAAAAATCAAGGAACTTCTCGGTATAAGCGAAGGCGAATGTACTGCCGACGGAAAATTTTCCGTAAATCCGATGAGATGCGTAGGCTGCTGCGGTCTTGCCCCCGTTTTGACTGTAAATGAAGAAGTTTACGGTAAACTTACCGTAAAAGAAGTTGAAAATATCGTTAATAAATATAAAAGCAAATAAGGAAAACCAATTATGACGCTAAGAGAAGTCGCAAATATTACACAGGCCCAAATTATTTCAGGGCAAGAACTGCTTGACACCGAAGTCATTTCCGCGTGCGGCAGTGATATGATGTCGGACGTATTGGCTCACGTAAAAAACCAGTCGGTTTTGGTTACGGGACTTATAAATCCGCAAGTTGTTCGCACTGCTCTTATGATGGACATGAAATGTATTTGTTTTGTCAGAGGCAAAATACCTGATGAGAAAGTAATCGAAATAGCCAGCGAAAACAACATCGTCATTATGGCGACAAATATCACAATGTTTGAAGCTTGCGGAAAACTTTTCTCACGCGGACTAAGGGGCGGCGACTGATGACCGAAATAGTGTGGCGATTTGACGTTGAAGGCAACAATTTTGAGTTAGCGGGTCACGCTTCGCAGCAGACAAAATCTCGTCTAAAACAAATAGGCGTAAATAACGATATTATCCGTAAGGTAATTATCGCCATGTACGAAGGCGAAATCAATATGGTTATTCACGCTAACGGCGGCGTAGCGACCGTAACCGTTCAGCCCAATCTTATCACAGTCGTTTTGGCTGATACGGGTAAAGGTATTGAAAACGTTGAGCTTGCTATGAAAGAAGGGTATTCCACAGCCACGACCGAAATAAGAGAACTTGGTTTCGGCGCGGGAATGGGATTGCCTAACATGAAAAAATACAGCGATGATATGGCAATCGACACCACGGTAGGCGAAGGCACTACCATAACGATGAAGTTTAAAATATAAGGAAAATATGGCTGACAAATTCAGATCGATAGTTTTTGATCAAAGCAGGTGTTTGGGCTGCACTCATTGTATGAGAAAATGCCCTACGCAAGCAATAAGAGTCCGCGACGGCAAAGCGTATGTCAATTATGACAGATGCATTAGTTGCGGTAATTGCGTGCGCGCTTGTCCAAGTCACGCCATTACGACACGTTTTGATACCTTTGACATTTTAAACGGCTACAAATACAAAGTCGCATTGATGCCGTCAGTTTTTTACGCTCAGTTTCCTCACATAAACGAACCCGAACTTGTGCTAAATTCACTTCATAATATCGGATTTGATTACGTTTTCGAGGTAGCAAGAGCGGCGGATATGCTTTCGCTATTAAAACGCGAAATGTTTATAGTGGGCGACGTCAAAACGCCTGTTATTTCCACCGTTTGCCCCGCGTGCGTGGAACTGATTTTGACAAAATATCAATGCCTGAGAGACAATCTTATTGACGACCTTCCGCCGTTACTGTTAGCGGCAAAAATGGCGAGAGACGAAGTTAAAAAACTTACGGGACTAAAAGACAAAGATATCGGCGTGTTTTACCTGTCGCCTTGCCCTGCGAAAGTAAGAGCGATAAAATCGGGTTCTTACTCACAGACTGGCGACCTTAACGGCGCGATAGCCGTTTCGGAAGTGGTAAAGAAACTTAATCTCGTAGACATTAAAGACGTCGTGATTAAGGACGAAATAAAAGCGTCACAGATGGGAATCGCTTGGAGTACCAGCGGAGGCGAAGCGTCAAATCTGCCGAATATTCGTCAGCTTGCCGCGGACGGAATAGACAACGTCGTATCGATTTTGAGAGAACTCGAGGACGGAAAACTTTCCAATATAGATTTTGTGGAACTGCACGCTTGTCCTGGCGGCTGCGTCGGCGGAGTGTTCAATGTCATCAATACTTTCGTCGCAAAAAGCAAAATTCACTCGTTAAGACGTACGGTTTTGCAAAATAAGACCAATACCACAGACAAAATAGACAAACCGATAAGTTATTATAAAATCCCATGGAAATGGCAAACAACCGACCTTTATACGTTGGACAAAAAACTCCCCGTAGCTTTGCAAAAAATGGCGGAAGTAGAAAAAATTTTGAAAAAACTTCCACGTAAAGACTGCGGTATATGCGGCTCGCCGACATGCAGAGCGTTGGCGGAAGACATAGTGCAAGGCAAAGCGACGGAAAGTATGTGTTTGGTCAATAGATATTTCGATGAAAATAACAAAACTGATTGAAAAACTTAATCTCACCGTTTTTAACAGCGGCTTAGATAAGGAAATCGAAAAATTTTATATAGGCGATTTGCTTAGCCGAGTTATGGGAAAAGCCGAAACCAATTGCGGCTGGCTTACCATTATGAGCAACGTAAACGTTGCGGCGGTTGCCAGACTTGTCGAATGCGGCTGCGTGATATTGTGCGAAGAAGTACAGCCCGACGAGTCTTTACGCGAAAAAATGGAAAGCATAAATATCTACCTAATGGGCACCGACCTTTCCGCTTTTGAATTAGCAAAAAAAATCGTTGAATCGGTGAACGAATGAAGGTAAAAATAGATTTGCATATACACTCCACGCTTAGCGCGTGTTGCTCAAAAGAAAATACCGTGAACAACATTGTGAATATGAGCAAACTATTGAATAACCGCATAATCGCAATCGCAGACCACAACGCGGCGGAAAACTCACGGACGACGTCAAAAATAGCCGAGAAAAACGGAATTTTGGTCGTGCCCGCGATGGAAATCACAACAGCCGAAGAAATTCACGTTTTGGGTTTATTCAAAAGTTTCGATTCAGCGGAAGAGTTTTCAAAAGAAATTTACGAATCTTTGCCAAAATACGAATTGAATGAAAAATTTTACAATCCGCAGATTATTTTGGATGAAAACGACCGCGAAATAGGGCGGAGAGAATATTTACTCAGCGTTGCGACAAAATACGATTTGTACGAACTGATAGCGGAAATTAAAGCCCGCGGCGGTATAGCGATACCCGCTCACATAGATAGAGACAGCAACAGTCTTACGTCGGTTTTGGGTTTTGTACCCGACGATTTAGGCGTAACGGCATTGGAAGTAAGCCCTGATTGTCCGCAAAATCTTTACGACGAGTTAAAACAAAAATACATTTTGATTACGGGCAGCGACGCTCACAGTTTGGAACAAATGTGTTTATCTGATTGTTACTTAGACTTGGACAAAATATCAATAAACGCGTTAATAGAAAAACTATCAAACAAATGAATCAACTAACGGCGAAGACGCCGTAAAAAATGAAAGAATTATCGTTAAACATACTGGATATAGCATCTAACAGCATAACGGCTAACGCTACAAAAATCGAAATTACGGTAATATACGTTTTTTCGCAA
Source organism: Eubacteriales bacterium (assembly GCA_035446985.1). GTDB lineage: Bacteria > Bacillota > Clostridia > Christensenellales > CAG-314 > JAQUSX01. The sequence continues at coordinate 7,334 of DAOTGG010000018.1, forward strand.
AATCTGCTGTCTATCGAAATCACAGACAACGGCTGCGGAATGAACGAAGAAACGGTTAAAAAAGTCACCGACCCGTTTGTGACATCCCGCAAAACCCGCAGCGTCGGGCTTGGGATACCGTTTTTCAAAGAGAGCGCGGAGTCAAGCGGCGGAAAATTCAGTATCACCTCAAAAGTAGGGGAAGGCACGAAAGTAAAAGCGACTTACGAGATTGATAACATTGACCGTATGCCTTTGGGGGATTTAGCCGAAACTATATGCGTGCTATTAGGCGCGAAAAAAGATATTCGATACGTTTTGACTTACCGTGTGGACGAAAGGGAATTCGTATTGGATACCGATGAAGTAAGGAATATATTGGGGGAAGTCGACATTTCAAACACCGAAGTGCTTGCTTTTCTCAAAGATTATATCAATCAAGGAATAAATATAACAAACGGAGGAAGCAAGAATTTATGAAGTCTTTACAGGAACTCAACGCGATAAGAGACAAAATGAAAAACGCGTCGCAAAACAGACAACAAGGTAGCGACGATACTATTCGCGTTGTCGTAGGTATGGCGACTTGCGGTATTGCCGCGGGCGCAAGACCTGTTTTGAACGCATTTGTGGAAGAAGTGGCGAAAAGAAATTTGAGTAACGTTGTGGTTAGCCAAACGGGTTGTATAGGTATGTGCAAGTTCGAACCTATCGTAGAAGTTTTCGTCCCGAACAAAGAAAAAGTTACTTATATCAAGGTTACGCCGGAAAAGGTTGCGCGTATTGTAACTGAGCATATCGTAAATCAAAAACCGGTAACGGAATACATTAAAATAAACTAATGGAGGAAAAAATGGTACGTTCATACATATTAGTATGCGGCGGCACTGGCTGTACATCTAACCACTCAGGCGAGATAATAAACGCTCTTAACGCCGAACTAAAAGCGCAGCACCTTGACGAAGAAGTTAAGGTTGTTATGACTGGTTGCTTTGGACTTTGCGCCAAAGGTCCTATTATGGTGGTTTATCCCGAAGGAGCTTTTTATCACTCCGTTACTGTGGAAGACGTAAAAGAAATCGTTTCGGAACACCTACTCAAAGGCAGAATCGTAAAACGTTTGCTTCACACCGAAGATACAACCAATGAAAAAGTTTTATCGCTCAACGACACAGAATTTTTGAAAAAACAGGTAAGAGTCGCGCTTTATAACTGCGGCGTTATCGACCCCGAAAACATAGAAGAATATATCGGCAGAGAAGGCTATCAAGCTCTTGGCAAAGTTTTGACAGAGATGAAACCTGTCGACGTTATTGAAACGATTAAAGCAAGCGGTCTCCGCGGACGCGGCGGCGGCGGTTTCCCCACGGGCAAAAAATGGGAATTTGCTTACAATCAAAAGAATGACCAAAAATACGTTTGCTGCAACGCCGACGAAGGCGACCCGGGCGCATTTATGGACAGAAGCGTTTTGGAAGGCGATCCTCACAGCGTAGTTGAAGCTATGGCAATAGCCGGTTACGCTATCGGCGCGAACAAAGGTTACGTTTATATCCGCGCAGAATATCCTATCGCCGTTAAACGTTTGCAAAAAGCTATCAACGACGCAAGAGCTTACGGCTTGATCGGTAAAAATATTTTTAACACGGGCTTTGATTTTGACCTTGAAATCAGACTTGGCGCGGGCGCGTTCGTCTGCGGCGAAGAAACCGCTTTGATGACCAGCGTTGAAGGCAAACGCGGCGAACCGCGTGTTCGTCCTCCGTTCCCCGCTGTAAAAGGCTTGTACGGAAAACCGACGATACTTAACAACGTCGAAACTTACGCTAACGTTCCGCATATCATTCGCAAAGGCGCGGACTGGTTCGCTAGCATGGGTACTGAAAAATCCAAAGGCACGAAAGTTTTTGCTGTCGGCGGAAAAATCGTTAACACAGGCTTGGTTGAAATCCCCATGGGTACAACCTTGCGCGAAATAATATATGATATCGGCGGCGGTATCAAAAACGGTAAGAAATTCAAAGCGGCTCAAACTGGCGGACCCAGCGGCGGATGTATACCCGAGCAGCACCTTGACGTTCCTATCGATTATGATAACCTTATCGCGATCGGCTCTATGATGGGTAGCGGCGGTATGATTATTATGGACGAAGACAACTGCATGGTCGATATCGCAAAATTCTTCTTGGAATTTGTTGTAGACGAATCATGCGGCAAATGCACTCCTTGCCGTGTCGGCACAAAACGTTTGCTTGAAATTTTGACGAAAGTCACAAACGGCGAAGCGGAACTGGCTGACATCGACAGAATGGAAGAAATCAGCCACTATTTGCAAGACAACGCTCTTTGCGCTTTGGGTAAAACCGCTTGCAATCCCGTTATTTCGACATTGCGCTATTTCCGTGACGAATATATTGAACATATCGTCAACAAGCGTTGTCCCGCGGGCGTGTGCAAAGGTTTGACAAAAATCGTAATCGACAAAGATAAATGTATCGGCTGCGGAATTTGTAAGAAAAACTGCCCTGTAAACGCTATTAGCGGCGAAATCAAACAACCGCACGTTATTGACCCCGAAGTTTGCGTAAAATGCGGATTGTGTATTACAAAATGCCCGAAAGGCGCGATTTCTAGGAGGTAAATTAAAACGATGGCACAACTAAACGTTAAAATAAACGGAAAACCTTATACGGTTAACGAAGGCACAATCTTAGAAGCGTGTCAGCAAGCGGGAGTAAGAGTTCCTACTCTATGTTATTTGAAAGACCTCAATCCTTTGGGAGCTTGCCGTCTTTGCGTAGTAGAAGTTAAAGGCGCGAGAGATTTGCCCGCTTCATGCGTTACCCCCGTTTCCGAAGGTATGGAAATATGGACAAGCACCAAAAAAGTTTTGGATTCAAGAAAAATGACTCTTGAACTTATGCTTTCCAATCACAACAACGACTGCAACAGCTGCGTTCGTTCAGGCAGCTGCGAACTTCAATCTCTTGCCAATGAATATAGCTGCGACGTTCACCGTTTTGCAGGCGAAGTAACAAAAGGCGAAGAAGAAGTTACTCCTTATCTTATCCGTGACAACAGCAAATGTATTCTTTGCCGTCGTTGCGTTGCCGCTTGCAGCAAGCTTCAACACGTTGCAGTTATCGGACCGAATAAACGCGGTTTCAATACTTATATCGGCACAGCTTACGGAATGGATTTGGCTGGCTCAGGCTGCGTTTCCTGCGGACAATGTATCAACGTTTGCCCGACAGGCGCATTAAGAGAAAAAGACGACACGGACAAAGTTTACGAAGCTATTAACGATCCGACCAAACACGTCGTTATTATGCCCGCTCCCGCAGTAAGAGTAGGTATCGGCGAAGAATTTGGTTATCCTATCGGCACGAACCAACAAGGCAAAATGGTTGCAGCTATGCGCAGACTTGGCGTTGACGCCGTTCTGGACGTAGACTTTACCGCAGACCTTACGATAATGGAAGAAGGAACGGAACTATTGCACCGTTTGCAAGGCGAAGGACCGCTTCCCATGTTCACAAGCTGTTCACCTGGATGGATAAACTATATCGAACAATATTATCCCGAATTTTTGCCCAATCTTTCTACTTGCAAGAGCCCTCACATGATGAGCGGCGCGATAGTAAAAACATATTACGCAAAGAAAAAGGGTATCGACCCGAAAGATATTTTCACCGTAACGGTTATGCCTTGCGTAGCTAAAAAAGGCGAAATTATCCGTGACGACATCAATGCAAGCGGTTACAAAGATATTGACTGCGTAATCACAACGAGAGAACTCGCGCGTATGATTAAGCGCAGCGGTATTATGTTCAACAATCTTCCCGATGAAGATTTTGACGAATTCGTCGGACGCGGCAGCACCGCGGGATTACTCTTCGGCGCGACAGGCGGCGTTATGGAAGCTGCACTAAGAACCGTAGCGGAAATACTTGAAAAGAAACCTTTGCCGAAACTTGACTTTGTAGCAGTTCGCGGCACCGAAGGTATCAAACGCGCGTCAGTCAACCTTGCAGGAAAAGATTTACACGTAATAGTGGCAAGCGGAATTGAAAACGCTCACACCATTATGGAAGAACTCAAAGCAGGCAAACTTAAAGACGCGGCGTTTATCGAAATTATGTGCTGCCCCGGCGGTTGCGTAGCAGGCGGCGGACAACCCATACAACCTGCTGACGTATGGAATACTACCGACGTAAGAGGTCTTAGAGCAAAGGCTATTTATGATACTGATACCGCTAGCAAAGCTAGAAAATCGCATGAAAACAAAGAAGTAAACGAACTTTACGCAAACTTCCTTGGCGAACCTAACGGACACAAAGCTCACGAGTTGCTTCATACTACTTACCGCAACAGAAGCATAAAAGAAAAATAAATTTTTAGATACCTCTGATACAAAAAACGCGTTTAAAAAAAAACAAAACGCGTTTTTTTGTTACAAAATTTTTTCGAAACCTCTTTATTTTTTGGGTATAATATTGTATTATATATATGTGAATAGCAAAAATTATTAACGGAGGAAGAAAAATGACCTTTTTCGAGTATTGTCAAAGCATTATCGCGTCTTTTGAATGGCAATGGATTGTCGAATTGGTCTTGTTAGCTTTCCTTTTTTATTGGTTATGGGCATTTTTCAAAAAAAGGAATGCCGTTTGGCTGGCGTATATAACTTTTCTTGCGCTGGTTTTGATTTTCATTTTGTCGATATTCGACTTTGTCGGCGCGCGCGTATACGTAGCTATGTTTATACTGGCGTTTGCGATAATACCCACGACTTTATTCGCTTCCGATATGCGCAGGGGACTATTTAGAATGTCGTGGAAAAACTTTCTTAATCCCAGTAATAAAAATATTGATTTGTCTCACGAAGATATAACTCAAACAGTAGAAAATATCGTAAGAGCGTGCCAGAATATGTCCAAAAATGATATTGGTTCGCTTATCGTTATTACTAATAAATCTTTGGACACGATAGTGGAGACAGGCACGGCTTTGGGTTCGCTTTTGACAAGCGAACTCATTGAAACGATATTTTTCCCAAAATCGCCTCTTCACGACGGTGCGATAATAGTGACGGCAAACCGCATAATAGCAGCAGGCTGCTACCTGCCTTTGTCCGCCCGCAACGATTTGCCGAAAGAATTCGGCACCCGTCACAGAGCCGCTATCGGTATGTCTGAAAGCAATCCGTCAATAACCGCCATTGTGGTATCGGAAGAATCGGGTATTATTTCCGCTATGCACGACGGCAAAATTTTGCGTTATCTTGACAACGTATTATTAACTCAGATAGTTACTCACGCTCTTGTCGCGGAAAACGACAAGGTTGAGGAACTTGCCTTGTGGGGTGAATAATGAAAAACGAAAAAACAAAAAAAGAAAAAATTAAAACAATTGTAAACAAAATTTTTGTAAACAACATAGAGCTGAAGATTGCGTCTGTTTTTGCCGCGATTATTTTTTGGCTTCTAATCGGGTATTTTTTTGGTATATAAAAATTTTTACTATATAATAATTTAAACAAAGGAGAACACTATGCCTATTATTGCGCCGAACATCTTATTGCCACGTAAGGATATTGATTTAACAAAGTGGGCGGTTATTGCTTGCGACCAGTTTACTTCTGAGCCGGATTATTGGACGGAAGTCGCTAATATCGCAAATAATGCGCCTAGTACTTTGCATATCACTTTACCCGAAATTTATCTAAACAAGGTTACCGAAGAAACAATTGAAGAAATCAACAACACTATGAATAGATATCTTTCCGAAGGTATTTTTAGAGATATAGGTAAATGTTTTGTTTTGACGGATCGCGCTACACCGTACGCTAAACACCGTATAGGGCTTGTTTTGGCTATCGACCTCGAACAATACGAGTATACGGTCGGAACAAAAGCGGCGATACGCGCAACCGAAGGAACAATAATAGAACGCATACCTCCGCGCAAAAAAGTACGTATTAATGCTCCTATCGAATTGCCTCACATTATGGTTTTGTTTAACGATAAGAAAAACAAAATTATCGGCAATCTTTATAACAACCGTGAAAATCTCGAAAAACTTTATGATTTTGATTTGAATATGGGCGGCGGTCATATTACGGGTTACAAAGTGACAGAAACAGCGAAAGTTATCAAACAATTTAATACGCTTGTCGGCGAAACAGGAATGTTGTTCGCTGTCGGCGACGGCAACCATTCGCTCGCTACCGCAAAATCATGCTGGGACACTATAAAACAAAATTTAACCGAAGAACAAAGATTGACGCATCCCGCTCGTTTCGCTTTGGTTGAAGCTGTCAACATTTACGACAAAGGACTCAGTTTTGAACCTATTCATAGAGTAGTATTCAATCCGTCGGAAGAATTAGTGCAGGAAATAAAATCTATCGAAGGCACGACGCATTGCGAATTGTATCGTAACGGCAAATCCGAAAAACTCGCTCTCCCCGCTGACCCTGTGGAAGCGGTTGAAAAAGTACAGAATATTATCGACAAATATATAGAACAAAATCCCGAAATAAAAGTCGATTACGTTCACGGCATGAAAAACGTAAAACACGTTGTGGACGAAAATCCCGACAGCATTGGAATAACTTTGCCTGCTTTTGACAAAGCGATGTTTTTCGATTATATCGAAAATAAAGGAGCAATGCCGAGAAAAACTTTCTCAATGGGCGAAGGCGTGGAAAAAAGATATTATCTCGAAGCGAAACTCATTAAATAATTTCGCTTAATTAAAAAGATTAACAACGTTCGTTTTTGCGGACGTTGTTTTGTTTTTCCAAAATTAAAATTAAATAAATTCGTTTTTAAATTTATATATAGCTAAATTTTTGAAAAATAATCGTAAACGGTCTGAACGGTGGAATTTCCGCGTTCCGTTATCAAACTCAAAGTATTGTCGCCTTTGGACAGAAAAAAGATTTTGCCGAGTTTATCTATTATTTCATCAGTATTGTATTTGCCGTAATAGACAACTTGAATATATTCGGCGGGCGTCTCAAATACGCTTTTGATTTTTTGTATCGGTTTTTCCGACAGCGTTCGGGTTATCGTTTCCGCGTTATAAAACTTAAGATTTTCAAAATTTTTGATAGGTATAATCTTGTCAAAAACCGAGTACACGGCTTCAAAAGACGTAGCCGCCAATAAACCGTTTTTATTAGCGACTCGGGTAATCAAAGTGCCGCTGTGCGCCGGATTGAAAATATTGCGAATATTTAAAGGAATACTTTTTTTGACCAGCGGCAGCACCGTCATAGGGTGAAGCACGTCCGCTCCTATGCGGTTGAGCTTTGCAAGCTGACCGTAAGACATACACTCAATAGTTTTGGGGTTTAAAACTTTTTGGGGATTAGCCGTCAAAAAACCATTGACGTCGGTCCAGTTTTCATAAATAACGGCGTCAACCGCGTCGGATACAAGCGCGCCCGTTATATCGCTGCCGCCCCTTGAAAAAAGAGTTATTCTGCCGAACGGGTCGCTCCCGTAAAATCCCGTCAAAACCGAATGCGGAATTTTTGCCAAAGTTTTTGCTATTAGAGCGGACGAATTTTCCATATCTAGGCGTCCGTCGGCTTTGAATTTTACTATATTCTTCGTGTCGACAAAAGTAAAATCCAGTAGCTCGGATACCATAATAGCGGAAAAATATTCCCCGCGCGAAACCAGATAAGCGTAATTTTTCGAGCTTAATAAAGATTTATTTATAATTTTTTCAATGTCGGTTTTTAGATCGTATTTTTCTTTTATAGCCAAATACGCTTCAACGATTTTTCTCAAAATTTTTTTGTCGAAAGAGCGGGAATATTCTATCAGCATATCGGTGACTTTTTTTTCGGTATTGTTTTGTTTCCCGACCGCGGACACGACTACGTGTTTTATGCCGGGATTATTCAGTACGATTTTTCTGATTCTATTAAGATTATTAGAAGTTACGCCGCTGCCGCCGAATTTTGCAACTATCATACCTAAATATTATTATTTGTGAGCGAAAAAAATGCGAAATTACGCTGGCTAGCATAATATTGATTATTTATTTAGCAAAATTAAAGAAAATTTACGTTAAAAAAAAACCGAGCCTTTTAATTGAGCTCGGTTAATGTAGATTTTAAAGTTTGATATATATTTTTATTATTTTGACGGAATAAAATTTTCGAAAATAATGTTGTTGTAATATTCTTTCAACTCGTCGATTTGACTTTGTTTGCGCACGGTCCACATAATGATAGGCATACGCTTTTTTATTCTTTTGATGAGAGGTCTGCGGATGGCTTCCACGTCGTAACTAACAAATTGACTTTTGTTGGATTTTATGAAAAACAGATTTTTGAGCAAAATTTTCTGATAAAACGGCATTGTGTCGTTTTTGAAATCGCTCGCTAGCTGTCCGCGTACAAACTGCGGCGCGTGTTCTGCAAAATATTTTACGATAAAAGGATTGAACGACTGCAAAGCAAATTTGCCTTTATATTTAAGCAGTCTGTCTATGATTTTTTGTTCCGCAAGTCCTACGTTGGCGTGGGTTTTTACTTCTATTAAAAGAGGCGTTCTGCCGTCGATAAAATCTAAAAATTCGTCAAAAGTGGGAATTTTTTCGTCAGATTCGCCAAGTTTCAGCTCTTTTATATGCTCATATTTGGTTTCCCTTATATCTCCGTCGACACCCGTCATACGTTTTAGGTCGTTGTCGTGAAAAACGACGAGCATGCCGTCGGAAGTCATTTGCACGTCCATTTCGATTGCGTACCCTGCCTGAATCGCCTTTTCAAAAGCGGATAATGAATTTTCTTCAGAAACGCGGTCGTGCAAACCGCGGTGAGCTATTTGTTTTTTTACAAGCCAGCTTTCATAAATATTCATATTTTTGTACCTCTGTGTAATTATAAAACATCATAAAGTAAAAATCAATAGAAAAATATTGTCAAAATCCATCTTTTCCTATAAAATGGTTTTATGAAAAATATTCGCAATTTTTGCATTATCGCCCATATCGACCACGGAAAATCCACTCTTGCGGACAGGCTTATCGAGCTAACCGGACAAGTGGCGAAAAGAGATATGTCGGCGCAGATACTTGACAGTATGGATTTGGAACGTGAAAGGGGAATAACCATTAAGCTTGCGCCCGTCAGAATGAATTACACTTACGGCGGAGTTGATTACGAGCTTAATTTGATTGATACTCCCGGTCACGTCGACTTTAATTATGAAGTTTCCCGCTCGCTGGCAGCGTGCGAAGGGGCGTTACTCGTCGTGGACGCAAGTCAGGGCGTGGAAGCGCAAACCCTGGCAAACTGCTACCTTGCTTTGGAAAACGATTTGGAAATAATACCCGTCATAAATAAAATAGATTTGCCTTCCGCCCGCGTGGACGAAACGAAAGCGGAAATAGAGGACGCTATCGGTCTTGACGCGACAGACTGTCCGCTCGTGTCGGCAAAAGAAGGCACAAATATTGAAAGCGTTTTAAAAGCTATCGTCGAACGCGTGCCCGAACCGAAAGGCGATGAAGCTAAGCCATTGAAGGCATTGATTTTCGATTGCCAATACGACAACTATAAAGGCGTGCTTATTTTTACCCGCATAGTTGACGGAAAAGTAAAAATCGGCACAAAAATAAAAATGTTTCAGCACAAAGGCAAAGTTTACGACGTTACCGAAGTCGGCGTTTTCGCGCCCAGATTTTTGCCTGTGGACGAGCTTACGGCGGGCGACGTCGGTTATATTGCGGCAAGCATAAAGACTGTTGGCGACGTGGGCGTCGGCGATACCGTGACGGACGCCGAAAATCCCGCTAAGGAGCCGTTAAAAGGCTATAAAAACGTTTTGCCTATGGTCTTTTGCGGCATTTATCCCGCTGACGGCAGTAAATACAACGATTTAAGAGAAGCATTGGAAAAACTGAAACTTAACGACGCTTCGCTTCTTTACGAACCCGATACGTCCGTCGCGCTCGGTTTTGGTTTCCGCTGCGGTTTTTTGGGACTGTTGCATATGGAAATAATTCAAGAGCGGCTGGAGCGGGAGTTTGATTTGGATTTGGTAACTACAGCCCCGAGCGTCAATTACAAAATATTTACGACCGACGGACAGATTTTGGAAATCGACAATCCCACAAAAATGCCAGACCCTACAAAAATCGACCATATAGAAGAACCTATCGTTATGGCATATATCTATTCGCCGCCCGATTACGTCGGCGCGATTATGGAGCTGTGTCAAAACAAACGGGGCGTTTTTATCGATATGACGTATCTCGATACAAAGCGGGTAAAAATTACGTACGAAATGCCGCTAAACGAGATTATTTACGACTTTTTCGATAGTCTGAAATCGCGCACGCGCGGTTACGCTTCGCTTGATTATGAAGTAAAAGGCTATAAAACTGGCAGACTTGTGCGTATGGATATGCTGTTAAACGGCGAAATCTGCGACGCTCTAAGTATCATCGTACACGAAGACAGAGCGTACAGCCGCGGACGACAAATTGCCGAAAAACTAAAAGACGCTATTCCTCGTCAAATGTTTGAAATACCCGTTCAAGCGGCAATAGGTAACAAAATTATCGCCCGCGAAACCGTAAAAGCTATGCGTAAAGACGTATTGGCAAAGTGTTACGGCGGCGATATAACAAGAAAGAAAAAACTATTGGAAAAACAAAAAGAAGGCAAAAAACGTATGAGACAAGTCGGCAGCGTGGCGGTGCCGTCTGAAGCGTTTATGTCCATACTCAAAATAGACGAATGATGACGGGCGTATACGTTCACGTTCCGTTTTGCGTGTCGAAGTGTTTTTACTGCGATTTTTGCTCGTATACGGACGGAAGTTTTACTGAATACGTCGATGCGGTCATAAACGAAATACGTTTGCGCGCGCCGAAAGAAAAAACGAAAATAGATACGATATATTTTGGCGGCGGCACGCCTACATTATTGAACGCTTGCGATACGGGTAAAATACTCGGCGAAATTCGCGAACGTTTCGTTATCGACGCTCAGGCTGAAATCTCGATAGAATGCAATCCCGCCTCGGCGACGAAAGAAAAAATAGAGGAGCTTATTGCGCTGGGCTTCAACCGTTTTTCGGTAGGGCTTCAATGCGCAGACGACGGCATATTAAAAACGCTAAATAGACCGCACAACGTAAAAGATTTTGTCGACACCGTTACGGCGATTAAGAAATGCGGCATCAAAAACATTAGTTGCGATATAATGCTGGGATTACCTAATCAAACGGAACAAGTTTTAGATAAAACGCTCGATTTAATAGAAGAATTAAATCTGCCGCACGTTTCGGCGTACGCATTAAAAGTGGAAAAAGGCACGCCGCTTTCTAAGAAAATAAGAAAGGGCGAAATTACTTTGCCCGACGACGATTTTTCGGCGGATTTATATGAAAAAGTCAAAGAGCGTTTAGCCAAAAACGGCGTTGACCGTTACGAAGTTTCAAATTTTGCGAAAAAAGGATATGAGTGCAAACACAATCTTATTTATTGGCATTTATATGATTACTATGGTTTCGGTCCGTCCGCGCACGGCTTTATTAACG
>DAOTGG010000019.1:0-15166 GCA_035446985.1 Eubacteriales bacterium
TCTCCACAATTTCGTCTTTTTTTACGCTTTTGGCAAACTCATTGGCTATAACGACGGGAGATTTTCTCAGTTCTTTTGCAAATTTAAAACACGGCAAAGCAAAGTCGCCCATTTTTGGGTCTTCGATTTCCATCAACAAATTTTCAATTTCACGCTCGTCTTTAACGGGAAAATCTATCAAAGTGGCTAAACGTTGTTTAAAATTCATTTATTGCTCCTTATTGGTCAGATTATTCGTCCGTATCGCTGATGTCGTCCGCTTCTTTCGGCGCAGCCGATACGCTGACGACATTTGAATCCTCGTCTTTGAGTTTCATTATGCGTACGCCCAAAGTATCACGACCGATTTTGCTTATTTCTTCTGCGTTGACACGTATTATTATACCGCTGTCGGCGATAAGCATAACGTCGTCTTCGGGGTCGATAAGTTTCAGATTTACGAGTTTACCCGTTTTTTCGTTAAATACTCCCGCTTTAATACCTTTTCCGCCGCGGGACTGCAAACGATAGTCGTCAATACAGCTGCGCTTGCCGTAGCCGTTTTCCGAAACGGTGATTACCTGACAGCTTTCTTTTACTATCGTCATATCGACAACGTAATCTTCGCCGTCAAGTTTGATACTTCTTACGCCCTGCGCCTCTCTGCCCATAGGTCTGACGTCTTCTTCGGAAAACCGTATGCACTTTCCTTCTTTAGAAGCGACCAGTATTTCGTCTTTGCCGTTAGTTGTAGCCACAGCGATAAGCTCGTCGTTTTCCGTCAGCGATATAGCTATTTTGCCCACTTTTCTAATGGACGAAAACTCGCTCATTGACGTCTTTTTAATAAGTCCTTGCTTCGTCGCCATTATAAGATAACCTTCGGCATCGTCTTTTTGAGGTATCACCATAGTGACTTTTTCGCCGTCCGTTAGTTGAAGCAGGTTTACTATCGCTCTGCCCCTTGCCGTTCTTTCGGCTTCGGGAACTTCGTAAGCTTTGATAACGTAAACTTTACCTTTATTTGTGAAAAATAGCAAATCGTCGTGCGTACTGGATATAAACATATTTTCGACGAAATCTTCCTGCTTTGGCTTATGCGCGGTAATGCCTACTCCGCCTTTTCTTTGGGCGCGGTATTCCGTCGTCGGCAATCTTTTAATATAGCCGAAATGCGTCATAGAAATAACAACGTCTTCTTTTTCCACCAAGTCTGCGATATTTATTTCGCCGTAATCGACAGAAATCTCAGTCGCTCTCGGCACTCCGTATTTTTCTTTGATAACGCCCAAGTCGGTTTTTATTATATCGCCCACTTTTGCGGGGCTTGCTATTATTGATTTATATTCTGCAATAAGGTCTTGAAGCTGTTGTAATTCCGCTTTTAACGCGTCCACGCCAAGGTGAGTAAGTCTTCTTAACGGCATTTCAAGTATGGCGTTGGCTTGTCTTTCCGAAAGCGCAAAAGTGGTCATTAGTTTTTGACTAGCGTCGGCGGTGTCGTCGGAGCTTTTTATTATCTTTACGACTTCGTCAATGTTTGTAACTGCGATTACCAAGCCTTCGATGATATGACATCTTTCTTCGGCTTTTTCAAGGTCGTATTTTGTTCTGCGCACGATAACGTCTCTTTGGTGAGCGACGTAGTACTGCAAAATTTCTTTAAGATTGAGTATTTTCGGCTCGCCGTCCGCTAACGCCAGTAAAGTAATACCGTTACTTATTTGAAGTTGAGTGTGTTTATATAAGGTATTTAATACTACCTGCGCGTTCGCCTCTCTCTTTAGGTCAATAACAATACGCATACCGTGTCTGTCGGATTCTTCCTTTATGTCCGATATTCCGTCAATGCGTTTATCTTTTACCATGTTAGCGATAGATTCGATAAGTTTTGCTTTATTCACTTGATACGGCAGTTCCGTAACTACAATACGGTTGCGGGTGCCGTTGGCAAATTCTTCTATTTCGGTTTTCGCGCGGAGCATTACCGTGCTGTGTCCCGTGCGGTATGCTTGTTTTACCGTACCTCTGCCCATCAGTACGCCGCCCGTAGGGTAATCGGGACAAGGAATATATTTCATTAGCTCGTCTATCGTTATATCGGGATTATCAATCAAAGCCACGGTACCGTCGATAACTTCACCGAGGTTATGCGGCGGAATATTCGTCGCCATACCGACCGCGATACCGTCCGCGCCGTTAACCAGTAAGTTAGGAAATCTGCTGGGCAAAACTTCGGGCTGTTGACGGGTTTCGTCAAAGTTCGGATAAAAATTTACCGTTTCTTTTTCGATATCGCGCAGCATTTCGCTGGCGATTTTACTCAGTCTTGCTTCTGTGTAACGGTAAGCAGCCGGCGGATCGCCGTCCACGGAACCAAAGTTTCCCTGACCGTCTACCAAAGGACAACGTATGGAAAAGTCTTGAGCAAGTCTTACCAATGCGTCATATACGGAAGAATCGCCGTGCGGGTGGTATTTACCCAAAACGTCGCCTACAATCAAAGCCGATTTTCTGTAAGGCTTGTCCGCAAACAAATTGAGTTCGCCCATAGCGTACAAAATACGTCTGTGAACGGGCTTAAGTCCGTCGCGAACGTCGGGAATAGCGCGCGAAACGTTTACAGCCATAGCGTAAGAAATAAAAGATTTTTTCATTTCTTCGACGACTTTTATTTTTTCAACTTTCGTCTGGCTTAAGGCTTTTATATATTCTTCTTTTTCTACATTTATTTCTTTGTTAGCCATTAGTTTTTACTCCTATACGTCCAGCTCTTTAACGAGTTTCGCGTTTTCAACGATAAAATCTCTTCTTAACTCGGGTTTCTCGCCCATTAGCACGGTGAATATTTCGTCCGCTTCATACGCGTCTTCCATAGTCACTTGCAGCATCGTTCTCGTTTCGGGGTTCATCGTCGTTTCCCACAGCTGGTGACTGGACATTTCGCCCAAGCCTTTATATCTATTTACGTCGCAGCCTTTTCGTCCTAGCTGATTCAGTTTGTTGTTAAGCTCGTCGTCGTTAAATACGTAATATTCCTGCTTGTTCTTTACGATACGATATAGAGGCGGCTGAGCGATATAAATATGACCTTTTTCAATCAACGGACGCATATAGCGGAAAAAGAAAGTAAGCATAAGTATTCGTATATGGCTTCCGTCGACGTCGGCATCCGTCATGCAGATAATGCGGTTATATCTTAGCTTGTCTTCGTCAAAATCGTCGTAAATGCCGCATCCGAAAGCGGTAATCATAGCCTTAATTTCTTCGTTTTCCAATACCCTTGACAAACGGGCTTTTTCCACGTTTAATATTTTTCCGCGCAAAGGCAATATTGCTTGGAAACGGCGGTCTCTGCCTTGTTTTGCCGTTCCGCCTGCGGAGTCGCCCTCAACCAAATATATTTCGCAATGTTCGGGGTCTTTTTCCGTACAGTCCGCCAGTTTTCCCGGTAACGCGGTCGAACCCAAAAAGTTCTTTCTCGACATTTCCCTTGCTTTACGCGCGGCGTCTCTGGCTCTTTGCGCGCTGATGCATTTCACCACAAGGTCTTTTGCCTGCGTCGGATTTTCTTCCAAAAACATTCCAAGTTCTTCGCCGACAACACGGTTTACCGCCGTACGCATTGAGCTATTTCCAAGTTTTGTTTTCGTTTGTCCTTCAAACTGCGGTTCTTCAAGTTTTACAGAAATAACTGCCGTCAGTCCTTCACGCACGTCTTCGCCCGAAAGTTTTTCATCGTCTTTAAGTAGTCCGAATTTTTTACCGTAATCGTTAATGGTTTTGGTTAAAGCCGCTTTAAATCCGTCAAGATGGCTTCCGCCTTCTTCGGTGTTGATATTGTTCGCGTAAGAATACAAAACCTCGTTATACGAGTCGTTAAACTGCATCGCTATCTCGACTTCGCCTTCTTTTACAGACTTGTCGATATAAAGCGGATTGGTAAACAAAGTGTCTTTCGTGCGGTTGAGATTGTCTACAAACTCTCTTAATCCGCCTTCATAACAAAAAGTTTCTTGCTTCTGCTTGCCCGCTCTGTCGTCCTGCAAATGAATAACGACGCCTTTATTCAGATACGCCAGTTCTCTTAATCTAAGTTTTAATCTGTCGTACTCAAAATCTATGGTTTCAAATACTTCATCGTCGGGTAAAAAAGTGACTGTGGTGCCTGTGCTTTCCGTTTCGCCCGTAACAACTAGCGGAGCGTCGGGAATACCCCTGTGATACTGCTGAAAATGGCTTTTTCCGTCTTGATTTATCTCGACTTTTAACCACCTTGAAAGCGCGTTAACAACGGACAAACCTACGCCGTGCAGTCCGCCCGAGATTTTGTAACCGCCCGCGCCGAATTTTCCGCCTGCGTGAAGTTTTGTCAAGCAAACTTCCACAGCGGAAATTTTTTCAGTTTTGTGAATACCGCAAGGTATGCCTCTGCCGTTATCGATAACGGTAAGACTGCCGTCGGCATTGACTTTTACCCAAATTTCGGAGCAATATCCCGCCAAAGCCTCGTCTATGGAATTGTCGACTATCTCAACGGCAAGGTGATGTAATCCCTTGACGTCCGTCGAGCCGATATACATACCCGGTCTTTTTCTGACAGGGTCCAATCCTTCCAAAACCTGTATTTGCTCTTCGTTGTAAGTGTTTTTTGGCATAAAATATACTCCCGTAAAATAAAAAAATTTCGTATAAATAAATCTACGCTTAAATTATACCACATTTAGCCCTATTTTGTATCATACTTTGCTAAATATTTCGTTTTTCTTATTAACTATATGCGTTTTAAAGCCCTAAATTGTGTCTATTTCGGTTTTTAAAGCATTTTAGACAAAATTCCTTTTTCGTTTTCGAGGGCTATAAAAGCAAATTTTGCCCGCCTTATAGTCAAATACCCAATTTTGCTTTTGTTTGCCTTTTTTGTCTCTATTAAAACGTTTATAATTTATCAATAAGCCTAATTAAAAATTGTTATATAAAAATCAAATGCGAATTTTCAAGCTGTGACTCGGTAATTTTTTTAGACCACGCAAAACAAGTTCAGGGCTATCATTCAACATTGACTATTTTTTGGGGCAATGTTATAATTTTATGGTGAAAATTAAAAGCGTTTCGGTAAAAAATTTCCGCAATCTCGCGGAACAAAAAACAGAGCTTGCGGACGGATTGAATATTTTTGTGGGCAACAACGCTCAAGGCAAAACCAATCTGCTTGAAAGCGTTTATTTATGCTGTCTTGGAAAAAGCCCCCGCACGGACAAAGACAAAGATGTGATTTGCTGGGGCGAAAACTATGCCAAAGCGAGCGTCGATTTTGCTTCAAAATACGGTGAACGGAATATAAGCATAGAACTGACAAAAGATAAAAAAACGGTTTTTCTAAACGAAACTTCGCTCAACAAAATCGGCGATTTGTTAGGAAACCTAAACTGCGTATTTTTTTCGCCCGACGAAATCCGCGTCATTACCCAAAGCCCCGCCGAACGCCGCCGTTTTCTCGATATAGATTTATGTCAAACGAACAAGACGTATTTTCGCTCTTTGGTGCGGTTTAACCGCATTTTAACTCAAAGGAACAATCTGATAAAAAACTCCGCCACAATAAAAGAGCTTTCGGAAACGCTGGCGGGCTGGGACGAACAGCTGGCAAAAGAAGGCGCGCGCATTACGATAAAACGCCGCGAGTTTTGCGATATGCTTTCGCCGAAAGCCGCCGAAGCGCATAAAAAACTAACGAAAACCGAAAATTTTGAGCTTTCGTATCAGGCTTCGGTAAGCGGCGAAACAGCGGAAGAAATATATGAAAAATACCTAAAAAAACTAAACGAATCTATCGAAAAAGATTTTTATCAGCGGTTTACCACGTTCGGCTGTCAGCGCGACGATATAAAATTTTCTGTTGACGGCATAGATATACGCTCGTTCGGCAGCCAAGGGCAGCAACGCACAGCCGCACTTGCTCTAAAATTCGCCGAACTGGAAATATTCAAAATCGTGACTGGCGAGTACCCGATATTGTTACTTGACGACGTTTTGTCGGAGCTGGACCGCAGCCGTCAAAAAGCCCTGCTTTGTTTTAACGACGAAGTCCAAATCATTCTTACCGCAACAAAAGTCGAAACGGCTTTAATCAAAAACATTCCTCATAAAAAATTCGCAATAAAAAACGGCGTAGCGTCACCACAATAAATTGATAATTTTAATTCAATCAATCAATGTTAAGTTAAATAAGAAAAAATAAGCAAAACTGCTTATTCTTAAAAATATTAACTTTTTAATCAAAATCAATAAAAAACAACAAAAAAACGCGCTTATATTAAGCGCGTTTAAAAATCGTTTAGGATTTATTTCTTAGAAAAACACTCACTGCACAATACAGGACGGTCTTCTTTCGGTTCAAAAGGAACCTTGCATGGTTTGCCACATTGAGCGCATACCGCGTCGTACATTTGTCTTTCGCCTCTGCGGTCTCTTCTGTCGCGTTTCATTGAGTCGCGGCAGTTCTTGCATCTTTGGGGTTCATTTGTTAAACCTTTTTCAGCGTAAAATTCTTGTTCGCCTGCTGTGAAAGTGAACTCTGCACCACACTGTTTGCAAGTGATGACTTTGTCTTGGAACATGTAATAACCTCTTTTAGATAATTTCGCATTCATTTATGCGTTAGGATTATTCTACACTTTATTATGGACAAAGTCAATAGTTTTTACAAATAATAAAAATACGCTTTCTTTACACCAAATTATTAAGCGCGGCAAAACCGAACGGCTGAGGTGCACCAACTGCGCCCCTGCAACAGAGCCTGCTAATACACGGACCCAGTATCATTATCGCAAACGCTATGATTAGGGCAGTATTTAATGAAAGATTTTCGCCCAAAACCGCGTAAAGCAAAAGCAAATACAATAATTCTTGTGTTATACCCACCTTAATTCCCCTCCATTTATTTACACCAAAACTTGTTTTTTTACTACAATATGCGTCAAATCCCGCATTTGTGCCTGTCCTACAATAAAAAAGTACCTTACGGAGCAAAATATTATGCTTGACAGTAAATTAATGACCGAGTTGACTTATTATTTGCCCGATAAAATATCTTCCACAAAACTTGCGGATTTTTTCGCGCTGCTATCGGACGGTAACAGACTAAGGCTGCTTTCCGCATTGGCGATGTCGCGGCTATGCGTGGGCGACCTGGCGACGCTGCTGGAAATGAACCAAACCGCTATATCTCATCAGCTAAAATTATTGCGTTCTATGGGTGTTGTGCGGTTTTCTCGCGCGGGCAAAGCTGTTTTTTACGAGCTTGCCGACACAAAAATCAATGAAGTTCTGCTAATGGGCGTTGAATACATAGGATTTTAGGTAAAATAATATTTTGAGTTTACTAAACTCGTAATGCTAATATTTGGTAATTTGCAAAATTTTTAAAGTTTGCATTCCGTACTTTTGTTGGAAAATGCTCGTCAGCCTTTTAATACCTTTCAACATTGTTTTCTATTTAGTTAAATAATTCCCAACAAAAAAGAGAATTTATTATAAATTCTCTTATATTTTTATATTTAATTATAAGCAAGCTTAAATACATTTAGTTTTGTATAAATCGTTAATTTTATCTGCAACCGCCGCAAAGACAATTCGCGCATAAGTTTGCCATGCACACGTCTCCGCAACAACTGCCCGTGCAAGTGCCGTTATTTGGATAAAATTCATTATCGTCGACGGGGCGGGTTGTCGTTCTCAGCTGATCGGGCGAAATCGTATTTGACGCCAGATATTTATTAAGTCTGTCTAAAGCGTTTGTATATTTGAGATTATTAGGCTCAAGCTGAATAGCGTATTCAAGCTGTTTTTTCGCTTCTATATACCAGCTTTTTTGAAAATACACGGTGGATTGTATATAATGCCATTCCGCGTCTCTGTTTGAACAATCGTCGAGCAGATTCTGCGCGGCGTCGTAATTGCCCGTCTTTATCAAAGATTTTATTCTCTCATGCAAATCGCTTTCCGATGCCGCGTCGCGCGTATGCGCTTCCCGCATTGCGTCGGAATAAGCCACTTCCACTTCTTGAAGCAATTCCGCGGCTTCTTCTCCCTTTGCGCCGGTTTGGTAACGCTGCTCGCGGTAACGGTCTCTTAGGTTTATATATGCTTTTTCTATTTCGTCTTTCGTGGCGTAGGAATCAATTCCCAGAATATCGTACGGATTCTTTTTCATTTTTTCTCCCTGTCGAATTTTTCCAGCGTTTGTTTCGTCTTTGAGCGGATTTGCTCATATATAACATTATTCAACAAACACACGTATTTTGTCAAGTTCAAATCATTATAGCATGACGCTATTTTGTTCAGCGTCGCGTAAAAAATAAAAGTCAACTGTTCTTTGTTGTCTGTAATAAACTGCTCTTCGTTTACATAATTACCCATAGAAGCTATCAAAGGATTAAAATTGTGTCTTTTATGGTCTTTTTTTAGGTCGTCCAGCGCGTCGATAAGATACACCCATTTGCCCGCGTTGTAACACAGGTCGCTTATTACGGGGTTTGTGTTCTCGCCCAAAATGATATCGCAAAACGAGCGGGACAAATTCGCGAAGCTATGACAGGTTTTATCTAAAATATCGCAGTTTTCTTTTTCAAGCTGTCTTAGGCTTTCATAGTTTTCTCTTACACTTTTCTCCAACTCGGGCAAAAGTTCGCCCGCCTTTACGTAAGACTTTTTCATTAAAGCTAACAATGTTCTTTTTTTTGCCGAGCCGCCGTCAACAACGTCGTCGTATAGATTGTAATAGTTTAGTATTACGTTCGCCGCGGCGATTTTGTCCGTCAGGTCGTCTGGCGTTATCATAGAACGCTTTTTAAAAGGCGACGAAACGCATTTTGCGTAATCTATCGTAACGTCTTTTTTTAAATAGCTATGAAAAAGCACGTTAAAAAAGTTTATATCGTAATTTATAAAATTTCTCGGATAATCGCCGAAATATTTTTTTGTGGACAAACATACGCCGCACATAAACGTCTGATACAGCCCGATTTCTTTTTCGTTTAATTTAGTTTTATCAATAGCGATATAGCCAAACATTAGTTTATCCTAGGTCCTTGATACAAACCCGATTTTACGGTATACCTTTGACAAGGTTTTTCTCGCGATATTTTCCGCCTTCTGGGCGCCTTCGGTCAAAACTATCTGCATATATTCCTTGTCTGACATTATTTCTTTTTGTCTTTGCTGTATTGGTTTTAATATTTTTATTACGCTTTCCGCCGTCTTTTCTTTAAGTTCTCCGTAACCGCAGCCGTGAAACCGCTCTTCAGCTTGTTTTATCGTTACGCCTTCGCAAAGAGAATATATGGTCAATAGATTGCTTACGCCCGGTTTTGAGGAAGCATATTTTATCTCTGTGTCGCTGTCGGTAACAGCTCTTTTTAGTTTGCGCATTATTGTCGCTTCGTCGTCGGTCATCGAAATAAAAGTATTTTCATTTTCGTCCGATTTTGACATTTTTTTCATAGGTTCGCTAAGGCTCATTATTTTTGCGCCTACCTTTGGAATAAACGGCTCAGGCACGGTAAAAGTGGGCGAATAGCGGCTGTTAAACCTTTCGGCAAGAGTTCTGCTTAACTCCAAATGCTGTTTTTGGTCTTGTCCGACGGGTACGATGTCGGTATTATACAGCAAAATATCGCTCGCCATAAGAATGGGGTAATTTAACAGTCCCGCGTTAATATTGTCGCTGTGTCTAGCTATTTTGTCTTTGTACTGAGTCATACGGTTAAGTTCGCCTACGTAAGTAAGAGTGTTTAATACCCATGCAAGCTCGGCGTGCGCGCTGACGTGCGACTGAACAAAAATCACGCTTTTAGTCGGGTCAATGCCGCAAGCTAAATAAAGCGCGAGAAGTTTCA
This sequence comes from Eubacteriales bacterium, assembly GCA_035446985.1. Classification (GTDB taxonomy): domain Bacteria; phylum Bacillota; class Clostridia; order Christensenellales; family CAG-314; genus JAQUSX01. Next base: position 9,879 of record DAOTGG010000019.1, read on the forward strand.
TAGTTTTTTCCCGTAATTCCGCGGGTTCCTGCCTTACGGTAATAGCGTGCATATCCACAATACAATAGATACTGCGGTATCCGTCCTGCATTGCAGCCATATTTTTTATCGCTCCCAAATAGTTGCCGATACTGGGAGTTCCCGACGGCTGTACGCCGCTAAAAATAGTCTTTTTTTCTTCCATAAACTTTCTCCAAAATAGCTTTTACTAATTTTAGCAAAAAACAGCTTGTTTGACAAGCCGAAAAACCGTCAAATATATTATGCCGTAAATTGCTTAAAGTAAAATTAAAATAAAACCTCGGCATACTTAGCCGAGGTAAAACTGCCTAATGAGTTTTTATAAATATTTGCGTAAAAATGCCGGGAGTTCGTCTTTTTCGGCGTTCGCGGTGACTACAAAATCCACCCCCGTAAGAGCCGATATTTCTTCAAGCCCTGTAAATATGTTTTCAAGTTCAATTAATTCCCCGACAACGATTTTGCACAGATTATCGATATAAATTTTTTCTATATCGTAATTTACCGCTACCATGCCTTTAATAAAAGCGATAAATTCTTTTGCGTCGTTAATCGAATATTCTTTTGCGTCGACGAGTTTTACTTCGTGATTGAGGTCGTGCATTCTGGACTTGCTTTTATCAATATAAATGTGAAAACCTTTTGCCGTTTTTGAGTTGTCGTTTGCGAGGGCTACGATCGCGGCAGTCTTGCCGCTGCCTTTGCCGCCATAGATAAGATTTATCATATTTTCTCCTTACTTATACTAATCATTATTTTAGCATTTTATAATTTGAAATTCAAGGGTTATTTATTTTTTCCGCTGTGAATTATCTTTTATTTTTAATCTGCTTTTTGTAGTTTCGCTGTCTGGTCGGCTATACGCAAAGCTTCTATCATATCGTCTATTTCGCCGTTAAGATATTCCGTCAGTCTATATGAAGTATAACCTATTCTGTGGTCTGTGACACGTCCTTGCGGATAGTTGTATGTGCGTATTCTTTCGCTGCGGTCGCCCGTGCCGACTTGGGTTTTACGTCTTTCCGCATATTCTTTGTCTGCCGCCGTCTGATAAAGGTCGTAAAGTTTGCTTTTTAGCATTTTCATAGCCTTTTCTCTGTTTTTTACTTGACTGCGTTCTTCCTGACACGATACCACCACTCCTGACGGAATATGGGTAATACGGATTGCGCTTTCGGTTTTATTGATATGCTGACCGCCCGCGCCGCTGCTGCGATAAGTGTCGATTTTCAGGTCTTTTTCGTCAATATTTATCTCTACGTCTTCCGCTTCGGGCAAAATCGCCACCGTTATAGTCGAAGTGTGTATACGTCCTTGCGATTCCGTTTCGGGAACGCGCTGCACTCTGTGTACACCGCTTTCGTATTTGAATTTGCTGTACGCGCCGTTACCGATAATCATAAAAGTAGCTTCTTTCAATCCGCCGAGTTCCGTATCGTTAATATCGATTTCGTCGATTTTCCAGCGGTTTTTTTCTGCGTACATATAATACATTCTTTGAATTTCGGTAGCGAACAAAGCCGATTCTTCGCCGCCCGCTCCCGCGCGGATTTCCACGATAACGTTTTTTTCGTCGTTGGGGTCTACGGGAAGCAGCAATATTTTAAGCTCTTCTTCGGTTTTTTCTTTATCTTCTTTAAGTTCGGCTATTTCGGCGTGCAGTAGCTCCACCATTTCTTTGTCGTGTTCTTTCGCGACGAGTTCCAAAGAGTCTTTAAGGCGTTTTTCTATTTTTTTCCATTCGTCGTATTTTTCCACGACGGGTTGAAGCCCGCTATGTTCTTTTACGAGTTTTTTCCATTCGCTGTTAACAGCGATAACTTCGGGCAATGAGATTTGCTCGGAAAGCCACTCGTAACGTTTTTTTAGATTGTCAAGTTTGTCAAACATAATTTTATTTTACCGTTGCGACGACAATTCTATCGTTGCCGCCGTAATCTTTTTTGATCTCCTCTACGTTGAAATTGTTTTGCAATATTTCTTTTACCGCATTTGCCTGGTCGTATCCTATTTCCAAAACGAGTTTGCCGTTTTTATATAGCCTTCTCGGAGCGTATTCAGCCAAATAGCGATAATATTTCAGTCCGTCCTCGCCGCCATCAAGCGCCAAACGAGGTTCGTGGTCTTTTACTTTTTCGTCAAGCGTTTCAATAACGTCGGTTTTGATATAAGGCGGATTACATACTATGATGTCGAATTTGCTGTTAAACGGTTTAAGCATATCGCCTTTTACTATATTTATGGAAAGTTTATGGTAATCTGCGTTCTTTTTGGTAAGTTTTATCGCTTCGGGGGAAATATCCGAACATGTGACGTAACATTTTGTTTTTAACGCTATCGATATTCCTATGCAGCCCGAACCGCAGCAAAGGTCAAGCACTTTTGCACGATTGCTGTTTATTTGTTTTAACACTTCTTCGCAAACAAGCTCGGTTTCCATACGCGGAATAAGCACGCCTTCGTTTACAGATATAAGGTTTCCGCAAAATTCGGTGTTTCCCAATACGTATTGCAAAGGCTCGCCTTTAGCGCAACGCTCAAGCATTTTTTCAATTCTTACCCCGTAACCGAAAGGCACGCTGATTTTGTCGTTTAGCTGTCCGCGTTTTAATCCGAGTACGGAACACAAAATCCAGTCCACGTCGCTGCTTTCTATCGTTTTGTATTGGAGCAGCGGTTCAACGCTCTTTTTAAATTCGCCCAAGGTAACTGGCGCGGGAAAATGAATTTCTTCGACAGCCGCGTCGGCGTCCATTTTTTGCACAGTCTTATGCGCGGCGATAGCTACTTCTATCATTGAGTCGTCAGGTTCTCTGACGGTAATTTTTTGCATTTGTTTTCCCAACCATTTTAACGGTCTGATGAGCCAAAAATTTTTGCCCGCGAACACCATTAAAATCTCGTAACTTATTGCCGCGGTAAGAGGAAGAAGAGCGAGTTTTATTAAAGAACGCACCCAAATTTTGTCAAAATATGCCGTAAAGCCAGTCGCTTGCGCGATAAGCCCCGTCACTAACATAAGAATGATTGAAATAATAATAACGTAAACGATAAAGCTCGTGCCGCATCTGTCGTGGTGTCTGCTGCAAGGTCTTACGTTTTCCACCGTCAATTCTTTGCCTTGTTCAAAACATGAAATGGTCTTGTGCTCCGCGCCGTGATACATAAAAACGCGTCTTATGTCTTTCATTTGAGAAATCGCCGCGAAGTAACCTATCATTATCAATATTTTTATTACAGCGTCGATTACTAACTTTAACATTTTATTGCTTATGTTAAAAATCCATTCGGTAATCGCCGTCGGCAAAAGCACGAACAGACCGATAGCCATACCGAAGCCGAGCAATACAGATAAAAACATCAAACCATTGAGATTTTTTCCGTTAGAAGCGTCAACTTCTTCCGCCGCCGCTTCCGCAGACTTCATCAAAACTTTCGTTCCCGAAAAAAGTGAAATAAATAGATTTACAATACCTCTTAAAAACGGTATTTTTCTTATCTTTGATTTTGGTTTTAATCTTTCGCTTTCAATGCGTATTCTGCCCGCTTCGTCCCTGACAGCCAATGCTCTTGAGCTTGCGCCTTGCATCATCACGCCTTCTATGACGGCTTGTCCCGCTATTTGTGTAACCTGCTTTTTATCTTTCATAATTTTTTACCTCGCGCCTTACGTGTACGTTTATACAAAAAAAGGTACAGCAACAATCTGTACCCTTTCGTTTTTTGTAAAGTGGTGTATTACATTCCGTATCTTTTCTTGAATTTGTCTACCTTTCCGCCGGAATCAATAAGTTTTTGTTTGCCTGTAAAATACGGGTGGCACTTGTTGCAAATTTCAACCTTTATGGTGTCGCCGGGTTTTGTCGAACCACATTTAAAGGATTCACCGCAAGCGCACGTAACCGTGACTTCGTGATAATTGGGATGGATTTTTTCTTTCATTGTATATGCACCTCTATAGATTTTCTTTATTGCAAAAAACATTATATAATCGCAATCAGTTTATGTCAAGCTATTTAATCGGCTTTTTTACGGTTTGCTGCTCTTTACAGGCAATATTTCTCGATAATTTTCGCCACGCCGTCATTTTCGCAATTATCGGCGACTATATCGGCTTTTGCTTTTACTTCGTCCATTGCGTTGCCCATAGCCACTCCCAGACCCGCGTGTTCTATCATGGAAATATCATTTGTGCTGTCGCCAAAAGCTATAATCTCATCCGCGCTTATGCCGTTATTTTCCGCAATCCAACGTAACGCGTTTCCTTTGCTCGCGCTTATATCGGTAAACTCCAGATAAATAGGCGACGAACGTGTTACGGTAAATATGTCTTTATATTTTTCGGAATAATACTTTTCCTGTCTTTTCGCTTCTTCTTCGGGCAAGACTATCAGCATTTTGGGGATAGAAAAGCCGTTAGCAGATATATAATCTCTCAAATTAGGCGAAATATGAAAATTTATCCCGTTAGCATCGCAGTAGTCTCCCGTCCTTTTATATTCGCGCGGGAGCCACAGCTCGTCGTTGATATATGTATTGTATTCGTAACCTTTCGCGGTAAGCTCGTCCAAAAGCATCAACGCTTTTTTGGTTGACATATTCCAATCTTTGACTACCTTTCCTTTTTTTCTATCGTAGACCACTGCGCCTTGATAGGACGAAATCGGTAAATCCGTTTCTATGCCCTCGAGTTTATTGAGTATTCCGCAAGTCATTCTGCCTGTCACCACGGTAAATAATCCGCTTTTTGCGCGGTAACGGTTGATAACTTCTATCGTTTTTTTGGTTGGCGGGTTTGGGGTGTTCGCTAATGTGTAATCGTAATCTGTCGCAATAAGTTTGTACTTCATCTTCTTCCTTTATTTATTGAAATAATCGTAAATATTTTTGGCTGTTTTTTCATTTATACCGCCGACTTCCATTATTTGTTCTACGCTGGCGTTAGAGATATTTTCTACATTTTTAAAATGTCTGACAAGCTCGACTTGCCTTTTTTCGCCCACTCCTTCTATCTCCGACAATACAGATTTTAAGCCGTTTTTCGTGTGCAGTTGTCTGAAATACGTAATAGCGAAACGGTGCGCTTCGTCTCTTATGTTTATGAGCAGATTGAGCGCATAACTATTTCGGGGCAATCTTATCGGTTCTTTATCCGACAAAGTATACACAAGTTCTTCTCTTTTTGCCAAGGACACCAGTTCGATTCCGCTTCCCTGCAAGGCTCTTCTCGCGTATTCCAGTTGTCCCAAGCCGCCGTCCACTACTAT
>DAOTGG010000019.1:15266-16427 GCA_035446985.1 Eubacteriales bacterium
AGGCTTTCTTTCAATTGAACGCACGCGCCTATTGTCGTATTGTATTTTTTGTCAAGCTGCGACTGGCTTTTTTCCAGTTTTTCCTTGGCGTTTTCGTAACTCATATTGACAAGCTGCTTTTTTATTCCTTTTTGCGGGCAAGTAACCGATATTTTGCGTTTGTAACGCTCGGTAAATATTTGCTCCAAAATCTCGTCGTCAACTGGCAGATTTACCAAAATTTCTTTTGATAGCGGCGTTTGTCCATCGCAGTAAGCCGCCAAAAAGCTGGTCAACGTTTGCGATTCGTCAAGTCCGGCGTCCACAGCCGAATGATTTTCCGATAATACCGTTCTGCCTTGTCTAATCGTCATTACGTTAACGATAGCGTTTTCGCCGTTGCCGCATATCGAAAAAACGTCGTAATCGACTTGTTTTGTCATTTCGGTTATGCGGGCGCAAAATCGGTTAAGTATCGCTATTTGATTTTTATATTGCAAAGCTTGCTCGTACTGCTCTTTTTCGGCGGCTTCGGTCATTTTTGCGGTCAATATTTTTTTGGCTTCCGCATCCTCGCCGTTTAGTAAAGCAATGATTTTTTTAATCGTTTCCTTGTATTCCGCTTTCGTAACCGCACCCACGCAGGGAGCGGGACACCGCCCGATAAAATAATTCAGGCACGGACGAAAATTTTTCGGCAGTTTTTCAAAATTGTAATTACAGTTTATGGACGGATAAACGGTTGAAAGCAGCTCCGACATTTCACGTATGCTTCCCGATATAGGACCGAAATATTTTGCCTTGTCGTTCGCGAGTTTTCTGACAAACGTGAGTTTTGGAAAATCCGCTTTTACGTTTATCCTGATATAACAATGCTCCTTGTCGTCTTTGAGCAAAATGTTATAAGGCGGCATATATTCTTTTATTAAATTATTTTCAAGCGAAAGCGCGTCGGCTTCCGTCGGCGTTATAATGTAGCGAAAATCCGCCATATGCGAAAGCATAGCGGCGACTTTTTCCTGCTTTACGTTCGGCGAAAAATACTGATGCACACGTTTTTTGAGATTTTTCGCTTTGCCGACGTAAAGAACGTTTCCCTGCGAATCGTAATAAATATATACGCCGGGATTGTCCGGCACAAGTTTTAGTTTTTGTTTGACGTCCATCAGTTTGATTATAACA
>DAOTGG010000019.1:16527-18691 GCA_035446985.1 Eubacteriales bacterium
ATTGTCCGGCACAAGTTTTAGTTTTTGTTTGACGTCCATCAGTTTGATTATAACATATTTTTAAACGTTGACTATTTTTTTAGCCGACAATGCGTTTGGATTATTTTTAAATTTTTTCGTATTTGATATTTTTTGACTTTATAAATATAATCAATTTCTACTATGTAGCCTTATTAGATTCATCAATTATTTTTGGGGTTATTTTCCGCAACAATAAAATAGCGGTAATCGCATACCGCTAATTCTAATTGTAAGAATAGAAAGGGGAAACATTCTATTTTTTTATTTCTTATTATTTACGCTTCTTTACTTTGTAAAAGACATTATCTGTACTAGTCCGTTTAACGCTTCGTTGAGCTTCTTTTGCTGCTCTACCGTTCTTTTTTGCGAAAGTTTTTCCGACGAAAGCAAGGACGCGATTTTTTGAGCGTTAAACTGCGGTACGCCGCCCTCGCGCAAAAACTCTATTTTTTCGATAAGTTCTTCCGTCGCCTTTTCGTCTATTTCGCCGTCTGCGGTAAGTTCGCCGTTATTTTTGCCGAATACCGCGTCCATATAACCGACGAGTTTAGCGACCGAAAGAGTAATCTTTTTTTCCCTGAGCGAAAAAACAAAATTCACCCACAGCAAGGACGCCCCAAAAAACAAAGCGGAAAAAGCCGCGCCGAATATCGCGAAAGTGTCGAATGAACCTAACGCAATATTAAATACCGCCAATGCCATAGCGAAAACCACGGCAACGACCGCTGCTACCACGCCGCGTTTCGTTTGCTTTTTCTTCACAAAACGAAAAATATCTCTCGGCAAAATATTAGTGCCAGTCGCGTACGTTTGCCACATAAAACGGTATTCGAGCGGCAACGAGTTAGCGAAGCTCGCGTCTTTCGTCTGACCTAAGATTTTCGTCGCTTTTGATATTTTTTTCAAATCTTTTCCGTAGGCGTCCGTCCCGATACTCAATATCAAGAAAAGTATCAAGGCAAGCAAGATGCCGCCGAAAAAATATGCGTAATACTCGGTTACAAATTTTAATACCATCGCTAAATTCATAGTTGTTCTCCAAAAAAGTATATAAATTCCGCTTATATTTTTGCCAAAAATAGGAAAAAAACACCTTTTTTCAAGGCGTTTTTTACTTTTTTATTTTTAATTTGAGTTGTTCGACTATGTATCGAGTTTTTGAAAAGATTATTATTTTGCTTTTTATATTAAAGACTTGCGAAAAATGTAGGAAAATTTTTAGTTTGCTTATGGTATCTTGAATTTGTTAAAATCAAATTACCAGCGATTGACGGCGTGTTCGCAAAAGCCGTTAACGTTGACAAGGTTCACCTTTGTGCCGTCGTTCATTACGGCTACGCCGTTATAGTAACCGAAAACCTGGTGACACCGATTGTGCATCACAACGAAATCCGTTTCGGTAAAGTTGTCGTAAAACGGCGTGAACGTCATTTCAAAACGACCGTCGTCGGACGAAAACGTCCACGGTTTCATATAATCATGTTGGTCGAGCGACGCGGACACATTTTGCAGTTTGTGACAGACTCCGTCCACAAAAAGCATATTCTCCGTCGCGTTTGCGGTTTTACCAAACCCCCAGCCGATATTAAATCCTACGATATGCCCGTCAATATTCGTGGTCGCGCTTCCCCAGTACCAGCTGTGGCGATACGGCCACACGCCCCGCCCGCTGTCTAAAAGAGCGAATATGTTTTCGTCCAGTTCGTACTCGATACCGTCCACGTTGATTTTGCCCGAAAGCGTTAGAAAATTTTTCTTGTAATTATAATAAAATTTATCGCCTTTCATTGGCGTGGCTATGCACATAGCGTCGCCTTTATTCGACATAATAAGGTCGATATCGCAAGTTGTTTCGCGCGCGCTTTCGCATTTTATTCTGCGGTATTCTTCGGTCGTTTCGATTGATAAGGCGAATTTTTCATCCCACCAGCTCAATTTATGATTAGCGTTAGGTCTAAAATTTAAGTCGAATTTTTTTGCTTGAAAAAATTTTGTAAAAGTAATGTCATGTCTACTTTTGTTTTCAAAATCAATAAGCGAAATGCCAACGTTGCCCGCATACGATGTGTGTCCGTAAGTCAATTGCAAGCAAAATTTCGTATTGCTTATTTGATAAAATTCCCATTCTTTGAAACCGAATTTG
>DAOTGG010000020.1:0-18180 GCA_035446985.1 Eubacteriales bacterium
GCGACACCGATTTATCGCCGAAAGGCATTTTTGTAAAATTAAAACGATTTGCGACTTCTAGTATTTTCATATTTAAAAGTAACTTTTAACCTCGTCGGGCGTTAAACAAACTTCTTTTGTCTGATAGCCGCCCATAGGCAAAACAAAACATATTTTGCCGTTTTCGTTTTTCTTGTCCTGTCTCATTTCGGGCATAAGGCGATTGATATCGATATTTATCACGTTCGTAAACGAGCGAATGATATCGCGTCTTTCCTGTAAAAATTTTTCATTAAGCTTGAAAACCTGCTCCGCAATCAGCAGCTCGTAATACAAGCCGTTTAACACCGCTGTGCCGTGCGGAAGCTCGTATTCCACTTCGATAGCGTGCCCAATGGTGTGTCCCATATTCAGCTTGCGGCGTATAAGGTCGTCTGTTTTATGTATTTTTGTAAGATAAAACTTAAAATTCGCGCAAAGTTTTACAAGATTTTCCGTGTATTTTTCTTTTGTAAGCAAAGCTTTTGCGGCTTCTTTTTCTATCGCTTTTGAGATAAATGTGTATTTTGCGATTTCTCCCCAGCCGTTAATGATTTGTCTTTCGTCAAGCGTTTTTAAAAAATTGAAATCTATTATCACGTCGCCGCAATGATACGCCCCGACAAGATTTTTTATGCCTTCAAGGTTTATCGCTGTCTTGCCGCCTATCGAGCTGTCAGACATCGCCAAAAGAGTCGTCGGATAGTTAACAAAATCTATTCCGCGTTTATAAATAGCGGAAGCAAACCCCGCTACGTCGCCCACGCTTCCGCCGCCGACGGCAACGATTTTGCCGTTTTTATCAATATTTTTTTCGGCGCAAAAAGCGCATATTTTTTCCAGATATTCAAAAGTTTTCGCAAATTCGGCTTCGGGTAAAATGAAAACATTGTCGCCGTAAATCGAGTATAAGTTCGGCAACTTTGCGTCGGTTACAATAACGGTGTTGTCGCGAAATTCGTCGACATTAAAAGTTCCGTATTTTATCATATTAAGCTAGCCTCCTAAAAAAAATTTTTATCTGAGATCAATCGCATTAAGTACGACTGTCGCAATCATATTTCGGGCTATTACGCAGATATTAGGCACAACGCAAGTGTCGCTCCTTTCGTAATGCGAATAGGTTTTTTCTTTCGTCACAATGTCGATGGTTTCCGTCTGTTTTTTGGTCGAAGGCACAGGTTTTACAGTAAGGCGAACGACGATATTCTGCCCGTTTGACATTCCGCCGATTATTCCGCCGTTATAGTTGGTTTCGTAAAAAATTCTGTCGTTTTCGCAATTTAGCTTTTCGCAAGCTTTGGTACCCGACATCTCGGCAAATTTACTGCCAAAGCCGAATTCTATACCTTTTACAGACGGTATAGCCGTTAAATACGCGGCTATTTTTGCGTCAAGCTTGTCCGAATATTTATGAAAATCGCCGACACCCATAGGCAGACCGATAACGCCAACTTCCACAATTCCGCCCAAAGTATCGCCGTCCGCTTTGGCAGAATTTATAGCTTCTACCATTTTGCCTTCGGCGGATTTATCTATCGTAAATACGGGGCTTTTGTCAATATTATTCGACATTTTATTAAAATCAAATTCGGTCTTTGCTTCTATTCCGCCTATATTAGCGGAATAAGCGTAAGTGAAAATATTTTTTTCCGCGAGTATTTGTCTGCAAATATTGCCAATTACTGTGTGAGCAAGCGTGCTTCTGCCGCCAGCGTATTCGGCAACCGCTCTGGCGTCAGTAAGACCGTATTTAACGCAGCCAGCTAAGTCCGCGTGCGACGGTCTTAACGCTGTAATTGGCGGTTTTTCGCTGAGTTTATTGTCGACGTTTTCCACGATAAATTTTAACGGCATTCCGTTTGTTCTGCTTTCTTTGGTCAGTCCGCTAAGAATACGAATTTTGTCCGTTTCGATATTTTGCCGTTCGCTGCGACCAATGCCCGTTTTTCTCAAAAACAATTCGCTCGAAATCTGTTCGACGTTAATTTCGAACCCGCGCGGCAGACCGTAAATTTTGCCGCCTATTATTTTTTCGTGCGAACCGCCGTATGTGAAAAATTTTATCATTGTACCTTTATTATTTTTATTTTCTTGTTATTTACTGTCCGTTTGTAAATTTATTTTAAATAGCTTTTATTTAGCGAATACCAAAAAGCGTACGGCAAGATTTAGCGCGGTTTTTGCCACCGCTATGGTGATATTGCCGCCGAAAATCGTTAAAACAATATTGCCGTTAAGGTCTGTGCGATACACAACCGCTCCTACTGCGTTGATTCTATCCAGCGTGACATCAGACGGGTGACCGTAAGTATTGGTCGCGCCGACGCTGATAACCGCGTATTCGGGTTGCACCAACGCCAAAAATTCCGCCGACGTGGATTGTTCGCCGCCGTGATGGGCAACTTTTAACACGTCTACATCGCCGTCAAATCCGTCGCCGAATAGATTATTTTCTACGTTTGCGATAAAGTTTTGCTCAGCGGCTTCGTCAGCGTCGCCCGTAAACAAAAGTTTTACGTTGCCGTAAGTAAGAAGCAAAATGGGTGAAATATTATTTTTTTCCTGAGCCGTGCCGAGTTTTGCGTACATTTGTTCCGTCGGGTTGTAAATATGTATCGTCCAGCCTATGCCGCTTATCGACTCCCCTTGGAGATTGTAGTAAATATCAGTCAATATTCCGCTTTCACGTTCGTTATAAACCGCTTTTACAAAGTTTTCGTATACGGTTGTCGTTATCGTCGCGTAATTGCCGTTTGGGTATAACGCGGCAAGCGGGTCAGACTCAAATTCCGAATAAACCATAGGCTGATAAACGCTTAATACGTTTATTTTGTCGGACGCGATAATGTTGTCCAGACTTCCGCTATGGTCGCTGTCGCAATGCGTTAACATACAGTAATCTATCGTAACGTATTCGTCTTCGGGATACAAAGCGGTCAAATAGTCGATAACGCCGTTAGCCAAAACCGAGCTGTCTTTACCGCCGTCTATAAGCATAGTCTTGCCGTCGGGAAACTGAATAAAAATACAGTCGCCCTGCCCTACGTCTATGTGATGAATTTTTAGCTGTCCGTTTAAAATTTCTGCATTTACATCGGAAGTATCGACTTCGTAATTGTAAGTTTCATAAGTGTAAAACTTGAATAAATCCGAATTTGCTACGGTAAAATCAAACGGCGGCAGATCGAGATAATACATAGTGCCGCAGAATAATAAAGCAATGACTATTATCGCTGTGGAAATACCGATCAACACTTTTTGACCTGCAGTCTTGCCTTTGGATTTATTTGCGGCAACCGCGACACCCGCCGCAATTACTCCTGTCGCAAATTTGGCTAAATCCGTTTTTTTGGTTTGCGTGGATTTACTTACCGTTTTTTTGCCGCCCGAGTTGGCTCCGCTTTTTCTTGTCGCCATTTTTACCCTCCGAAAAAAAATTTTTCTTTAAAATGACAATTATTTTGAGTTTTTTATTAATTTATTTTATGCCAAGCGAAACGAATATTTCGTCCATCGCTTCCATAGTCGCTTTATATCCTATGTCGACCATATCGCTTCTGCCCAGACTTTGCGTCGAGCTGAATTTTGTAAGGTCGGGTTTTATGATAATATCGGAGTTCATTTCGCCTTTATAGGCAGTCGACTTCATAACTATACGCCAGGTCGCCGTTGCGATGTTTAAAAATTTTGTTTTTTGTTCGCCGATACCCATACCGCGGGTGCTGTTGATATCTACTGATATAACAAAATCCGCGCCCATATGGCGTGCGACGTCGGCAGGTATTGTGTTAAGTAAACCGCCGTCTACCAAAAGCTTATCTTCGTGCGAAACGGGTTTAAACACAAGCGGAACGGCGCAGCTCGCCGATACCGCTTTTGCCACGCTGCCTTTATTAAACACGTATTCTTCGCCTGTTATAAGGTCCACCGATACGGCTCTGAAAGGAATTTTCAGTCTGTCAAAAGTAACTCCCAATAACAGTCTGTCGGCTACTCTTTCGATATTAGACGCGGGTGTGGAAACGAATAAGAAATTTTGATTTTTTATGTCGCTGTCGGCAAAAGTATAAGAAAAATCTATCATTTCGTCCGCGGAATAACCAGCCGCGTATGCCGCTCCGACAAAACTGCCCGCGCTCGTGCCGACTACGTAATCAAACGTTAATCCTTTTTCTTCAAACGCTTTAATCGCGCCGATATGAGCGAATCCGCGCGCGCCGCCGCCCGAAAGCGCAAGACCTATTTTGTACTTTGTCTTGATTTTGGGAATGATATTTTCTTTAAATTCTACTTTTTTCTTTTTAAAAATTTTCATAAGTACCGCCTTTTAATAGCAAAATTATATAACAAAACGCTAAGTAATGCAATGCTTTATTTCTTTACTTTCCCTGATAAGTTTGCTACAATTCACTTATTAAAAGGAAAAAAATATGACCACACAACAGCTACTCGCGCCTTTCAGACGCGCAATAACGGATTTTGATATGATAAATGACGGCGACAAAATAGCCGTCGGCGTTTCGGGCGGCAAAGACAGCCTTACTTTACTCGCGCTGCTTAAAGCCTACCAGCGGTTTTCGCCGCAAAAGTTTGAGCTAGCCGCCATAACCGTGGATATGGGTTTTGCCGAACACGATTTTTCGCCAATCGCCGATTTTTGCAAAGATAACGGCATCGATTATTATGTGGAAAAAACCGAAATTGCGCAAATAATTTTTGAAAAATGTCCCGACAATCCCTGCAGCCTTTGCTCAAAAATGCGTCGGGGCGCGTTAAATACGAAAATAAACGAAATAGGTTTTAATAAACTTGCTTTGGGGCATCACTCGGACGACGTTATCGAAACGTTTTTACTTTCGTTTTTTTACGAAGGCAGGCTATCCGTTTTTTCACCGAAAAGTTATATGTCAAGAATGAAAATCACCGTCATTCGCCCCATAGTTTACATTAGCGAGCGTGAAATAAACGCTTACGCGAAAAATCTTCCCGTGGTAAAAAATCCTTGTCCCGCTGACAAGCATACGCAAAGACAATATATGAAAGACCTTATTCACAAAATACAAGAGGACATACCTTTTGCGAAAGAACGAATGTTTTCCGCCGTTTCTCATCCCGAACGGTACAATCTTTGGGACAATATCCGTCAAAAATACCTTGACGAGCTTAACAAAGGCGATAAATAAGCCTTAAATAGTCTTTTTGACACGTTTCGACAATATATTAGTACTACATTTCATGCGGAGGAGCCTCAATGAGAGAGTATATTGTCGAACGAGTGATTGCGGTGGCTGATTACATAATTGACAGCCAAAGCACGGTACGCGGCGCGGCAAAAAAATTTGACGTTTCAAAATCTACCGTGCACAAAGATTTGACCGAAAGGCTGCGATTGATAGATAAACAGCGTCTGCGCATGGTAAAACGGGTATTGAATCTTAATCTCGCCGAACGGCATATTCGCGGCGGTCTCGCCACAAAACTAAAATATATGCACTAAAAAATTTCTCATAAAAAAAGCGGACGTTATTCGTCCGCTTTTTTTCTACTAATTAAAATCTTAAAACTAGATTATTTTAAAAATTTTAATCTATCGGGGCGACTATGACTTCGGTTGTTTTTTCGAGTTTTACCCTTGCGTTATGAAGTCTTGTCGCAAAAATCAAAGGAATAACCGACAGCAAAGCCAATACTGCCGAGCCGATAAACAAGTAATGAGTAGGCAGACTTTCAGTATAGACCATACCGTTTATACCGATAATGTCGCGAGACGCGCCAGTAGCTTCGATAATCGGTTGTGCGATAAGCGAACCCAAAACCATCGGGAAAAGCACGAAGAACAGTATTCTTATGCCCTCAAATTGTCCCCTTTGTTCGTCGGGATAGAGTTTTTTCTGCCAGACCATATACGTTTGAATACTGCATACGTAACCTATACCCAATAAAGTTATGCCAACAAGTACCGGAAGGTTTTTAACGTTAAACACATCTGTATAGCCTGCGACGACTCTATTCGGGTCAAGTCCGCTGCCGTCGCCCACAACAAAAAAGATATACAGCGCGCCGACAATGGTAACCGCTATCGAGAAAAACGCTACTATTGGCGAGCGGTTTTTGTTGATAAGGAATATCGCGGGTATCGAGATAAGAGTAGCTATAATCAGCGGAATGCCTAAGAGCATACCCGCGTTGCCTTCGCCAAACTGCAAGCTGAAATTAAGCCAGCCCATAACGTGCAAAAAGAAACAGTTGAAACCGACAAAATACACAGTTACCGCTACATTAATCCAAACAAGTTCTTTCATTTTGAAGAACTTTTTAAAATTAAATACGGATGCGAATTGATGCCAAAAAGAACCGTTTTTGTAAGGTTTGAGTTTCGGCGCGTTTTTCATTGTGAATAAAGCCAATATGCCGAAAAGCATAACGAAGATGCCCATTATAATGAAAAATTCCATATAGCCTGTTGCGCCTATAGCCTCTCCTGTCAACGGGTCTTTTTTGGAAAACGCCTCTATTATCGCGCCGCCCGCTACTGTGCCGATAAGTGTACCCAATACAGGTTGGACTGCCAAAGTCGCGCCTATCTGCCCGCGGTTGCCGTCGCTCAGCATATCGGAACACCAGGCGTTAAAGCCCGAGTCATTGCCAGCGGAACCAAAGAAACTCATTACGGTATCCGTCAAAACTATAACGATACCGATAGCCACGACGTTGCCGTATATCGATTGACTGTATAAGTGCGTAAGACCGTAGACTATGGTAAATACGCCCCAAGCTATGTAGCCGAAAGCTACGAAAGGTTTACGCGTGCCTTTTCTATCCGACCAAGTGCCGAATAAAAAAGTCGCGAATGTCGTAGCTAACGCCGAGCAAATGGTCATCGCCGTAACGATACCAGGATTGTAACCGAATTCTCTTCCTAAGTAATTTGCGAACCAGTTATTTTCCACACACCAGCAGAGCTGTCCAGCAAGTCCAAGCCCCCATATCAAAAGCCAGCCTTTCCAGCCGATTTTGTAATTTTTCGGGTTTGCGCGGACTTCAGTTTTTATATTTTCGTTCATAAATTGATTTCCCCCCTATTCGGCTATTTTAGCAATCCGCTAAAGCAATGTCAATACCTTTACTTGACAATAAACTAAGTGTCGATTAAAATTGTGTAAATGATAAATGCGGAGGCGTTAAATATATGGCAGGAGCGACAATGGACAAAATAGTAAATCTTTGCAAGGGCAGAGGTTTGATTTTTCAGGGCAGCGAAGTTTACGGCGGAATGGGAAACACGTGGGATTACGGACCCGTCGGCGTTGAAATAAAAAACAACGTCAAAAAACTTTGGTGGAAAAAATTTGTCACCGAAAGCGAAAATTCTTTCGGGGTTGACGCCGCTATACTGATGAACTCAAAAGTCTGGGAAGCAAGCGGACACATCGCTTCTTTTACCGACCCGAAAATGGATTGCAAAAAATGCAAATCGCGTTTCAGAGCCGACAACCTAATTGAAGAATATTCCAAAGGCGAAATAGACGTCGACCTTATGAGTAACGACGAAATGGAAAAATATATCGCCGAACACAAAATCAACTGTCCCAGATGCGGAAACTTTGACTGGACGCCGATCAGACAGTTTAATATGATGTTCGAAACAAGTCGCGGCGTAACCGACGAAAATCAAAACCGCATATATCTGCGTCCCGAAACGGCGCAAGGCGAGTTTGTGAATTTTTTGAACGTTCAACGCTCAACCCGCGCGAAAGTGCCTTTTGGTATCGCGCAGATAGGCAAAGCTTTCAGAAACGAAATAACGCCCGGTAACTTTACTTTCCGCACAATCGAGTTTGAACAGATGGAGCACCAATGGTTTTGCAAGGAAGGCTCGGACGGCGAATTTTATAACGATTACAAGAAAAAAGCGCACGACTTTTTGACTGCGATAGGCATAAATCCCGAACACCTGCGTTTCCACGACCACGAAAAACTGGCTCATTACGCAAAATCCGCCTGCGATATACAATATCTTTATCCTTTCGGCTGGTCGGAACTTAACGGCATACACAACCGTACGGATTACGACCTGACTCGTCACCAGGAGTTTTCGGGCAAATCTATGCTTTATCTTGACCCCGTTACGAATGAAAAATTTATTCCTTACGTTATCGAGTATAGTATCGGCGCGGATAGACTTATGCTTGCGCTGATGTGCGAAGCTTACGACGAAGAACAACTTGAAAACGAAACGCGCGTAGTATTGCATATTCACCCCGCCGTAGCCGCATACAAAATCGCCGTGCTGCCGTTGCAAAAAAATATGTCAGAAAAAGGAAGAGAGATATACCGCAGCCTTGTTAAGCATTTTGCATGCTCTTACGACGATGCGGGCAGTATCGGCAAACGTTACCGCCGTCAAGACGAAATCGGCACTCCTTACTGCGTAACGATAGATTTTGAAACGCTGGAAAACGACACCGTAACTTTGCGCGACCGTGACAGTATGGAGCAAATAAGACTGCCGATAAGCGAAATAGCGGCTTACGTCAATGAAAAAATAACGTTATAAGCAGGTAAAAATGGAAGTAAAAGCGATAAAAAACCGCTGCTTGATGTTTTCCCGCAAAGTCGACGACTGGGATTTGAACGCGTATCTGGTCAAAGGCGAAAAACATAATTTTATTATCGATACGGGTTTGGGTTCCGTTGATTTTAATTTTATAAAAAAATTTGCGGACAGACGTAAACAAACGATAATAATTATCACTCACTATCATTGGGACCATATTTGGGGAAATACAAAAAAATACCCTATTATCGCCCACAGTTTGTGCAGAAAAATGATTTTGGAAAAATGGGATGAAATGCTGGGTAAATTCGGTCAATACGCTAACGGTAAAATAGAAAAAGCTGTACCCGATATAACTTTTGACAGCGAGCTGTATTTTGAAGAAGATAAAATCAAGCTGATTTACACCCCAGGTCATACAATCGACAGTATCAGCGTGATTGACGAAACAGACAAAGTCCTGGTCGCGGGCGATAATATAGGTGATACTGTTGAAGAAATTGTGCCGGTTATTTACTGTGAAAAATCAACGTATCTTGAAACTTTGAAAATTTACGAGAAATTAGATTTTGACACGTGCGTTTCGGGACATAATACGGTATTAAAAAAAGATGTGATACAAAAAATAATGGAAAAAATTTAGAGTTTTTAAAAAATTTAGTAACAAAAAAAGACCGCTGTTTGCGGTCTTTTTATTAATGTAAAAATTTAAATTTTAGCCAATGTCGCTTAATGTAAAGGTTTCAAAAACGATTTTGCCGTTTTCAATACTCTTTACTTTGCCAAGGTTATTGACTATGCGGCAGAAAATTTCGCCGACTTGATTGACAGCCATACTTCTTATACTTTCAGCTTGTTCATTAAGCAAAGCGAAAAGCGAGTCTGTCAAAAGCTGATTGTTTTGCAAAAGAATAGAGCTATCCGTACCGAAAGAAATACTTTCAGTAGCGGCGTCATAAATAACTTCGATATTAGCCGCAACGATAATTTTTAACGGATTGGGCAGTTTGATAATGCCCGTGTTTTCAATAGTCGCTAAAACAGACTGAACTTGCGGATCTTGCGTAAGTTTTGTCAAATCAAAGCTGACAACGATATTAACATGGGTTTTTTCCGCTACGGTTATGGTAAGAGCTTCGATTTTTATATCAAAATCATTAATCGTATACTCCATACCTTCTCTTAACGCTACCGGCGGAATCTGGTTGCCTGCGTATACCATTACGCCTTGACCGTTAAAAGCGGAAGTTGCTATGAGCTGTTGCAAACAATTGTTTGCAAGCGCGCCCAACTCCACGTCCTGATATTCGATTTGTGTGGATTCGTCATAAACAACTTTGTCATTGTAGATAGCCGTGTAATCAACTTGACCTGTGCCGTCTACTATGCTGCTGCCGCCCAATAACGCTTCCGCGTTTGCTTCGGCTTCTTCATCGATAGGATTATCTATCATTGCGCTTGTGTCTGCCGAAAGCGATTTTATCGCCGTGAAAATATCTTTTACTTTATAATCCGCCAAGCCGAGGTCATTAAGCGTTTGTCCGTTTATGTTTATATTTCCAAGACCGACTTGATTGGGCGTAACGTTAGCGATTAACGCAGCGACGCCTACGATAACAGCAAGTATAACCACGGTGGTGATTATTGCCTTGAGTATCCCCCCTCTTACGATTGGTGCTGCCATAAAGTTAACCCTCCAATATTTTTTGGGATATTATACCATAATTTTATTCAATATGCAATGAAACTAAAACATTCTCTAACTTTTATCTTGACAAAGAAAACTCGTAGCGTATAAAATAAGCGTGAACAAAAAAAGGAGATATAATAAATGCTTACAACTAAACAATTGGCCGATTACGCTGAACTTTGCATAAAAATAGGCGTAAATTTGCAAAAAGGACAAACATTAGTAATCAATGCTCCTATTGAAACGGCTCCGTTTGCTCGTCTTATTGCAGATGCGGCATACAAACACGGCGCAAAATCGGTAAAAATTGATTACAGAGATGAAAAATTCTCACGTTTGAGATACGATAACGAAACTATTGAAACATTGCAACATATCTCAAAATGGCAAGTCGACAGACGCGACGAAATGGTTGACGAAAGAATGTGCGTTATCTCAATCGCGGCTGAAGATCCTTCTATTTTTGCGGGAGTTGACCCCGAAAAACTAAAACTCGCTAATATCGCGGCTAGAAAAGCTTTCAAACGCTATCAGGACGCGTCTATGAGCAACTTAATCCGCTGGCTTGTAGTTTCCGTTCCTACGGAATCCTGGGCAAAAAAGATTTTCCCGAAAAAAGCGAACGCTGTGGACAAGCTTTGGGACGCTATCGCTCACACAATGCGCTTAAACGAAAAAGATCCGCTTAAAGCTTGGGAACAACATATCGCAACGCTTAACCGCAGAGCAAAAATTCTTAACGACAACGATTTTGAGTACATTCAATTAACAAGCAGTAACGGCACCGACCTCAAGGTAGGTCTTGCTGAAGGTCATACATGGTTTGCCGCTCAAGAAATGGCTCAGGACGGATTGCCTTTCACAGCTAATTTGCCTACGGAAGAAATATTTACCGCTCCTCACAAATATAAGGTTAACGGCGTCGTCAAAAACGCTCTTCCGCTTGTAGATAACGGTAATATTATCGACGAATTTTCCATTACATTTAAAGACGGCTACGTCGTTGATTACAGCGCGAAAAAAGGTTATGACGCTCTCAAAAACATTATCGAAATGGACGAAGGCAGTCACCGTATCGGCGAAATCGCTCTTCTGGGCAAAAACTCGCCTATCCGCAAAACTGGACTTTTGTTCTACAACACATTGTTTGACGAAAACGCCAGCTGCCACCTTGCTTTAGGCAAAGCATACCCCACCACCGTTAAAAACGGCACAAAAATGACGGCGGAAGAACTTGACAAAGTCGGCTGCAACGAAAGTTTGGAACATTGCGACTTTATGATAGGCGCGGACGACCTTGACGTCGTTGGTATTCATAAAGACGGCTCAAAAGTTCAACTCTTTGTTAACGGCGAATGGGTTGTTTAATTACTTAATCGCTAAATCAGTTAAAACGCGTTCGTAAATCCGAACGCGTTTTTTGTTACAGTTTTTGTAGTTTTATAATGAAATAAAGATTTAGTAATTTGATTTTTAATCGATTAAAATCAGCTCTTGTATGCCCATACTACGGGAAGGTTGTCGTAGTTCCAGTTTACGTTCCATGTTGCAGGTTGACTTGTAGCTATGCAATTGATAGTTAAATTGGAACAATTTAAAAAAGCATAACCGTAAATATATAACACGCTCGTAGGAATCCTGATGTTCGTCAATTCGGAACAATCAGCAAAAGCATATTCCCCTATGCTTCCCACTCTGTAGGGTATATTTACGCTGATTAAACTTCCGCATTTATAAAACGCATAATCGCCGATGCCCGTAACGCTTTCGGGAATAACCACGGTAGTGAGATTTTCGCAAAAAGCAAAAAGCCAATTATTTAAATATATCAGGTTATTCGGAATTGTTACGTCTGTCATATTTACGCAGCCGTAAAATACCGCCATACCTATAAACGTTACGCTGTCGGGAATTGTCACGCTTTTTAAATTCACACATTCGTAAAAAGCGCTCGCGCGTATACCAGTTACGCTGTCGGGAATATTTACCCCCGTCAGATTGGTACTGTATGAAAAAGCGTTGTCGTATATAATCGTTACATCGGAAGGAATGGTGAAAACGCTTGATGTTTTGCCTAGCGCGTAATTAAATAATTTGGTACCGTCTTTACTGTACAAATTACCGTCTACCGATTTATAAATCGGGTTATCATTGCTAACGGTAAAATTTTTCATAGCTTTACAGTTTGAAAATGCGCGGCTGACTATATCCGTTACGCTGTCGGGAATAATAATCTCGTTTAAATAAGGACTGTTGCCAAACGCGAAAGCGGTAACAGTTTCTACATCGTCGGGAATCGTAAAGCTTGTCGCTTTTTTAGCGATTGCGTATTGATACAAAACGGTTCCGTCTTTACTGTATAAATCGCCGTCGATAGATTTGTAAGCGGTATTTTCCGCATTAACAGATATGTAAGCGAGATTGTCACATTTATAAAACGCACAGTATCCCAGACTGGTAACGGAAGCGGGTATTTCCACGCTCGTTAAATTCAAGCAACCAAAAAACGCGGTTTCGCCGATTGTGTTTACGCTGTTACCGATTGAAACGTTCATTAAACCCGAACAGCCGTAAAAAGCGTACGAGGATATTGTCGTTACTGCGTCGGGTATAATAATATCGGATAAAAGCTGACATTGGAAAAACGCTCTATATGCGATATTCGTCACGGCGTCGGGGATTATTACCGTAACTACATCCGAACTGCTGAAAGCCTCCGAGCCTATACTAGTGACGGTCTTGCCGTCGTACGTTGACGGAATAGCCACTTCGGTTTCGGTGCCGATGAATTTTTTAACTTCAACATTGCCGTTGGGAAGGCTCACCCATTGGAAACTGCCCGACGGGGTTATGTCTATAAATTTTGCGTAGACGACTAAATCCGACGTAACTACGGTTTCAAAATCAAAAACGTTTTGAAACTGATTGTCCGCGTACCAGCCGAGAAAAATTTTTCCGTTTATCGTCGGCTCCTGCGGAACTGAAATGCGGTCGCCGCCGCGAACGATCTGCTGATCTATCAGCGTTTCGTTGCTTTGTTTAAAATTAACAAGCCATGTTCTGGACGTATCGGCAACCCATTTTGCGTAAATCGACTGATTAGCGTTTACAGCTATATTGAAATCATATTCCTGCACGCAGTTTTCATCAGTATACCAGCCGATAAATACGTAACCATTTTTTTGCGGATCGTTGGGTTCATTTAAAATTTCTCCCTGCGGCACGTTCTGCTCAGAAATCAAAGTTCCGTCCGTTTGGAAAAATCTAACGGAGAAAATTTCCGTCCATTTTGCATATAGAGTTACATCTTTATTTATAGCGGTAGTAAAATCGAATTTTTGCTCGCAATCTTCGTCGGTAAACCAGCCGTCGAAACGGAATCCGTTTCTAGTAGGAACAGCGGGTTCTTCCGCCAACTCCCCTCTGTCAACTAACTGCGAAGCCGGTCGGCTTCCGCCGTTAGAATCGAATTCCACAGCGTATATTGGTTTAGAGCATCCTGCAATCGACAACGTTGTTAAGAGTAAAGCAAAAATCAAAAAAAATGCGATTGTTTTTTTCATATTTTCCCTCCCTTAATTTTAGCGTAGACTATATTATACTCAAAATCGGTCTTAAGGTCAATATAATTTTTAATACTGTACTATATATGCATTTATCTTAATTTAAAATAAAAAACCCGATTTTTTTTATCGGGTTTTTAATTTCGTTGTAAAAAATTTTTCGGGTTATTTCAGCAAATCGTCGCAAAGTTTTTTTAAATCGCAGTCAGCCGTTAACAGCTCGGACAATTCGACTTTCGGCTTGTCGCTTTCATCCATTTTTCTGCTGTCGTCGGTAAATGTCAAAGCGTCGTATTCGGGAAACTCGGGTTCGGTATTAACTACGATTTCAACGTCTTTTTCCTCTTTATGAGAAACGCTGCTCTTTTCTTTAACGCTGTCTTTTTGTCTTTTGGAGTGTTTGTTCCTAAGGGTGCCTCGAAAAATTACAGGTTGTCGCATTTATTTTATTTCTCCTCTTGTCGCAGCGATAAGTTTTTGTTTTGTCGAATAAAGCTTGTCAGACAAGTCGACTTTGAATAGCTGCGGTTTTTCGTTTCTTTTGTATTCGTCCCAAAAAGCGTCCAGATTTTCTTTTGTTTTGGCTTTTATTTGTTTTAGAGTCGGAAAATCATAAACCACTTTTCCGCCGATAATAATATTTTTGAGCAGCGGAACGGCGGTAAAGTCGGTCAGAATCATTGTTTTCCAGCGTTCTGTTTCCGACGTGATTTTGTAGTCCTCGTTGTCGTCGATTTTTTCATCGTATAATGTAATAACGTCCGCCAAAGCTTTTTTAGTATGATTGTCGATAAGACGGTAAACGCTTTTTCTGCCCGGGTTTGTGGTTTTTATCGGATTATCGGAAACCTTCATTTTCGGTATATATTTGTTTCCGTCTTTTAATGCCGAAAGTTTATAAACTCCGCCAAGACTGGGCGTATGCGAACTCGTAATCATTTTGGTGCCGACGCCGTATATGTCTATGCACGCGCCTTGAAGTTTCAGCGACTGTATAACGTATTCGTCAAGGTCGCCGCTCACGCATATTTTAGCGTTTTTGTATCCCGCGTCGTCAAGCATTTTCCTCGCTTGTTTGGATAGATACGCCAAGTCGCCGCTATCCAAACGAATACCAAACGGTTTGATGCCTTTTGCTTTCAGCTCGTCAAAAACTTTTATGGCGTTAGGCACGCCGCTTTTCAGAGTGTCGTAAGTGTCCACGAGTAAAAGACATTTGTCGGGATAAATTTCGGCATACGCGCGAAAAGCGTCGATTTCTGTCGGAAAAGCCATAACCCAGCTATGAGCGTGAGTGCCAGCGGGCGGAACTCCAAACATCTGCGCCGCCAAAACGTTGCTGGTCGTGTCGCAGCCGCCGATAACAGCGGCTCTCGCGCCGTATATCGACGCATCGGGGGCTTGCGCGCGCCTTAGACCAAATTCCAACACGCTTCCTCCGTCAGTCGCTCTGCAAATACGAGCGGCTTTAGTTGCGATTAACGTTTGGAAATTAAGTATGTTTAATAGCGCGCCTTCAACTAGCTGAGCTTGATTTATAGGAGCTTCCACTATCAAAAGCGGTTCTGTCGGAAAAACGACGGTGCCTTCTTCAACAGCGTAAATATTGCCCGTGAATTTGAAGTCTTTTAAACTTCCCAGAAAACCCTTGTCAAAACCGTTTGTGCTTTCAAGGTATTTTATGTCCTCATCGGTAAAACGCAAGTTTAATAAATATTCCACAGCTTGCTGTAACCCCGCGGCAATAACGTAATTGCTTTCGTCATACGCGCGGAAAAATACGTCAAAAACGGCTACCGTGTCCGTCATACGTTTCAGATAATACGCGTTCATCATTGTAAGCTCGTAATAATCCGTCAGCATTGTCAAATTTCTTCCGTCCAATTTCGTTCTCCTTTAAGCTTTTGTGCTTGATTTTCTATGCCTTTTCTCCCAAAGGTTTTTAATATCATTACGATAAATATAAACGATTCTGGCAAGCGCCATAATAATAATTATTACTGACACAAGCTGCGATATTCTGATACCCGTTTCCCAAAATCTTCTTTCCCATATAATAGGCACGCGCAAAAACAAGCTGTCGGTTCGCATTCCTTCTATTACAAGTCTGACAAGACCGTAATAAATGCCGTAAAAACTCATACACCAGCCGTCGCGGTAATGCTCGTCTTTTATCAAAACTAAACAGACAAAAAAGCCTATCAGCGTGAAAACGCTTTCGTAAAAGAAAGTCGCTTGATGCCACGCTCCGTCAGCAAATACAGCATAAGGGAAAAACTGCAAATTAGGATTCAAAACCAAATTGCCGTACGCTTCGCCGTTTACAAAGTTGCCCCATCTGCCTATGCTTTGAGCAAGCAATAACCCCGGTATGACGCAGTCGCCGATTTCAAATAACTTTTGTTTTTTAATTCTTGTGAGTATGAACGCACCGATATAGCCGAGTATTACGCCGCCGTATATACCCAGTCCGCCGTTTCGTATCGCCCAAAAGTTTTGCCATGACCAACTGGCTTCAAACTGCTCGTAACTGATATTACTATACGGGAACAGTAAAAAATAAATGCGGCAGCCGATAATAGCAAGCGGAATTACCACTATTGCGTAATCAAGACTTTGGTCGCCAGGTATGCCTTTCTTTTTCATAAGTTTTGAAGCCACGACAATAGCGCATACCATGCCCGTTGTGATTAATAAGGCGTAAAAATATATTTTGTAGCCAAAAATCGATATGCCGTCGGCAGCAAACTCAATTACGGCGGAAATAAGATTTTGAAACATTTTCGCCCTCTCTTAAAAAATTATTAAAAATATTCTACTCCATTCCAGTCGGTTAGTCAATAAAATGTCCCCTTTAATGGAATCAAAATAAAAAACGGTAGAGAAAAAAAACTTAAATGTAGAGTCTTAATATATAAAATTCTAGGCAATAATAATTGCAAACGAAAAAAATTTGTTATATTGTGGTAAAAAGCTCGCTAATTGTGCTAAACTAATAAGAACAAATTACCGACAAAAAATAAAAAACGGCAGGAAATATATGGAAGAAAATAAAGAATTGAAAAAAATAAACAAAGCCGAAAAACGCAAACAGTTAAAGGCTAAAAAAGAAGAAAAAGCGCGTCTGAAAGAAATAGAGAACGCAAAAAAACTTGCGGCGGCTACGCTTGCCAAAACCGAGAAAATGGAGCGTAAAAATGATAAAAAATCTAATAAATCAGATAAAAAATCCGTTAAAGCAGCCAAAAGAAAAGAAATAAAAGAGAAAAAACAAGAAAATAAAGCCAGAAAACAAGAAAAAGCCGCTTTGAGAATGCAGAAAGCGGAAAACAGACGTCGCGAAAAATACGAACGCCGTCAAAAAAAGTTGCAGGAAAAACGCGAAAAAAACGAGGAAAAAATCCAAAGCGTTCCTTATAGAATAAGACAAATAGCAAAAAAACAACCCACTCACAAAGAACAATGGTTCAAGCTCGATAACGCGGCTTTGATATACCCCGCTCTTGCGCGCGACAGTAACGCCCAGTTCAGACTCGCCGCGATATTTAATGAAGAGATTGATCCTATTATTTTACAGGAAGCGGTAAACGACGTCGTATTGAGATACCCCACTATCACAAGTTCGCTCAAAGCAGGGCTTTTTTGGTGGTATCTTGACGCTCCCACTACTCCTCTTGTTATCGAAGAACAAGACTCGTTCCCTTGCAAACCGTTAAAACTTGATCATCGTAGAAGTATGGTAAGAGTTACCTATTTTTACAAAGAAATAGCGATGGAATTTTTCCATTCCGCTACCGACGGCTCAGGCGGTATGAGATTTTTTAACTCTTTAATTTTGGCGTATCTGACAAGAAAAGGATACGTAATCGCCGACAGAACAAACTGTCCTCACTATAAAGACAAACCGAGATTTGAAGAACTGCAGGACTGTTTTCAGATAGTTAAAAACAAGGAAAAACTGCCGCCGCCCGAAAGAGTAAAGGCTATGCACATGAAAGGCAAGCCCTTGCCGCAAAACGGAATGATATATTACAAACTTACTTGCGAGAGCGATGCTCTTAAAGACGCTGCGAAAAGTTACGGCGCGTCTGTAACTCAGTTTTTGACGGCAGCCGTATTGCAATCTATATATTTGCAAAAAATAGACACGCAGAATAGAGATAAAAAACCGATAAGAATTTCCGTTCCGATAAACCTGAGAAAAGTTTACAACGTGGATACGCTGCGTAATTTTTCGTCGTATTTTTACGTCGAATATACGGGCGGAAACTTCGCCGAGCTTATGGAAAGCGTGAAAAAACAGTTTGCCGAAAAGACAACTCACGAATATGTTCAAAGCAATATAAATT
>DAOTGG010000021.1:0-17952 GCA_035446985.1 Eubacteriales bacterium
ACCGCTCGGATTCCGACGCGTCGCATACGCCTATATTCCACCAAGTCGAAGGTTTGGTAGTGGACGAAGGCATTACCTTATCTGACCTTAAAGGCACTTTGGAATATTTGGCAAAAAATATATTTGACAAAAAAACGCAGGTTCGTTTGCGTCCGTCGTATTTTCCGTTTACCGAGCCCAGCGTGGAAGTAGACCTTACTTGCAGTAACTGCGGAGGAAAAGGCTGTAACGTATGCAAAGGCACGGGTTGGGTAGAAATTCTTGGCGCAGGCATGGTTCATCCGTTCGTTTTGGAAAACTGCGGTATCGACAGCAGTAAATACAGCGCGTACGCTTTTGGTGTTGGCATGGAGCGTATGGCTATGATAAAATACGGCATACCCGATATCAGACTTTGTTACGAAAACGACATTCGCTTTTTAAAGCAGTTTAAGGATTAAAGGGGGAGCGAAAAAATGAAAGCTTTATTATCTTGGTTAAAAGACTATGTAGATATAGATGTAGATATTGTTACGTTATGCGCAAAACTCGTTTCCGCGGGCTTTGAAGTTGAAGAAGTGACTTATCTCGGCGAAAACTTGCGTAACGTAGTCGTCGGCAAAATTGTAAAAATTGAAAAACACCCCGACGCCGACAGATTGAAAGTTTGTCAGGTCGATGTAGGTAAAGAGGTTTTGCAAATCGTAACCGGCGCGCCGAACGTGAACGAAGGCGACGTTGTTCCTGTTGCGTTGCACAAATCCGATCTTCCGTGCGGAAAACATATAGAAAAAGGCAAATTGCGCGGAGTGGAGTCGGTCGGTATGCTTTGCGGCGGTGAAGAACTCGGCGCGACCGAAGATATTTACCCGGGAGCGAGTGTCGACGGAATATTGTTATTAACTAATAACGAAGTAATCGGAACTGATATGAAAGAAGTTTTGGGTTACAACGATTATGTTTTGGACGTAAGTATTACGAGCAACCGCCCCGACTGCGGCAGCGTTTACGGACTGGCCCGCGAAGTGGCGGCGGCTTTGGGCAAAAAAGTAAAACCCGTTACGACCGACTACGTTTGCGACAGCAAATGTAAAACCGCTGATATGGTAAGCGCGAACGTGATGGACAAGGACCTTTGCCCAAGCTACAATATGGCTGTGGTGACAGACGCAGTTATCGAGCAATCTCCGTTATGGATGAGACGCCGTCTGTATTTTTCGGGACACAGCTCTTTTAATAATTTTGTCGATATAACCAACTACGTTCTTACCGAACTCGGTCAGCCTATGCACGCATTCGACTACGACGAAATCAATGACAAAACGATAATAGTAAGACGCGCGAAAGCTAACGAAAAAATAACTTTGCTCGACAAAAAAGAATACGTTTTGGACGATAACACGCTCGTAATCGCAGACAAAACCCGCGCGGTAGGACTTGCGGGCATTATGGGCGGAGAAAATTCGGGCATCAAAAACGAAACGAAAGCGGTGGCTTTTGAAGCGGCAAAATTCAACCGCGAAAATATTCGCCACAACAGCAAAAAGCTAAAAGTCCACAGCGATTCGTCCGCGCGTTTTGAAAAAGGCGTTGACGCTTATACTACAAAAATAGCTTTGGATAGAGCATTGCATTTGGTGCAGGAACTTAATTGCGGCAAAATCGCGCAAGGCAAAATCCAAATCGAAGCGGCGTCCAAGCCAATGGTTCTGGAATTTCCGTTTGTGCGGATTAAACAGCTTTTGGGAGTGGAAGTGCCTGAAGAAAACGTCATAAAAATACTTGAAGATCTTAATATAAAAACGGTTATTAAAGACGGCGGTTTAACTTGTTATATACCGCAGTACCGTGAAGATATTACGCGCGATTGCGACATAATAGAAGAAATAATACGTCTTTACGGTTACGACAATATCGTTTCGACCATGCTGCCGACTGCCACGGTTACAAAAGGCGGAAAAACCGATACGATGATAATAATAGACAAAGTAAAACGTATTTTGTGCGGTTTTGGCTATCAGGAAGCGAAAACATATTCGTTCTACGGTAAGGCTTTGGTCAATAAAACTTTACTGGACCCCGACGCGGACAAAACCAACTATATTCCGCTCATAAACCCGCTGGGTGAAGAGCTGAGTTTGATGAGAGTCACGTTACTCCCAAGTTTATTGGAAGTAACTCAGACTAATCAATCAAAAGGTAACTACGAATTTAAATTATTCGAATATGCAAGGGTATATTTGTCAGATGAAGCCCAACTGACAAAATTACCGCAAGAAAAAGACACTTTGGCGATTGTGATAAGCGGACACGATTTTTACACGTTAAAATCCGATGTAATCCAAACTTTAAACGCTTTGGGTATTGAAATAAAATTGCATCGTTCCAACGAAAATATATTACATCCGGGTATCTCGGCGGATATTTACGCAAACGGCGAAAAAATAGGATTTTTCGGTCAAATTCATCCAATAGTAGCGGAAAACTTTTCGCTTACAAACGTTTTTGCGGCTGAAATCGATTTTGACAGAGTATTGCCGATGTATAATCCCGCGATAAAACTTAAACCTATACCAAAATTCCCCGCTATCGATAGAGATTTTGCTTTTGTAGTCGACGACGCCGTTATGGCGGAGCAAATTATCGACATAATAAAATCGACTTGCCCGTTATGCGAAAGCTCAAAAGTTTTCGACGTTTATAAGGGTAATCAAATCGAGGCGGGCAAAAAAAGCGTGGCATTATCTGTAAGGTTCAGGGGTAATGAAACGCTGAAGGACGTTGATATCGATCCGCAAATAAACAAGTGTCTTAAAACTTTAAATGAAAAACTGGGCGCAAAATTAAGATAATGAATCAAAAAACGATACAAAAACTAGAATACAATACTGTTTTACAAAGGGTTTCAGAGTTTGCGGTGAGCCATACGGCAAAAGAAAAAGTCTTGGCTACCGTTCCGTCGGACGACGTAGATAATATAGAATATTTATTGAATCTGACGCAGGAAGCCCGCAGGTACGTAGATAACGCGATAATGCCCGACTTCAATTTTGACGATATTACCGAAGCGGCGCAAAAAGCCAGAATAGTGTCGACGCTATCTATGAAAGAACTACTTAGAGTTATGCGTCTGTTGCGGCTTTCAAGGGGAACCAAGGCTACTTTAATGAATTTTGCTTTGCTGCCCGAATGTATGATAAAGGACATTGCCGTAAATATTTACGCAGACAAAGATCTTGAAGAAACGATAGATATTTCTATTATTTCCGAAGACGAAATGAGCGACCGAGCAAGCGACGAACTGGCATCAATAAGAAAAAAAATAAAAAAAGTTAATGCCGACATAAGAGAAAAACTCGCCAGTTATACAAAATCTAAGGCTATGGCTCCGTATCTGCAGGACGCAATAGTCACAATGCGCGGCGGACGGTATGTTATTCCCGTAAAGCAAGAGTACAAAGGGGCTGTTACTGGACTGGTACACGATCAATCCGCGAGCGGTTCGACCGTCTTTATAGAGCCTTTGGCGATAGTCAACCTTAATAACGAGCTGAAAACTCTGACAATGCAGGAAGCGGAAGAAATCGAGCGCATACTGCAGGAATTTACAAAAAAAGTTTCGGTTATTTCGGACAGGCTCATTAAAAACCAGGAAATTATATCCGACATTGACGTCGCTTTTTCAAAAGCCCGTTATTCTATCGAAGTAAGGGCCGTCAGACCGCTTTTAAACGACAATGGATTTTGCAACATTATTAACGGACGGCATCCGCTACTTAATAAAGATAAAGTAGTGCCAGTTTCGGTCAATATTGGCAAAGATTTTAACGTTATCGTCGTAACGGGCCCAAACACGGGCGGTAAAACTGTAACGCTGAAAACTATCGGGCTGTTTTGCCTTATGGCGTACGGCGGAATGTACGTTCCCGCGTCGGAAGGCACCGTAATAGCTTTATATAAAGATATTTTTTGCGATATCGGCGACGAGCAAAGTATCGAGCAAAGCCTGAGCACTTTTTCCAGCCATATAAAAAATATAACTTATATACTTTCAAAAATTAACGAAAAAACTCTCGTGCTGTTAGACGAGCTTTGCGCGGGTACCGAACCCAACGAAGGCGCGGCTTTGGCTCTCGCTATAACCGAATATATGCGTAGAACAAAAACGAAAGCCGTTTTGACCACGCATTACAGTCTGTTGAAAGAATATTCGCTCGTAACCGACGGGGTGGAAAACGCGTCGATGGAATTTAATCCCGACACGTTCGAGCCTACTTATCGCCTTGTTATGGGCGTGCCTGGCAGCAGTAACGCTATAGAAATCGCAACGCGGCTTGGTCTTGACAAGCAGGTAATACAGCTTGCGCGCGAAAGACTTTCGTCGGAAAAAATCTCGTTTGAAAATATTTTGCAAAACGCCGAGCGTATACGCAAAGAATTTTTGGACAAAAAAGAAGAAGTCGAAAAAGAAAAAGAACAAATAAATCTCGAACTTGAAAAAGCCAAAGAAAAAAATAAAGTTTTATCCGAAGAGCGTGAAAAACTGCTGCGAAACTCAAAAATCGAAGCAAAACGCATAGTGACGGAAGCGCAGGAAGACGCAAAACTTATTTTGGACGAACTAAAGCAAATAGTCGAACGGGCGAATTTAGACGAAAAAAGTCTTTTCGGAGCAAGAGCTACGGCTAAAAAACTTAAAGAAAAAGTTTACGATACCGAAACGGAAGAGAGCGACATTTTTACGGGCGACAAAGTTGATGTTAGCAAAATAAAAGTCGGCAACAGCGTTTTTGTCGGTAAGCTCAACAGCGTCGCGGTAGTGGACAGCATTGCCCGAAATAATAAATTCAGAGTGAAATGCGGCAACGTGACCACAGTCGTGGACGGCGATGATTTATTCGAATACGCCGATGTGTCAGATAAAACCAAAAAATTAAAAAGCGTTTCGACGCAGATACGAAAAGCCACCGCGCGCACGGAAATAAATTTGCTTGGCAAAACGGTCGCCGAAGCGATTACGGAAACGGACGCTTTTATTGACGAAGCTATACTAAACGGTCTAAGCGAAATCCGCATTATTCACGGTATCGGCACGGGAAAACTTCGCGCAGGACTGCACGATCATTTTCGCTCGCACCCTAATGTGGCGGAATTTCGTCTCGGCGTTTTTGGCGAAGGCGAATCGGGCGTAACTATATTGACTTTAAAATAAACAGCGAAACTTTTTGACCTTAAAATAACACATTTTAAAGTGTTAGAAATTGTTTTATCGCGTCGAACTAAAAATTTAAGTATGATTCTTAATAAGGGAAAAGATATTGAATTTTAAATGTTTGAATTTTTGCTTTGATAATTAATCGGGAATTTTTAAAGCAAAAAAGAAAAATTAAAATTAAAAAATGAACGCTTGTAAATTTTTCTTTTCTCAGTTAGTTTAAGTTTAGTCAACTTACCTTGATTTTGCTAATGATAAAAAGGTAAGTTGATTAAGACGGACATAGCAAACGGTGGTGGAATAAATGATATATTATTTTGATAACGCGGCGACAACGAAAGTCGACGATGAAATTACAAAATTAATCGATAAATATAACGGCGAGAAATATTTTAATCCGTCGTCATTGACTGCTTTTTCTCTTTCTGTTGCAAAAGATATTCAGTCCGCGAGAGAAAGTGTCGCGGGTGTTTTCGGTTGTAAAGCGGACGAAATTTATTTCACTTCAGGCGGCACGGAAAGCGACAATACCGCTATTTTAGGCAGTCTATCTAAACACACAGGCAATATCGTGACGACTGAGACCGAACATTCCGCTGTTTACAAAACCGTTAATTATCTAAAAAACAAAGGCTACGAAATCCGTTTTGCCGCCGTAAACTCAGACGGAAGCGTAAACGCTGAGAGCCTTATAAATAACGTTGACGAAAACACTCTTTTGGTAGCCGTAATGCACGTTAATAACGAAACGGGCGCGATAAATAATATCGGCGAGCTTGTGAAAAAAGTTAAAAGCAAAAATCCAAAAACGCTTTTCTTTTCCGACGGCACTCAAGCGGCGGGAAAAATTAAAGTTAATTTAGCCAATTCAGGGGTTGACGCGTACGCTTTTTCGGGACACAAATTTCACGCTCCAAAAGGCATAGGCGGATTATATATCAAAAGTAACGCAAAAATATCACAGCTTCATTTTGGCGGAGGACAGGAAAAAGGATTCCGCTCGGGTACTGAAAACGTGTCGGCCATTATCGCTATGAGCCAGGCGTTGAAAACGGCAAGCGACTTAATAAAAGAAAACAGCGAAAAATTTGCCGAATATAAAACGATTTTATTAAAGGCTTTTGATACATTAGGCGATTATAAAATTATATGTTGTGACGGTTCTCCCGCAATTATGTCCGTCGCTTTTGAAAACATAAAATCACAGGTATTGTCTAATATTCTGGAGCAGGACGGCATAATCATTGGTCTCGGCTCGGCTTGCAGTTCGAAAAACAAACAAAACAGAATTATGACCGCAGCTGGACTGGAAAGAAAATATATTGAAGGCGTCGTGCGTATTAGTTTTTCTAAATATAATACGACGGAAGAAACCGAGTTTTT
The DNA here is from genome assembly GCA_035446985.1 of Eubacteriales bacterium. Lineage (GTDB taxonomy): Bacteria > Bacillota > Clostridia > Christensenellales > CAG-314 > JAQUSX01. Next base: position 6,578 of record DAOTGG010000021.1, read on the forward strand.
AGCAAAAAAAATGACCGAACACATAAAAATGCTTAGAGATTTGCAATAGAAAAAATATCTAAAAAATAAGAACAATTTTTTATCTGATTCTAATTGTGTGACAAATTAGTCGAAGACTGATAACAAAATAAAGCTGATAGATTTTTAAGAAAAATTAAAGAGGTAAATAAATGCGAGTAATAGTACTGAGATATTCCGAAATTCATTTAAAAGGGGCGAATAGAAGCTATTTTGAAAATATGCTTTTTTCTAATATAAAAACGGCTTTAAGCGGTTACGAATATACTTTGGAAAAATCCACGACAAGATATCTGATAAGGGCTTTTAACGAAGATAAAACGAACGAGCTTGTCGATAAATTAAAAAACGTTTTCGGCTTACACTCGCTGAGTTTGGCTAACGAAGTAAACTCAAATATCGACGAAATTACACAAGCGGCGTTATCTTATACAAAATCCGACGGCAGTTTTAAGGTCGTCACCAACCGCGCGGACAAAACTTTTCCTATGCGCTCAATGGACGTATCGGCGGAAATCGGTGGAAGAATACTCAACGCTTGCAGCTATCTGACGGTCGACGTAAAAAATCCCGACTGGAATATAAACATAGATATTAGGGAAAACGGCAAAACGCTTATTTACCGCGACGTTATAAAATGCGTTAACGGTATGCCCGTCGGAACAGGCGGAAAGGGTATTTTGCTTTTATCGGGCGGCATAGACAGCCCCGTTGCGGGCTATATGATGGCTAAAAGGGGTATGAGTATAAGAGCCTTGCATTTTCACAGCTACCCTTATACAAGCCAGTTGGCGAAAGACAAGGTCTTGCAACTAGCAGCTTTACTAAAAAAATATTCCATTCATATGACTGTGGATATTGTGTCTGTGACAAAAATTCAAACGGAAATTCACAAAAAATGCCCCGAAGAGTTTATGATAACTATTCTTCGCAGGTTTATGATGCGCATAGCCGAAAATATCGCAAAAGAAAAAGGTATCGGCGCGATCATCACAGGCGAAAGTCTTGGACAGGTGGCGAGTCAGACCTTAGAAAGTATTATTTCCACAAATTCCGTTGTGACGTTGCCAATGTTTCGTCCGTTGATAGGATTTGACAAGGATGAGATAATCGAAATAGCAAAACGCATCGGCACTTTTGAAACTTCAATATTGCCGTACGAAGACTGCTGCACGGTGTTTTTGCCAAAAAATCCCGTTACAAGACCAAAACTCAAGATAGTGGAAAAGGTTGAAAGCGTATTGGATGTTGACGAACTGATTGCAGAAGCGTTGCAAAGCGTTGAGACGGTGGAGATATAAACATTTATCAAAAACTAATGAATATATGAGTAAATGAGCTTCAATTATGTAAGAAATAGTAGTATTTTTGAATAACTAAATCACGCATAGTATAATAAAAAACATAAAAAATTGATTACTAAAATACAAATAGTAATCAATTTTTTGTGTGTATTCAGAGGTTTTTACTTCTATTTAGCAAGTTACACCTATGGATTGGCAGACAATAGCGCAAAATTTTAATTTTCAAAATAACTTTTTGTAATATCAATCGGCACGATTATTTTTTCATCCGTTTTATAATCAGCTTCCACTAGTAGATGTCTACTGTTTAATTCGTCCTTATCGTATTCAGCCCAAGCAATTCCCTTCGGTACTTTAAAATCGCTTGGAGTTTTGCCTGACAGTAGATATTCTCTGCATACGTTACCGCATATTTTTCCCGCGGATAAAGACTTGTTTATTCTCGCTTGTTCATCGCCGTACCAAACGAAAAAAGTTTCTCTTGTAGTATAGCCGCACATATAAAGATCGCTGTTGTCGTCGGGACCTACTGTGCCTGTCTTTGCCGCTATTTCAAATTTTATATCTGAAAGGGCCTTTGCCGTTCCGTTTTTTACCGCATCCATAAGCATATACGTAGTGAGATATGCCGTTTCCCTGGAAAAAGCGTAAGCCGATTGTCCGTTGTGGCGGTAAATAAGCTTGTCGCCTAATGATATCGACTTTATTAAAGCTGCGGGTTTATAAATTCCGCAGTTAGAAAAGGTAGAGTAACCCGACGCTATTTCAAGCGGACTTACGCCTTCGTTAACGCAGCCCAAAGCCAAAGTCAAGTTGTCGTCTTTTTCGGTCAAAGTAATGCCGTTACGGGTTAAATATTTTTTTGCCGTAGGAACGCCGATCATATTCAGCGTTTTTATTGCGGGTATATTCAAACTTTCCGAAAGAGCTTTTGTTACAGTCGTCCAGCCTTGATATTTTCCGCCGAAATTTTTTGGGCTGTAATCCCCAAAGCTTATTTCCGCGTCCAAAACGGGAGTAGCTACGCAAATTTGGCGAGTGTCAAGAGCGGGGGCGTATACCGCCAAAGGTTTTAATAAAGAGCCGACTTGACGCTTAATACTATATAAATCTTTCACATTGCCGTAAGCAGCGGAGACGCCGCGCGTATCGTTATCAATAACGATGCCTATGCTATCGGGAGTAAAGCCGAAGTCATTTTTTTGGTTTTTAAAACTTTCAGCAAGTCTGTCGCTGGCTTCGGCATCGTAATAGGTGTATATAATATAATTACTGCCACGTAGCTCGGTAATAGAAATGCCGAGTATTTTTGCCGCTTCGGCGTACACGGAATTTAAGTAAAAGTCCGCGTCGCTGGGTCTTTTTATTTTTATGATTGTTTCTGTCTTTGCGGCGGTTAAAGCCGTTTGATCAATATATCCGCGCTCCGCCATTTTGTCCAATACCAAATTACGTCTTTTTATAGAGTTTTCGGGATTTTTGTCGGGCGAATAAAAGTTGGGGGATTTTAACATACCCGCAAGCAGAGCCGCCTCTGATAAAGTCAAGTCTTTCGGATTTTTGCCAAAATAACTGCTTGCGGCGCGGTTTAGCCCAACGCAATCTCCGCCGAAATAAGCGGTATTTAAGTATGATTCGAGTATTTGATTTTTACTCATTTTTTCTTCCAGTTGGTATGCCAGCAATATTTCGTTAATTTTACGTTTTACGGTTTTGTCGTTTGTTAAGTGCGTGTTTTTTACTAACTGCTGGGTAATAGTGGAGCCGCCTTCCACCAATTTGCCCGATGAAAGATTTTTTACTACAGCCCTAGCCACGCCGATGTAATCCACGCCGTTATGGCTGTAAAATCTGTTGTCCTCGATAGCTAAAAACGCGCTTTTTGTTTCGGCAGAAAGTTCGTCCAAGTTGACGTAACTATTAGCGCGCATCAAGTTACCGTTCTTGTCAAGAACGGTAATGAGGGTTTTTGAAAATGCGATTTTATTCAAATCAAGGTCGATGTAGTCGGACGAACGTGTAAAAGCGAAAAGTCCGAAAGCTGCCGTAAGTGAAATTACGCCTATCACCGCCGCCATTACGATGATGAAAACAGCGTTTTTTTTGCCGCTCTTCCTCATATTTTTATTATTTGTAAAATGATTTTTATTTATAGCAAGTTTAGTGCCATAGCGTATTGCTAAATACTGTTAGTTTTTAAACTAAATAAATTTTCAAATTGCGTAATTAAAAAAATTAATCTTTAATTTCAAAAGTATTATTTATAATAAAATATTCAACCGCAAATGTATTAATAGATTGGGCTAAATAATTAAGGGAAAAAACAATATATTGTCAAAAAATGAAACGCGGACAAAGCGTTACACGATTTTTATAAAGGTTATTTTATTTTATAACAAAGATTAAATTTCATTTTTCTATTAGAGCAATATTTGTATTTTTTCCCTTGTCTATTCAGCTAAAAAAAGTTATAATAAAATATCGGAGGCTTCTAATGAAATCATATTTTATAAAAACTTACGGCTGCCAGATGAATATACACGAATCTGAAAAAATCGCGGGAATTTTGCGCGATTTAGATTATATAGAAGCCGATTCCGATCAAAACGCGGACATTATCGTTTTTAATACTTGTTGTATCAGAGAAACCGCCGAAGCAAAAATCAGTGGTCACATCGGCGAAGTCTCAAGATTGAAACAAAAAAACCCGAACCTTATAGTAGCGGTTTGCGGCTGCATGTCTCAACAAAAAGGCGTAGCCGAACAGCTGAAAAAACGTTTTCCTTTTATCAATATTATTCTCGGCACGTCAAATCTGCAACTGCTCGCCGAAGAATTATCCCGTCAAACGCAAAAGCACAGTCTTATTGACACGGCTGAATACAACACCGTGACGGAGATGAATTCGTACCGCACCAGCGGAGCAAACGCATGGGTTAATATTATTTACGGCTGCAACAATTTTTGCACTTATTGCATCGTGCCGTATGTAAGGGGCAGAGAACGTAGCAGAAAAGAAAAAGATATCGTTGCCGAAGTCAGTTATCTACTCGAAAATGGTTATAAAGAAATAACTTTATTAGGGCAAAACGTAAATTCTTACGGCAAAGATTTAGACGACGGAAGCAGTTTTTCTCAGTTGCTCGAAAAACTTGCAAATCTGCCATATAAATACAGACTCAGATTTTTAACCTCGCACCCTAAGGATTTTACGGAAGATATTATCGACGTAGTGGCTAAATACGATAACATTTGCAAATCCATACATTTACCCGTCCAGAGCGGCAGCACCGCTGTTTTACGCAATATGAACCGCCGCTACACTCGCGAATATTATCTTGATTTAGTAAGTAAAATCCGCGCGAAAATCCCCAATGCGGGGCTTTCATCAGATATTATGGTAGGTTTTCCTGGCGAAACGGAAGAGGATTTTGCCGATACGCTCGACCTGGTCAAGCAGGTAAGATATTCGTCTTGTTTTTGTTTTATTTATTCGAGGCGGAAAGGCACTCCCGGCTATGCAATGGAAAATCAAATACCAAAAATCGTAAAAACCGAAAGAATAAAGCAGCTTATCGCCGCTCAAAACGTGATTACGCGTGAAATAAGCAAACAGTTTGAAGGCAAGACGGTGGAAATACTGGTTGACGGCTTAAACGATAAATATAGTGACGTTTATTGCGGACGCACCGACTGCGGAAAACTTGTCAATTTTAAATGCGACAAAGACTGCACGGGCGAATTTGTAAATATCAAAATTAACCGTTCGCAATCGGCAACTTTGTTCGGTGAGATAGTAAAAGACTAGGTAATAAAATTTTTGATAGAGTATTTATTTAACTAATAAAAAACTAAGTCTTAAATAGTAATTCTCGTTCAAGTATAAACTCCTTAATTTTATTAGATATAATAAAGAATTTTAGAAAGTGGTTTAACTAAGATGCGGATACTGCCTTTAAAATCTGACAATAACGACTTCAAAGCAGCAAAAATTAAAAAAATAAAGCTTATGATAACCATAATATGAACATTTTATGTTTGGCATAGTATTCAGCAGCTAAAATTAGACCTGTTAAAGACTTTGCATAATAGTATTGGAGACATAGTGCTATATAAATTACACAAGCGACTATCAAAAAAACCAATGGTTTTATAAAATTTTATTGGTAAGTATTTATAAGAACCCAAAAAATTTATATAGTGCGAACTTCAATTTGATTGAAATATATTTCTAAAGCAGGAAAAAGATACAATAGGAGAAAAATAATGGCGTTTTCGCCGATGATGACTCATTATCTGACAATCAAAGAACAATACCCCGACTGTATAGTGCTGTACAGGCTGGGCGATTTTTACGAGATGTTTTTTGACGACGCCGTTAAAGCCAGCGAGATACTTGACCTTGTGCTTACGGGTAGAGATTGCGGAGATACGAAAAGAGCGCCGATGTGCGGTGTGCCGTATCATGCGGTCGATATTTACATAGCTAAACTTATTTCAAAAGGTCTAAAAGTGGCAGTGTGCGAGCAGCTTACTGAGCCAATGCCGGGCAAAATGGTGGAACGCGACGTAACGAGAGTAATAACGCCCGGCACGGTCGTTGAAAACACGATTTTGGACGAAAAACGAAACAATTTTATTTGCTCTGTTACGGTTGACGGAATGAGTTGCGGATGCGCGTTTTGCGACGTTTCTACTGGCGAATTTTTCGCTTATGAAATGGAAGAGCCTAATTTGTTCCAAAAAATTCAAGATTTATTAGTCACGTTTTGCCCTTCAGAAATAATCACCGACGAAAATTCTATTTTTTTAAACGATTCTTTGCCCGTAATAAAAGCGGGTAAAATTGTGAAAACCGAGCTTTTTCATAACGCCGCTTTTGAATACAAAAACGCGCTGAATTGCATAAAAAAGCATTACAAAATCAATAGCGTAAAAGCCTTCGGAATGGAAGAAAAAACGCAAGCCATTTGCGCTTGCGGAGCTTTGCTTGAATATTTTTCTGATACGCAAAAAAGAGAATTGAGCCATTTGCACCCGATAAAAATGGCTCAAAACTTCGAATACATGTCGATAGATTTTAACACTCGAAGAAATCTTGAACTTATAGTATCGGGACATGAACAAAAAAGAAAAGGCAGCCTTATTTGGCTTATTGACAACACCCGCACGGGTATGGGCGGACGCGCGATAGCCTCGTGGCTCGAAAGACCGCTCCAGGACGCGGACAAAATAAACGAAAGATTGTCGGCGGTTGAAGAATTTGTTAATAGCTACGTATTACGAGATTCGCTTGACGAACTACTGAGTCAAATAAAGGATATTGAAAGAATTACCGCGAAACTGTCTTATAATACGTTTAGCCCCAGAGACTGTAATTCGCTCCAAATTTCGCTTACTTTTTTGCCAAAAATCAAAAGCTTATTAAGCGAATGTAGTTCGCCGTTATTAAAAAAGCTAAAAGAACGTTTGACAGATGTGACCGCGGTAGAAAAAATGATTTTTTCGGCGATAGTGGAGAACGCTCCGTTGACTGTTAAAGACGGCGGTTTTATCAAGAAAGGCTATAATGCTCAACTTGACAACTTGACAGAGATTTCGCAAAACTCAAAAGGCATGATTGCCGCGTTGGAAGAAAAAGAACGTGTGCGCACAGGCATAAAGACGCTGAAAGTCGGCTACAACAAGGTTTTCGGGTATTATTTTGAAATAACAAATTCGTACAAGCATCTTGCGCCAGCCGATTTTATACGCAAGCAAACGCTAACGAACGGCGAAAGATACGTTTCTCCCGAGCTGAAAGAACTGGAAGAATCAATATTGAACGCCGATGAAAAAAGTTTTGCGTTAGAAAAAGAGCTTTACGCAGAATTAAGAGAAAAACTGCTTGTTTATGTTCCGCAGTTTCAGCAGATAGGTAGCGCAATAGGCGTTATCGACGCTCTGCTCAGTTTCGCGAAAGTTTCAGTCAAAAGAAACTATAACAAACCGCAGATAAACGCGCTTGACCAAACTTTGGAAATAGTGGACGGCAGACATCCGATAGTTGAAAGTTTTATTAAAGCGGGCGAATTTATTGCCAACGACACTTTTTTGGACACTGCGAAAAACCGAACGATGGTAATAACGGGACCGAATATGGCGGGCAAAAGCACGTACATGAGGCAAGTCGCTTTGATTACTCTTATGGCGCATATCGGTTGTTTTGTGCCTGCGAAAACCGCCGTCATTCCTATAGTTGATAAAATTTTCACACGCGTAGGCGCGAGCGACGATATTTCATTCAATCAAAGCACCTTTATGGTCGAAATGGTTGAGGTCGCAAACATCATAAACAACGCGACGGACAAAAGCCTTATTATTTTGGATGAAGTGGGCAGAGGCACCGCGACTTTTGACGGCTTGAGTATTGCTTGGGCGGTTTTGGAATATATTTCCACCAGATTAACCGCAAAAACGCTTTTCGCTACTCATTTTCACGAATTGACAGAGTTGGAAGGCAGAGTTGAAGGCGTAAAAAATTATAAAATCAGCGTAAAAGAAATAAACGACAATATCGTATTTTTACGAAAAATCACACGCGGCGGCGCGAGCAGAAGCTTTGGAATAGAAGTAGCGTCTTTGGCGGGCGTGCCGAAACCTATTATAACAAGAGCAAAAGAAATTTCACGACTACTTGAGCAGCACGATATAGTTCCGCAAAAAAAAGAAGAAACCGCACCGCGCGGACTTAATGAAACGCAGATTTTAAAAGTTTTAAAAACAATAGATATTGAAAACTGTACGCCGATCAAGGCGTTTGAAATTTTGAAAGATCTAGTCGATATGATAAATCAAAAATAAGTTTTAAAAAAATATTTTTTTGAAGCAAAGCTATAGAATGAGTATAAAAATTAAGCTAAGATTATGATTTCATAAAATAACCATTTCAATAAAAATTGAATTTAAGGCAGAAAGATAAAAAAGTTAAAATCAGAATTCTTTTTAAAAGCTTTTAACTTGCTTAATTAGTTTTGGGATATGTATCATTAAAAACGTACAATCACGAATACGGGGAAAGCAAATTTATAAAGAAAACAACTTTTATAAAAGTCGGCAAAATAGAAAAATTTTAAAAGACAATTACTAACACAGACTTTTGGTGGAAAATGGACAAAATAAATGTTTTAACAAGTGAAGTTTACAACAAAATCGCGGCAGGCGAAGTGGTGGAAAGACCCGCGTCGGTTGTCAAAGAATTGGTTGAAAACAGTATCGACGCTAATGCGTCCGAAATAGTCATCGAGATAGAAGAAGGCGGTATTCAACGCATTTTTGTATACGATAACGGTTCTGGCATGACTAAAAACGATCTTGTTAACGCTTTTTTGCCGCATTCCACAAGCAAAATTTCTTCCGCGGACGATTTGGCGTCAATTTCCACGCTCGGTTTTCGCGGAGAAGCTTTGGCAAGCATTGCTTCGGTGTCAAAAATTAACGTTGTTTCAAAAACAGAGCTTGACGACGTTGGATTAAGCCTTAATATTATCGGCGGAAAAATCGAATCAAAACAACCCGTATCGGCGAATACAGGCACAAGAATAGAAGTCTGCGACTTATTTTTCAATACGCCTGCGAGAAAAAAGTTTTTAAAAACCCCGTCAAGGGAAGCCTCTGAAATAAGCAATTTTGTTTCGAGATTAATTTTGTCTAACCCGAAAATAAAAATAAAGTACATATTGGACGGTAAAACTATATACGATTTTTCCGGCGGCGGTATAGAAGAAGCGATTTTTACAGTTTACGGCAAAGAATGTCTCGACAGCTGCTTGGCGGTGGAATCATCGGCAAAAAACGTGAAAATTTACGGATATATCGGTGAATCAAATTATTCAAAAGCTAATACTACCGCGCAGACCGTTGTCATTAACGGCAGGTACGTAAATTGCGCCATAGTTTCGGCAGCGCTAAAAAACGCTTACGCGCCGTATTTAATGACAAGACAATATCCTTTTTACGTGTTGTACGTGGATTTGCCGTATGACGAAATAGACGTTAACGTTCACCCGAACAAACTTGAAGTAAAATTTCTATACGGACAAGACGTTTTTATGGCGGCGTATTTAGCAGCGAAAGATACGCTGGCAAACGCTACAAAACAATATAAACGCAATATTGAAATCAAAACAGAACCTATCAATGAAAACAAATACGCCAATGTTTCGATGTTTCCCCCGAATAATTCTCAAGGCGCGGAATATGCTTTGGAATTAATTTCGGCTAGACTGAACAAAGATATAAATAAAGATAATTCAAAAAATATAAATTGCGATAATGATGAAATCAATGGTAATCACGGCTTAAACAATATTGACGAAAATAATCCTCATATTATTCAATCCGCTTCAAAAGCTATTAAAGAAAACTCATCAGCTTTTGAATTTGACTCTAAAAAAGGTTATGACAAGACAGATAAAAACGCGGGAAATAATGGCAACAATGAATATTTGAGAGACATTTCCATTGCTGCGAATATTGGTTTTGAAAAAACTAAAATTGAGCGTACGGCAAATATTAACGGCGAAATTCCGCTTAATCAAGATTTTTCCGAAATAGATAACAGAAGCCGTGTTGAGCAGCCTACAAGACTTGTTGACGGCACAGCTCAGCAAGGGATTTTCTCCGACGCAAAATTTCTCGGTATTGTTTTCGATACATACATAATGCTGGAAAGGGGAGATTTTTTATTTATTATCGATCAGCACGCGGCGCATGAACGTATTTTGTACGATATTTATTTAAAGCAATGCGCGACAAATACGATAGCAAAACAGCCGCTTATCGCTCCGTATATTTTTCATGTTACCGACGGCGAAAACGGATACATACAGCAGAACATAACCAACCTGTCAAACGGCGGGTTCGAGATAGAGGAATTTGGACACAATACCTATAAACTCAGCGTTATTCCCGCAGCTTTTTTGGGAATGAGTTTGGAAAAGTTCGTAAAAGAAGTTTTGACCAATATTCGATATTTCGATATGAGCACAAGCAAACTCACAGCCGATTTATTGGCTCGGCGCGCGTGTAAGGCTGCGGTAAAGGCGGGCGATGTTTTGGACAGAGCCGACGTTTATTCTCTTTTAGCGGAACTCGACCATATGGAAAATCTCAAATGTCCGCACGGACGACCTATCGTCGTGGTTTACAGCATTGTCGAATTTGAAAAATGGTTCAAAAGGATTGTTTAGAATAAAATTTAAATATTTACTCGCGACCTGAGTGATATTCGATTTTTTCGCGTCGTATATTCACGTTACCGACGGTAAAAACGATACGTACTGCAGAAATAATTTGGCTAACGGCGGGTTCGAGATAGGGGAATTTGGACACAATACCTATAAACTCAGCGTTATTCCTGCAGCATTTTTGGGAATGAGCTTGGAAAATACGTAAAAGAAGTTTTAACCAAATGCTCCAAAATACATCAAGTCAAGTAATTCATATAATTTTCAAATTTTATGACTCGTTTATTTAAAAATCAGAAGGCTATTATTTGGAGAACTCGTATTACTTAAGAGATTATAGATAAATCAATATCAAAGCGAAATCCGTTCAGTAACTAAAATGCCAATAAATTATTTAAAGACGAAAAAATTATTGATTATAAATAAATTTGAGTAATGACGCAATATTAAAAATATCAAAAAATGCTAAGTACTTTGAAGTTCAAACAATGCTTATATAAAAGCAATTGAACAAAAACCAAAACAAAAAACATAGCTAGATGCATCTAGTAAACCTTAAACAAAACTCGGTGAATAAATGTCAAAATTGATTTGTATAGCGGGACCCACCGCTGTGGGAAAAAGCGACGTAGCTTTAACTCTCGCTAAAAAACTTAATAGATGTATTATTTCAGCCGATTCTATGCAAATATACAAAGGCATGGATATTGGCACGGCAAAACCGTCGCTAGATGAGCAATCGCAAGTCAGACATTTTATGATTGACGTTGTTGAGCCTGATTGCGAATATAACGCGTTTTTATACGCGGGTGCTGTCAGTAAAATT
>DAOTGG010000022.1:0-17499 GCA_035446985.1 Eubacteriales bacterium
TGAAAAAATCACCCGTTACGTCACATTGGGCTTGGCTATTGTAAACGCTATCGCGGTTATGGTTACTTTTGATAACGCCAGCACTTCTACCGCTCAGTTTATTGACGTAAATATGATCGGCGCAAATATAACTCTTCCTAAATGGGTAGTATTCAGCTTCTCTACGATTTTATTGGTAGCGGGCAGTATGCTTACCATGTGGATAGGCGAACGTATTACAGAATACGGCGTAAGCAACGGTATCTCAATGCTTATCTTCGTAGGTATCTTGTCAACAGCAGGCACAAGCATTCTCTCCGTTTTCAGCAACGTTGCTACAAGCGGTTGGACAACAGGCGGCGGTTGGGAAGTTATCGGATTTATCCTTATCGTTATCTTCATATTCGCTTTTATCGTATGGGTAGACGGCGCGGAAAGACGTGTCAAAATCCAATACGCTAAACAGATAAAAGGTAACAAAATGTACGGCGGACAATCGACTTATATACCCGTACGCGTAAATGCGTCAGGCGTTTTGCCTTTGATTTTCGCGTTCGCTATACTGTCTTTCCCGTCAATGCTTTTCCAAACATTTTGGCCTGACACCCCGTTTACAACCTGGTGGCTTACTTATATGACAAGCACGTCGACAGGCAGCGCAAGCGACTGGGTAGGAACATTAGTATATACCGTTTTCCTTGCAGTATTTATCTTTGGGTTTGCATACTTCTATTCTCAGATTTCATTCAACCCAATAGAGATAAGCAAAAACCTGCAACAAAACGGCGGATTTATTCCCGGTATTCGTCCGGGACGTGAAACAAGCGAGTATCTCCAAAGAGTGGTTGCGCGTATTACTCTCTGGGGCGCGGTATTCTTGGCTGTTATCGCCTTAGTACCGTCTTTGATTTTCGGCATTGTCACTTCAAACAGCTCGTTACTGAACGCATTTTCTTCAACAGGTATGTTGATCGTAGTTTCTGTCGCGCTGGAATTTAACAAATCGCTCGAAAATCAGATTATGATGCGTCATTATAAAGGCTTTTTAAAATGAAACTCATAATGCTAGGGGCACCTGGCTCAGGCAAGGGCACTCAAGCGAAAAAAATTGTTGAATATCTTAAAGTACCGCACATTTCCACAGGGGAAATTTTCCGCAAGAATATGCGTGAAAATACCCCTTTGGGAATAAAGGTAAAAGATATTATATCTGAAGGGCGCTTAGTCCCAGACGATATAACAATACAGATTGTACACGAAAGGCTGATCGAACCCGACTGCAAAAAAGGCTTTGTGTTGGACGGTTTCCCCCGTTCATTGCCTCAAGCGGTCGCTTTGGACAGTCTGCACAAAATTGATTACGTAATCAATTTGGACGTTGAAAACGAAATAGTTATCGCCCGTACGACGGGCAGACGCACATGCAAAACTTGCGGGACGATGTTTAACACTCACGAAATCGGCGGCGAAGTAGTTTGCGCAAAATGCGGAGGCGAGCTTTATATCAGAACCGACGACACTTTGGAAGCGGTTTTGGAAAGGCTCGAAATGTACGAGGAAAAAACAAGACCTTTGGTGCAGTACTACGCAAAGCAAGGCAAACTGGTAAATATTAATGCCGATAACGAACCCGACAAGGTTTACAAAGCGATTATCGAGGCTATCAAAAAATGATTACTATCAAAAGTCCTTCTCAAATAGAGCTTATGAGAAAATCAAACCGTATCGTGCGGGATACCTTGGAAATGCTTTGTGAAAACGCAAAAGAGGGCGTCTGCGCGTACGAGCTTGACAAAAAAGCGTACGAATACATTACTTCGCAAGGAGCAAAACCGTCGTTTTTACATTATCACGGGTATCCTGCGAGCGTTTGCATTTCTATTAACGACGTTGTCGTTCACGGTATTCCCAACCGCAAAACGTATTTGCGCGAAGGCGATATAGTGAGCTTTGACGTTGGGGCAGTCTTAGACGGCTGGCATGGAGACGCGGCAAGAACGGTGGGCGTGGGAAAAATCGACAAGTACCGTCAGCAACTAATCGACGTTACGAAACAATGCTTTTATGAAGCGATGAAAGTAGTAAGACCTGCGGCAAGACTGGGCGACATAGGTCAAGCGGTTCAAAAGTACGCCGAAAGCTTCGGATACGGGGTAGTGCGTGAAATGGTCGGTCACGGTATCGGCAGAGAAATGCACGAATCGCCCGACGTTCCGAATTTTGGAGTCGCGGGACGCGGAATACGTCTTGAAGAAGGAATGGTTATTGCGGTGGAACCTATGATAAATATGGGTACGCACAAAATCATTTTTGACGCGGACGGTTGGACAGTACGCACGCAAGACGGTTCGGTTTCGGCTCATTATGAAAACACGGTCGCCGTTACGGCGGACGGATATGACATTTTGTCATTATAAATTAAGGAGCAAATAAAATGGATGACCGATTACAAATAGGTTGTGTGGTTTACTCCAAAAAAGGCAGGGATAGCGGTAATTATTACATGATAGTGGCAATGGACGAAACGTACGTATGGATATGCGACGGAAAGTCAAGAAAGCTGGCTCATCCCAAAAAGAAAAATATTAAGCACGTTAAGAGCAACGGTATAATACTCACAAACATAGCTCAAAAACTGCTGGAAAATAAAAAAGTATTTGACAGCGAGCTAAGCAGCGCGCTAAGAGCATTTAATGAAAACGGAGGTAATTAATGTCGAAAGACGATGTAATTGAAGTTGAAGGTACTGTTATCGAATCTCTTCGAAACGCTACTTTTATAGTGAAGTTAACAAACGGACACGTTATTACCTGCTATATTTCGGGCAAGCTGAGAATGCATTATATTACCATATTGCAGGGTGACAGTGTAAAAGTCGAAATGAGTCCGTACGATTTGACCAAAGGAAGAATCGTGTGGCGCAGCAAAGGAAAATCATTGCCGCCTAAATAAAATACAAAAATTTTAAGGAGAAAAAAAATGAAAGTCAGACCGTCTGTAAAACCAATGTGCGACAAATGCAAAGTTATCAAAAGACACGGCAGAGTTATGGTAATTTGCTCAAAGAACGCCAACCACAAACAAAGACAAGGTTAAAGTAAAAAATAAAATGCGTTTAATATCTATGGCACTCATTCCAAATTTCGCCATAGATTTTGGCGCGTTAATATAAATATTACAATTTTTATTAGATAAGAAAATAAGGAGAATTTTTTAAATGGCTCGTATTTCTGGTGTTGATTTACCAAGAGAAAAACGCGTTCAAATAGGTTTGACCTATATCTATGGAATCGGACTGCCCACAGCGGACAAGATTTTATTAGAAACAGGCGTAAATCCCGATACCCGCGTCAAAGATTTGACGGAAGACGACGTATCAAAACTGCGTGATTACATCGAAAAAAATCTTCACGTTGAAGGTGATTTGAGAAGAGAAGTCACGTCGAATATCAATATGATGAAGGAGATTGGTTCTTACCGCGGCACTCGTCACAGAAAAAATTTGCCCGTAAGAGGTCAATCGTCAAAACAAAACGCTCGCACGAGAAAAGGTCCTAAGCGTACCGTTTCTCATGGCAAGAAAGCGGCTAAATAAGGAGGCTCGACATTATGGCAGTTAAAAAAGCAACGAAGAAAAAAAGAGACGTCAGAAAAGTCGACAAGGGCGCGGCTCACATTCAAGCCTCTTTCAATAATACTTTAGTAACCATTACAGACCTTAGCGGAAACACTTTGAGCTGGTCAAGCTCAGGCAGCCTTGGATTCAGAGGCTCTAAAAAAAGCACCGCTTTCGCTGCACAGCAAGCTGCTGAAACAGCTGCAAAAGCGGCAAAAGAATACGGTCTTAAAACAGTAGAAGTTTACGTAAAAGGTCCCGGACAAGGTCGTGAAGCGGCTATCAGAGCTTTACAAACGGCAGATTTGCAGGTAACTATGATTAAAGACGTATCTCCGATACCTCACAACGGTTGCCGCCCGCCAAAACGCAGAAGAATTTAAGGAGGAACAAAAATTATGGCAAGATATACAGAAGCCGATTGCAGACTTTGCAGACGCGAAAAAACAAAGTTGTTCCTGAAAGGCGACAGATGCTACGGTCCTAAATGCGCTCTGACCCGCAGAAACAAAACTCCCGGTCAACATTGGGACAGCCGTAAGAAAGTTACAGAATATGGATTACAGCTTCGTGAAAAACAAAAAGCAAAAAGAATTTACGGTTTACAGGAAAAACAATTCCGCAAATATTACGAAATGGCAGACCGTCAACGCGGCGTAACAGGTACAAATATGCTCGTTATGCTTGAAGAAAGATTGGATAACGTTATTTACCGCATGGGTATGGGCGCAAGCCGCAGCCAATGCAGACAAATGGTAAATCACGGACATATTACGGTAAATGAAAAAGTCGTTAATATTCCTTCTTATCAAGTAACCGCAGGCGACGTAATCTCCGTTAAGGAAAACAAAAGAGATTTGCCGACTTATGTTGAGCTTAAAGAAATGAAAGCCAGCAACCTTCCCAAATGGTTGGAATTTGAACCGGCAAAACTGACGGGAAAAGTTTTAAGCAAACCTACCCGTGAAGATATTGATTTGTCAATCCAAGAGCATATGATCGTCGAGTTGTACTCGAAGTAATCGGTATCTTCTTTTATTTGAGCCAGGTTGCTCGAAATCAACCTCAAAATAATTAAAAAGGAGATTGTTTGCTTATGATGGAAATTGAAAAACCTAGAATATCTGTCGAGGAATCCGCGAACGGCGCGGCTGTGAAAATAGTCGTTGAACCGTTGGAAAGAGGTTTTGGAATTACATTGGGAAACTCGTTGCGCAGAGTATTGCTCTCCGCTCTCCCCGGAGTTGCGGCAGTCGGTATCAAAATAGATGGCGTTCAACACGAATTTTCCACCATTGACGGCGTAAAAGAAGACGTTACTGAAATAATATTAAACATCAAGAGTCTTGCTCTCAAATCCAGCAACATCGATAAAGATTTTAGAAAGGTACTCACTATCGACAAGGTAGGTCCTTGCGACGTTTACGCTTCGGACATTATCACCGACGCGGAAGTGGAAGTACTCAACCCCGAACTGCATATCTGCACGATCGACAACGGCGGACATTTTGTATGCGAACTGTATGTCGCGCGCGGCAGAGGATACGTTTCGGCGGACAAAAATAAAGAAATCAACAAAGAATTAAAAATCAACTATCCTATTGGTTTTATTCCTATCGATTCCATCTACGCGCCCGTGAAAAAGGTCAATTACAATGTTGACAGCGCGCGTGTAGGTCAAAGCATCGGCTTTGATAAACTGACTTTGGAATGTGAAACAAACGGCGCGTTTGCCGCTCGTGAAATCGTATCCTTAGCCGCAAAGATTTTGGAAGACTATATCAAGTTGTTTGTGGATTTGTCCAGCAGCATCAGTGTAATGGAAATTTTGGTTAATCCAAAATCCGACAGCAAGCAGAAAGTTTTGGAAATGAATATCGACGATATGGATTTGTCCGTTCGTTCATTCAACTGTCTGAAACGCGCTGGCATTCAAACTGTCGAGGATTTGACCAGAAGAACCGAAGACGATATGTTAAAGGTAAGAAATTTAGGCAAAAAATCATTAGACGAAGTTATCGTCAAACTCGAAAGCTACGGCTTATCACTCAAAAATAAGGAAGAATAGGAGGCATAAACAACAATGGCATCACATAGAAAGTTGTCAAGACCGACAGACCAAAGAATGGCGTTGCTTCGTAACCAAGTTTCTTATCTGTTGTGGAACGGCAAACTTGAAACCACTTATCCTCGCGCTAAAGAAGTTCAAAAACTTGCCGAAAAATATATCACGCTCGCAATGAATACTTATGAAGACACAGTAAAAGTCGAAAAAGCAAAATTCGTGAAGGGCGCGAAAAGCAACGTGGAAGTTCTTAACGACGGACCAAAGAAACTTGCAGCAAGAAGAATTTTTATGAGCAACTTATACGATATGCAAGAAACGAAGGGCGACAAGGAATCCCGCACAGCGTACAAAATCCGTACGTCTGACGTAAGACATCCTTTAATTGAAAAGATTTTCAATGAATACGCTCCAAAGTTTGACAAAATCGCAAAAGAAAAAGGTCAACGCGGCGGTTATACGGCTATTTACAAAATCGGACCCAGAAGAGGCGACGCTGCTGAAATGGCTATCATTCAAATTTTGTAATCGAAAATTTAAATTTCAAAACAATAAAAAAGCACCGAAAAATCGGTGTTTTTTTATTACAAATTTATTTTGCTAATCTTTATTAACGCAAATTTTTTTATTTGTTTTTCGATATTCTTGAATGTATCAGATTACTGAAATAGCTTACGGAGTATTTTTATCTCTCAATTTTTATTAATTTTCCTAACTGTTTAGGCGAAAACTTTTGATAAAGATTTACCCAACCAAACGCCTAATATGCAACTAGCCACGCTGATAAATATATACAAAGACGCTTTGCCGTATTCCTTGTTTTCAATCATAGTGATATTTTCAAGCGAGAAAGCTGAAAAAGTCGTAAACCCGCCGCATAAACCTACTTGCGTAAAAAGTTTTGTGTTTTGCGAAACGTTTACACGTTCAAAAAGCCCCGCAAACAGTCCTATCAAAAAAGAGCCTATGAAGTTAATCAAAAGCGTTTTTACTGGAAAATTCCATTCCGCTGAAATCAGTCCGATACCGTATCGGCAAACTGCGCCGATGGCTCCGCCTATTCCCACCAAAACAAATGACATAAATACCTCTTTCAAAAAAATAACCGCCGCGTCTTAACGGCGAAGCGACGAACTTAATAAATTGATGATATCAAATAGTTTGCGAGCGGTCAAATAAATTCCGTCGACAAAATAATTTATTTTATCTCAAAAAAGTAAATAATTAACACATTTTTCTCAACTGTTAATATATTGTATAAAAAACGTTTTGTGCGGCGAATTTTTTCGTCGCGTGAAAAAGGAGAATAAAAATGCCGAAATATTCCGCGGAAAGTAAAATCAGCGAATTGGTGAAAGATGAGAAGGTTTTAAAGTTGGGAAAGAAATATTTTCCCGAACTTTTTGACAGCCCTTATGGAGAATTTTTTTACGACTATCGTTTGTCCGATCTCAGAGAAATGGCGAGAACGTACGGCGCAGAAAAAAAATATGACGACTTTTTGGAAGAGCTTTCAAAGATAGAATAATAGTTTGTAGCTTTTTACAATATAAAAATTTTCTTAAAGATTAAAAAAAGGATAATCTAAAAGATAAAATTTTGAACCTTAGTTATTGTAAATCATAGAGCGAAATTAAATTATTTATCGACATATTTCAACCAAATGTCGCATTTTTAGCGATAGCGTTTAATTTGCGCCGAGTTATTATTACATATAAGTACGATAATGAGGGTCTATGTCTAAAAACGTAGTAAAAAAAATTTTCGTCTACATAGGTTTTTTTGTATTATTATTACTTTTGCGCAAAAGTCCATTTCCCGTTTCGTTGTCATTCGGACTTTATGTCGGATTTTTATATTGTTTGAATCCGTATATTTCCACGCTTGTTTTTTGCCTTTCGTCTTTGCCGTTTGACGTATCGTCAATTTTTGTAGCATTAACGCAAGGCGCGGTTATGCTTTTGGTCGCAATTATATATACAGTAATAAAACGAAAAATAAACAAGGGGCTGCTGATTTTCTACGTGCTTCTGGCGCAGGTCTTTTACGTTTTATACGGACTGGAAGGTCCCGATATGCTTTTTACCCGTCTCATAAACTGCGGGATAGCGTTGATTTTTTCTTTCGTTTCTATCTATGTTGTGCGCGCTTTATTAGTACGGGGACTGAAATACCGTCTTGGTATTGATGAAAAAATTTGCGTTGCGGCTATGGTTGTCGCTTTGTCTTCCGTAGCGTCGCAGTTTTACATATATAATCTCCAAGTAATAAGACTTGTCGTGTCGTTTGCGATACTATTGGCGTTATTCGTTTACGACAAAACAACAGCTTTTTGCGTGGCGGCGGTATTCGGTCTTGGAAGCGCGGTAGCCACGGGCGCATTAACCGACGTCGCAGTATTCACGCTTTGGGCGTTGGCGGCGGTAGGATTTTCCACCATTTCAAGATGGCTGTCGACTTTGGCGATATTGCTTACCGAAGTAATAACTATGTACTTTTTTGCCGCTTACGGTTCTTTTGACGCGCTCACACTTGTACCCTGCGTTATCGGGTGCGGGCTTTTCTGCGTTGTGCCGACGAAAACTCTGGACAAGCTATCAGATACATTGGGCGGAGCGAAAGAACAGTACTCTGCGCGCTACATAATAAACCGACTCAGGTCGAACCTGGCTAAAAAGTTTTTCGAGCTTTCGGACATTTTTTATCAAATGGAATTGACTTTTAAATCAATGGTAAAAGGAGTTTTGGATCCCGAAAAAGCTGTTATCGCAATATCCAGAGAAGTCTGCGACAGCGTTTGCCGTGACTGCACTCTGCGCGCGACGTGCTGGCGTACGAATTTACAGCAGACGGAAAAAGATTTTTGTGAAATAACTGCCGCCGCGATGGATAGAGGCAAAGCAACTTTACTCGACCTGCCAAGCGGAATGGCAAGTAAATGCAATAGACTGAATTCCATTCTTTCAAGCATTAACAGCGAAGTAGCCACTTACAAACAATATTATATGTCAAGCACGAGCAGCGACAACAGCAAACTGCTGATAGGCGAGCAGCTTAGCGGTGTCAGTCAAATATTGATGCAGCTGTCGCAGCAATGCAAAGGCGTGTTGGCTTTTGACAGAGAAAAAGAAAAACTAATGCTTGAAGAACTGACGTTTTGCAATGTGCTGGTAAAAGAAGTCGTAATTTGGGAAGAGCAAGGACAGCTTTTCGTGACCTTGACGGTGGCGGCGGACGATGCTGGCAAAGATATTTTGCTTCAAATAGTCTCGCGCATCGCAAACTGCAATATGATGATAGACGCAGTTGAACGCATACCCGACAACACGAACTGGATTATACTTCACTTAAAACAAAAACCCGCTTACAATATTACTTTTGGTCTTGCTGCGAAAGTGAAGGACGGCAGCGAAATTTCCGGCGACACTCATTCTTTTATCAAAATTAATCAAGACAAGTTTATGCTTGCGCTTTGCGACGGTATGGGTAGCGGTGTGGGCGCGGAAAAAACGAGCAACGTCGCAATATCGCTTGTTGAAAACTTTTATAAGGCGGGCTTTGATAACGATATTATACTTAGCTCGGTTAATAAACTACTGGCAACCGCTAACGAGGAAAACTTTACCGCCGTGGATATTTGCGTGGTAAATCTTAACCGAGGTCTTACTGATTTTATAAAACTCGGTTCGCCGACATCGCTCGTCAGATGTAACGGAGACGTTCAGTTCATAAGCGGAGGCAATTTGCCTTTGGGCGTATTGGAAGAAATGAAACCGTCCAGTACGAAAAAAGCTCTGCAAAGCGGCGATATGATTGTGCTGTATACCGACGGTTTTTACGACTGCTTTGAAGATAAAAATGAAATCGGCGAAATGCTTGAACATACGGCCCTTACGAATCCGCAGATTATCGCTGACGAGTTTATGAAAAAAGCGATGGAAAAGTGCTCGAACACGCCGAAAGACGATATGACTGTAGTCGTTGCCAGAGTCACGGGAAATTAATACAATATAAATTGCAATTTTTTCTTAAAAACTTAAATAAAATATTTAATCCATTGACTGAAATTAGTCAATGGATTTTTTGTGAACTTTTATAAAAATCTACTTATTTACGTTTAATAAAATATATACGGGATATAAAAGGTTATCAATAAAGCTATTACAATATCAAAGAAAATAAACAGAATATTGACGACGTTAAAATACCAAACGCGCGTTTTGTGGCGAAAGATATTCATAGCCAAATATCCGCCCACCGCGCCCCCGAAAACGGAAATCAAAAGCAGCGCTTTTTCGCTTATGCGGCGTTTTTCATCAATCGCGCGCTCTTTGTCGACATAATACATAATGAAAGCGATAATGCTCATTACGGCAATAAAAATCAAATAATAAAGCAGCATAAGATTATTTTAGCCTATTTTGGGCAAAAGTAAAGCCAAAAAGCCGCAAGAAATTAAAATCATTTGACACAAAGCCGCTAATCGTATTACAATTTTCCTAATACTTTTTAAGTTTGGCAGGGTGGTTTTATGGATTATGTAGAAATTGAAAAAAAATGGAACAAAATCTGGGCGGACACGAAACTTTACGCGTTCGACAAAACAAAAATTGATAATAAACATTACGTATTGGAAATGTTTTCCTATCCGTCTGGCGACAAACTGCACGTCGGTCATTGGTATAACTACGGATTGTCCGACAGTTACGCCAGATTTATGCGCGCAAAGGGCAAAAATATTTTTGAGCCGATGGGTTTTGACGCATTTGGTCTGCCCGCGGAAAATTACGCAATAAAGACGGGAATTCACCCCCAAGACTCTACGTTAAAAAATATCGAATATATGGAACGTCAGCTCAAAGATATGGGAGCTATGTTCGACTGGGATTACGAGCTTGCCACGTGTATGCCCGATTATTATCATTGGACGCAATGGATGTTTTTGCAGTTATATAAACACGGACTTGCTTACCGCAAAAACGCTCCTGTCAACTGGTGCCCAAGCTGCAATACCGTTTTGGCTAACGAGCAGGTAGTGGACGGAAAATGCGAAAGATGCGAATCCACCGTTATTCGTAAAAATCTTACTCAATGGTTTTTCAAAATCACAGATTACGCTGAAGAATTGTTGAATTGCTTAGATAATCTCGACTGGCCCGAGCGCACGAAAATTATGCAACGCAACTGGATCGGCAAAAGCGAAGGCGCGGAACTGGTCTTTGATATGCAGGACGGTAAAAACAGCTTTAAGGTGTTTACGACCAGAGCGGACACGCTACTCGGCTGTTCATACGCCGTGCTTGCGCCCGAACATCCTTTGGTAGACATTATCACAACGGCGGAAAACAAAGCCGCTGTGGAAGAATACAAGCTTCAAGCGGCAAAGACGACGGAAATCGAAAGACTTTCGACGTCAAAAGAAAAAACTGGCGTCTTCACGGGAAGCTATGCGCTTAATCCGTTAAACGGCGAAAAAGTACCTGTATGGGTAGGCGATTACGTGCTTTATTCTTACGGCACGGGCGCTATTATGGGCGTTGCTGCTCATGACGAAAGAGATTATAAATTCGCTAAAAAACACGGATTGAATATTAAACGTGTTATAAAAAGCGCGAACGGCGAAAACGACGATTTACCGTACACGGAATACGGCGTAATGACCGATAGCGGCGAGTTTGACGGTCTTACTTCCGAAAAAGGCTGTATAGCTGTAGCGAAAAAACTTGAAAAAATCGGCAAAGGAAAACTGGTCACCAACTATCGCTTACGCGATTGGCTTGTTTCCCGTCAAAGATATTGGGGCGCGCCCATACCCGTAGTTTACTGTGAACATTGCGGTATTGTGCCAGTACCAGAAGAACAGCTGCCTGTAAGATTGCCTTACGACGTAAACTTTACTCCCGATGGCGTAAGCCCGCTCGCGAAACACGAGGAATTTGTAAATACGGTTTGCCCGAAATGCGGAGCAAAGGCAAAACGCGAAGTCGATACTCTTGACACTTTTGTTTGCAGCAGTTGGTATTATTTGCGTTACCCCGACAATAAAAACACCGACAAGCCTTTTGATACGGCATTGATTGACAAAATGCTGCCCGTTGACAAATACGTCGGCGGACCCGAACACGCTTGTATGCATCTACTTTACGCGCGGTTTTTCACAAAAGCGTTGCGCGATATGGGATATTTGCATTTTGACGAGCCTTTTAGTTCGCTCGTGCATCAAGGAGTAATACTTGGTCCCGACGGAAACCGAATGAGTAAAAGCAAAGGCAACGTTATTTCCCCCGACCCGTATGTGAATAAATACGGCAGCGACGTTTTCCGCGCTTATTTGGCATTTGGCTTCAAATATATCGAAGGCGGTCCGTGGAACGACGACGGAATAAAAGCTATCGCAAAATGGATAGAAAGAGTAGAGCGCATAGTTGAAAGGGCGAACGAAATTAAAAATATAACCGAAAAAACCGCGAACGACGAAGAGCTTAATTTTGTCCGCAACAATACAATAAAAGCCGTCAACGAAGATTATCCCGCGTTTAGTTTTAATACGGCAGTAGCTCGAATGATGGAACTTACAAACGCCCTTAACAAATACGACGAAGGCGCGATAAACGGCAAACTTTATTTTGAGACAGTCTTGGATTTAATAAGACTTTTGGCTCCTATCTGTCCGCATCTATGCGAAGAATTTTGGCAGATTTTGGGACAAAAATTTTCAGTTATCGACGGCGGTTTCCCCGCGGTTGACGAGCGCGCGCTTGTACGCAGCGAAATAGAAATAGCCGTGCAGATTAACAGCAAGGTTAGAGCTAAACTTATGATTGACACGAGCCTTGACGAAAAAGGTATTCAAAAATTCGTGCTTAATAACGAAACGGTGAAAAAACTTTTGGCTGACGCCACTGTCAAAAAAGTTATCGTTATTCCTAACAGGCTTGTAAATATTATCATTTAGCCGCTTCGCTAAGCGTCTGCAAAATTTATTAAAATAATAAAAAAACCGTTTGATTATCTCAAACGGTTTTGTTTTATACTTAGGCATTAACTGAAAATTAATTTTATAAGTCGGCATTGTAAATAGTAGATATCGATTTTTTTGCGGGGAATACGATGAAGAATACCGCCGCAAAGTTGAAGATGAAAGCCACCGAAACGATAATAGGCACGCTCCAGTTAAGGTCGCCGATAAATCCTGCAATAAGCTGTCCGACTATGCTTCCAAGCATATTAAAGAAAAGGAATGCTCCGTTAAATCTGCCGCGCTTATTGTCGGGTACGTAAACTTGCGTCGACGAAATACGAATATTGTAGCTTGTGACGGATAGCATACCTTCAATCAGCATAAATATAATCATTAACCATAAAGGTAGATGGAATACGATTATATAAATAAGAGAAGTTATCATATATACAGCAACAGCGACGTTAAATCGTTTTTCTTTTTTAAATTTTACCCTGTATTGTACGTTTGCGCCGACCAATCGACCGATAGTGGACGCACCGAAAACAATCATATAAGCGTACATTCCTTCCATCTGCCAGCCGCCCAATGCCCAACCGGTAGTGGAGCGGAAGTAAGGAATCATTAGCGTACCCATTAACGCGCCCGTAATACTTAGCACGAAGAAATACATCGTGATAGCCATAAGTCCTTTTTCGGCGAGTATATATTTTACGCCTTCCTTAAAGTCAGTAAAGAAATGAGTGCGCTCTTTTACTTCCTGTTGAGCTACGATATCTATGCCGAGTTCCGATAGTTCGAGTTCTTTCGGGCTTGGCGGCAGTTTCGCTTGTTTTTCGGGTTCAAACCGCACTAAATGAGGTTCTCTTACTTTTATCAAAGTTTCGACCGTAGCGGTGATAGCGAAGAGCAAGGTAGAGCCCGCAAAAATAGCGAGCGGACCGATTTTGTCGTAAAAGAACAAAGTAAGCGGAGCCGTGATAATCGAAGCTATCGGGTAAAGCATACTGTTTATCGAATACGCTTTGCGGGTTGTCTGAGTGGTGGTGAGTAACGGGAAAACGCTGTCAAACGCAACCATATACGCGCCGTCAATCGAACCGATAATGAGCGAAACAAAAATAAACAGCCAATACGGGAAAGATTTAAAATATAACAGAACAGTCACTATCGCAAATACGATGGTGTAGCCGTAGTCTAGTTTGAAAATTGATCTTGCCCGACTGTGTCTGTCAAAATACGTTCCCGCAAGCATAGGCATAATAATACGCGGAAGCATTGCGGCGACTTGCGTCAAGGCGAAGAATAAAACTTGCTGCGATTCGTCGTATACCAATAGACTCATAGCGAAGCTGGCGCACGTATAGCCCATCATCGATATGAAACTACCTATGACTAAAATCGTAAAGTTTTTGTTCCACAAATGTGTGGTGAGTCCGTTCTTAGAATTCATAAAAGTAATTATAATATATTATTTTTTTAAAGTAAAACAAAACCGCGTTTGTTTCGCGGTTTTGTTGAAGGTCTTATGTTGTTACATCAGATTTTCATTCTGCCGAGAAACGGCCGCTAATCGGCCTCTCCTATTGATTCCATAACATTTTTGGGCGCTATGGGTTTACTGTCTCCGTGACGTACGAATATCATAGTCACAAATGATAATGCCACAAATATTGAAGCGTAAGGGAAGAGTACTTCCATTGTGTTAAATCCGTCCATAAGTCCGCCGCTCAATATCGGGGTGACTGTTTGCGCAGCCATCGACGCTGTGTAGTAAAATCCTGTATATTTGCCTACATCTGCTCCCGTTGCAAGCTCTACTACCATAGGCAGAGAGTTTACGTTTATCGATGCCCAAGCTATGCCTGCCAAAATAAACAAAATATTCATTACGATAACGCTGCTGTTGCTGTTCATAAATGAAGCGACAATGAAGCTTGCAGTCAATAATACTATTCCGCCCATAATGGTTTTCTTTCTGCCGATTTTTGTAGCGAGCATACCAGCAGGGAAAAAGGCGATAAGGGCAGCTATCTGCGCGATAAGTAATGTTGTGTTGTAATCCATTTGCAGTACGTTCAATGCGTACAGAGAATATTTGCTCGTAACCGCGTTATATCCCATAAACCAGAACGCTATCGAAAGCAGAAGGAATATGAAAGAACGCAATTTGCTCTTGTCCATTTTTGCTTTTGCGTGACCGACTTCCTGCGTTTGGGTAGCGGGCTCGTCGTCGAGATGATTTTCCGCTGTGATTTTTTCCATTTCGTCGCAGAATTTCGGTTCTCTGACCGTAATCAAGAATATGACTAGGGCAATAAGCATTATGCCGCAGCAGATGGAGATAAACGGAATATAATTCATCAAAGCGTTGGACGCTTGTCCTGTGCCTAATACCATGCCGAGTCCCAGTACCAGCGACCCGCCGATTACACCCATAATATTGATTATGGCGTTAGCTTTGCTTCGCAGCGGTTTAACCGTGACCGCAGGCATAAGAGCGACAGCGGGCGAACGGAAAGTCGCCATTGTGATAAGCAAAACAAGCAGTATTAGTATGAACATAACCAGGTTTGTATTATCATTTGCAGTTATTTCGCTGACATACGCCGACCTTAAAGCCGCAACTGTGCCTGTAAAGGTCGTTTTTGCGCCGCTATTTGCAGCCGATACTAATGGCTTATAAAGAGTTACGAAACTGTCGTCAGGGTTTGCGCCGTATACGCCGTTATATATTTCTACAAAGGTATAACTTCCCGTGTAAATTTCGCTAAGGTGTCCGCGGTAAAGCGTAGTATTAACGCCTGCGGGGACGTTTTCGGTCTTGTTGTAATACGGATTGTAGATATACGGATCGGCTGTTTGAATATCAAGTGCGGATGCAACAGTCACAGCGTCGTTGTCGTTATCAAGCTTGATAGCTTTAAACATATCTTCGCCGCCGGTGAATATCTGCTGTATCGTGCCGCGTTCTATCGTAGTGTCTATATAAGTCAAGTCATAAGTTGATTTTTCTTTATTTACGCCGTAATAAG
Source organism: Eubacteriales bacterium (assembly GCA_035446985.1). Classification (GTDB taxonomy): domain Bacteria; phylum Bacillota; class Clostridia; order Christensenellales; family CAG-314; genus JAQUSX01. The sequence continues at coordinate 15,657 of DAOTGG010000022.1, forward strand.
GATTGTCAATTTCATAATTGTTGTCCCATAAAGCGGTGGAAATCGTTTCCGTATTCGATACCGAACTTATACTTTTCAGTTGGTTCGCGTCTACTACCGACAAAGAGAAGAAGCATATTACAGCGATAATTGTACCTATCAGTATAAAAGGCGTGCGCTTGCCAAGTTTTTTGGTGAGCGGTCCGTGCGCATTGTCGGAAATCGTTCCGAACAAAGGCAGCATAAATAAAGCCAAAACGTTGTCGAGAGCCATAATGACGCCTGACCACGTTTGATTCATACCGAATTTATTGACGAGCGAAATCGCGATTAATGTGTCGTATGCTTGCCAAAATACGCAAATAAGGAAAAAAGCAAGTCCGACAAAGAACGTGCGTTTATAATTAAGTTTCATTTACATTTAACCCCTCCTCTTTAAGTGTCGTCCTAGTTATTCTATCAAAATTTATCTGCCGTGTAAATAGAATACTTTGATTTTGTTAATAAATATAGCTTAAACTATTTATTTTTTTCGATTTTTGCTTAATTAAGCTCAAAAAAACGCCTTTTACATAAATTCGTCGCCCTTTCTATAAGTTAAATATTTTTTTACAGCGGTTTATTTTTGAAAAATTTGAAACAGTGATTTTATTAAAAGAATCGACCTAATTTTATTTAATTTTCCGTTATCTCAAAATTTTGCAACGGTTTTTTATTTTGCTTTGTCCGCATAAAATATTTTTATGAACAAATTAGCGAAAATTCGTAAAATCGTTGCTGTGACTGTCGCGATATTATTTTTGATTGCCGCGCCGATATTTATTATTCCAAGATTGACGCAAAAGAAATCGCAGTCTGTCACCACAAAGCAAGGCATAATAGAGCTTTGGCATATTGAGACTTTTGAAGGCGGCAGCGCGTCAAGAATGGATTGGCTCAAAGCGCGCGCATTGGAATACGAAAAGCTGCACAAAGGCATTTACGTTCACGTAACTTTATTAACGGTGGAGCAAGCGGTAAATATGGCGGAAAGCAGAAAGGTGGATTTAATTAGTTTTGCGGCGGGGGCGGGAACGAATATATTAAGTTTTTTAGACACGTATAAAGGCGCGGTAAATTCTATCGACGTTTTCGCTAACGGCGGCGTTTTTTGCGCGAAACAATACGCTGTTCCATATATGACGGGCGGTTATTTTTTGTTTTCAAAAAACGAGATAAATTTAACCGAAATTGAAAATCAAGAGATTTTATTTGGCTTCGGCGCGTATAACAGTCCATTGACCGCCTTTTCATTAACTGTGGCAAAAGCTAAAATATCTGCGGATTATTCCGTTACGCAATACAAAGCGTACGAAAGATTTTTATCGGAGAAAAACGCCGTTCTTATCGGCACGCAACGGGACGAATACCGTTTGGGTAATAGAGTGGATAGCGGCAGTTTGCAAAACATTTACGCCGTGCCCTTAACGGGCTTTACGGATTTAACGCAATACCTGGGCATAAGCAGAAGCTGCGCCGACGTAGACACAGCGACGGATTTTGTCGAGTATCTTACATGCGACACGGTTCAAGCAAAATTATATAGATGCAATATGTTTTCGGTGTGCGGTATTAAGGTATATCAAAACGGATTTATGGCGGATATGGAAAAAAGCCTTAATAAAATAAAAATTCTCAACGTTTTTTCGAGCGAACTTACTATTGAAAAACTTAAAGAAGCGTCCGAAAACGCCGCCAACGGTATAGAAAAAGGTGAAATTTTATATTTTTTGAGCGGCTAGATATCAGCAATTTAGCAAAATTAACGAAAAGTATTTTTTAATCGGCAGGGGGTTAACTAACTTGATAAATAAAATAGACTATG
>DAOTGG010000023.1:0-16579 GCA_035446985.1 Eubacteriales bacterium
AAAAAACAGTTTGCCGAAAAGACAACTCACGAATATGTTCAAAGCAATATAAATTACAACACAAAATCGCAAAGTTCGCCGATACTAAGGGCAACGCCTTTGTTCTTGAAATATATGGTGCTAAAAGCCGTTTATCACAATCTTGGCTATCGTCAGAACTCGGCGAGTTTATCCAACGTCGGCGTTATGTCAGCTCCGAAAGAATTTGCCGAACATATAGTACGATACGAATTCAGTTTTGGCAGGACTTTTTGCGAACCCATCGGTATTACGGTAGGCAGCTTTAACGGGCTGACGACTATTATTTGTAATTCCGTAATCGAAGACACGCAGTTTGAAAGACATTTGGTAAAATGTCTTGTAGACAACGGATTGAACGTCGTTATCGAATCAAACGAAGGAGAAGCAAAAAATGAAACGCTGTAATATTTGCCAATGCAACACGCACGAAAAACATACGCATTGCCCTATCTGCGGCAGCTATCTCGACGATAATCCCGTTCCGTTCCCAAAATACGAAACCGAGATAGAACCGAACGTTAAAAATCCCGAAGTTCATATCAATGAAAAACCCGATTTTTTGAAAGAAAAATCCAACTATATATTGCTGTTTTTGGCGGTGGTATGCGTCGCGTTAAATATACTTCTCACCCCCGGAACTTACTGGTCGGCATACGTTTGCATCGGCGCGGTGTTTACCGTGCTTTGCGTAATGCTGCCTATATCAAATAAAAGTAAAGTTTATATGCAAATTATCCTTGACTTGCCCGTGATTACTATTTTGGCTATCGCAATGGAGTTAATTATTAAACGCGGAAACGGCGCTGCGATATCGATGATGTATATTTTACCGTCGCTTTTTGCGGGAGCGATACTGCTTATTGACGCTATGATAATTGCGACGGCAAAAAAACGCACGACGGGATATTTTTCCACTCTGCTTTACGCTACTGTCTACGCCATTGCGCCGCAAATACTCATTTGGGCTTGGTTTTACAATCTTGGTTATAACAGCATAGTCGCTTTTTCCGCATTCTTTTTCTCTTTGATAAATCTCGGTATCGTTTCGATATGCTCGCATAAACGTATCAGAGAAGAATACGACAAAAAAATGAATATGTAACAATTTTGCAAAATGTAAGGTCGAAAATAAAAAAAGTAAAATCTCCCGAAATAATCGGGAGATTTATTTTCATTATAAGGTTTTTGCGGCTGTAAAAAAATAATTATCCTAAGAATGTTTGATTTTATTATTTATCATCCGCCGTGTTTTTATTTAAATTAATGAAAAATTAAATAAGTACATTTAGTTCGTGACGCCTAGTGAAATAAGTAAAGCGTTATTTACCCTTTCCATTACGTCGTCGGGCAAAACGCCGATTTTTTCTTTTAATCTGCTTTTGTCTATCGTGCGTATTTGTTCCAAAAGCACTATACTGTCTTTCGGCAGGCAATATTTTTCCGCGGGCAGCTCGATATGCGTCGGAAGTTTTGCTTTACTGAGCTTTGACGTCGTTGCCGCGGCAATAATCGTCGGGCTGAATTTATTGCCGACGTCGTTTTGCAAAACAAGCACAGGTCTAAGTCCCCCTTGCTCACTTCCAACAACGGGACTAAGATCGGCGTAATATAGTTCTCCGCGTCTTATCGTCATAGCGACTCCTTGAAAAATCTACTATTTGGTACATACTGTATTCTATTCCGATAAAAGCGTGGGTTGTGTATGTAACCATACGCCAATTATTCCCAAAAAAAACGCTGCTTATTCTTTGATAAAAATTTTTTTCTTAAAAATGAAAAAATACGATTCTAATTATGAATCGTATTTTGAAAAAATTTCATTTTATATATTATTTTATTTAGGTTGTTTTTCACCAAAATTAAACGGAAAAATATAAACGTCAGTTCCCGTTAAAAAATCAGGCTCATTTTGTTCGTTTATGTAGGCGCGATGCCAAACGATTACTTTGTAAAAAAAGGCGGAATAAACGACAGTGCCTCCGTCCTTTTGAACCGTTCTAAACGGAATCAGACATAAAATCAGCAAAAATACAATGACGAGTATTACTATTCCGACTTTTTTCATAAAATACCTCTTTTTTTATATTTTATGTTTAATAAGCGAATTATCATAAAATTAAAAAATGCTTTTTGTCTAAAAAAGTAAATTAATCATTCGCAAAGTTTTTTATAATTTCGTTTACAATATCGTAATCGTATCCGCGCGAAAGTAAATAGCGTTGAAGTTTTATCAGATTTTGTGTCGAATTGTCTTTGTTGCGCATATATTTTTCGGCTAATATATTGGCGTTTTCGCTCAGTTTATCATTGGGCAATGCGTCAACGGTTTTTTCTATCAGGTCTTTGTTTATACCTTTTTGGGTAAGCTCGACGGCAAGTCTGCGTTTTCCTTTCGTTTGCAAATTCGAGTTTATGTATAGCTCCGCGTAAAGGCTATCGTCTATGTAACGGTATTCACGAAGCTTGCCTATGACGTTTTCGATGACCTTTGAATCAAAACTTTTGCCTTTTAGCCAGTCACGGATTTGCTTGACGGTTTTCATCGAGCGTGAGATATAATCGCAAGCCTTATTGAAAGCTATCTCGCTTTCGCTTGTTAAAAAAATCTCGTCAAGCCGCTCTTCGGTAAGCTCGTCTCCTACAATAAGCCTAGCCCTTACCACACTTTCCGCAGTCAGTCCGCAGCGAAATTCGTCGTCCAAAAATAAATTTGCTTTATCTTTGTTGCGTTTTTGTATTTCGATTTTTGTGATTTTTGGCATTAAATAAAGTTAATCCAGTTTTACGACATAACCTTGTTTGCCGTTGGGTATGCAGCAAGTCAGCTCCATATCTTCAAGCTTTAAGGTGTTGTCGCCGATATATTTTTCGTCCGCGTGTACCGCAACGACGTCAGCCATATACATTCTATGAGTGCCGAGATCCATCGTTTCAAAAACCTTGCATTCAAGGTTTACGGGACATTCTTCTATCAAGGGGCAAGCCACTTTGTCGGCTTTTACTTTCGTTAATCCCGTTTCTTTAAATTTGTCGTAATCCCGTCCAGAATGACTGCCGCAATATCTTGCCGCTTTGATAAGATTTTTTGGAACCAGATTTATGGTAAATTCTTTTGTTTCGTTCAAAATGCCGTAACTGTATCTTGACGGCTGTACGCTTATATATACGCGGGGCGGAACAGAGCAAATGATACCCGTCCAGCCTATCGTTATTATATTGCTTTTTTCCATATCGCCGGTCGTCACCAAAATATTTGGAACGGGTGATATTAAAGGATTGAGCGATAGCTTTCTTTTCATTTTTTCTCCTAAAGCTTAGTTAAAGCTTGATTTTTAATTTAATTTTTTTCGGGCGATTTTTCTAATAAAAACGATTTAATTAAGGGAAAATATAATGTTAATATTCGCCCAAAAACTCGTCTTCAAAAGTAATTTCCGCCCGACCTTGAGTAAAATCAATAATTTTATCGGCAACCGTTTTTGCTTCCGCGCTTTTCGCGTTTACCGTTAACATTACGTTTTCGCCGTAAGTAATTGAAACGACTTTCGCGTTTTGTTCGATTTCGGCTTTCGTTTGCTTTAACATATTGTAAGGCAAAATAACTTTAAACGGAGTAATCAAACTGATTTGGATTTTTTCCGCTTGCGCCAAAGCCGCCGCAGCGCAGCCGCCGTACGCGCGTATAAGACCGCCCGCGCCAAGCTTTATTCCGCCGAAGTATCTCGTCACCACAACGCAAACTCGGTCGAGATTTTGTTTTTTTATCGTTTCGTATATGGGCAGCCCCGCCGTGCCGCCGGGTTCGCCGTTGTCGGAAAATTTCGCCGTGTCGCCAACCATATAAGCGTAACAGTTATGCGTGGCGTCGTAATAATTTTTGCTGATTTTTTGTATAAATTCCGCCGCTTCTTCCGCCGTCTCAACTCTACTAATATTCACGATAAACTTGCTTTTGTTTATCGTTTCAGAGTATTCTTCGATATTTTTAACGGTCGTGTATTCTTTCATTTATTTAACGATTATGCGGACGTGCGTTTTTTTGCCTTTGTGCAAAATAAAATCGTTAAGTCCGTCGGGGATAAGTTCGTCAAATTTTTCAATTTTGCGGTCGTCAACGGAAACTCCGCCGCCTTCGATAAGCCTTCTCGCTTCGCCGCGTGACGCCGCAATACCGCTCGCTACCAAGACGTCAATTACGCTGGAAACGCCCGAAACTTCTTTTACAGGCATTTGATTAACGTCGCCCGAAAAAGCCGCCTCAACCTGCGCCTGGACTTCGTCGGCAATCGCTTTGCCGTGAATAAGCGTGGTGATTTCGTACGCCAAGCGGATTTTGGCTTTATTCATACGCTCGTCCTGATATTTTGTCAGTTCTTCTATTTCTTCTAACGGCAAAAACGTAAGCAGTTTGAAACATTTGTTTACGGACTCGTCCTCGATGTTGCGCCAGTATTGATAAAAATCGTACGGCGTTGTTTTTGTCGCATCCAGCCAAAGCGCGCCTTTTTGCGTTTTGCCCATTTTTAAGCCGTCGGAAGTCGTCAGCAAAGGAAACGTCATAGCGAAACTTGGCTTTTGTTCTTTGCGTCTTATCAAATCCGCGCCCGCCAAAATATTACTCCATTGGTCGTCGCCGCCGAATTCCAAATCGCAGCCGTATTTGCGGAATAACACTAAAAAGTCGTACGCTTGCATCAGCATATAGTTAAATTCCAAAAAGCTGAGTCCTTTTTCCAAACGCTGTTTAAAACATTCCGCCGTCAGCATTTTGTTGACGGAAAAAGTAGAACCGATTTCACGCAAAAAATCTACGTAATTGAGATTTAACAGCCAATCGGCGTTATTTACGATAATCGCTTTGCCTTCGGAAAAATCCAAAAATCGAGCCATTTGTTTTTTGAAACACTCGATATTGTGGTCAATGGTTTCTTTCGTCATCATCGAGCGCATATCGCTTCTGCCTGACGGATCGCCCACCATAGCGGTGCCGCCGCCGATAAGGACTATCGGACGGTGTCCCGCTTTTTGCATGTGCGCCATTGCCATTAGCGGAATATAGTGACCAATATGCAAACTGTCCGCAGTCGGGTCAAAGCCTACGTAAAACGTACAGCTTTTTTCACCGAGCATTTTTATAAGCTCTTCTTCATAAACGGTCTGTTTTACAAACCCTCTTTCTCTTAAAACTTCAATAATATTGTTTGCCATTTTGTTACACCCTCCGCGTTAATATTCTACTGCTCTATTCTGTCAAACAGTTTTTGGCTGTTTTTCATTGTTATTTCGTAAGATATTATCATATAAACCAAACTTATGGCAAGCAAAATTCCCCACATTACGGGTTCTGCCCAAGCCGAAAGCGTGCCTGTCGTAAAGAGCGGATACATGAAAATTCCGCCTATTGCCACAACAACGAGCATCATCACAAAACCTATCAATAAAGACATAAGCGATGACGGATTGTTTTTCGCGCCTTCGTTAAAGGTGTTCCAATTCAATCTCGGTCTTGCTAAGTCCACCAATACTTGTACGCAAGTCGTGCCTAAATTCAAAAACGTATAAACGCCTACCATTGCTAAAAAGTAATACCATTCCGCTTTTGTCATAACGGCAACTACGATTGACGTGATGATTAAAGTTATTTCGCTGAAAATCGCCGCAAGATAAATTTTCGCTTTCAAAATATTTTTAAAGTCTATCGGCAAAGTTTTCAATACATAAAAATTGCGGTTTTCACGGGTAAACGCCGACGTTGCGGCTGTATTGGTTGACATACCCATAAACAGAGTGAACGCCATTGCTCCGATTATGATAACGGGTTTTAAAAACGCCGTATCAACGCCGCCTAGATTATCTCCGCTGAACTGGAACAGCATAAAGACGACAATTATCGGAACGATAATAAGCTGGAACAAAGTAAACGTTCCCATATTCGGGTCTCTAAAAAGTCTTTTCGCGTCTGTCTTGATAAGCGAGCCCACAATTCCCACACGTTTTTCGCTTGACCTGACAACCATTTTCTTTTTCGGGTTTTCAAGCTGTTTCATAATGGTGGAGCGGTAAACGAGCGATGAAATCGTAACGGCAATACCCATTAAAGCCGCGTACATCAAAATCGCGTAAAGGAAATTTAATATATATTCGCCGAATGAAGCGGGGTTAAGCGTCTTAGCCAACAAATAGTTCGGCAAAATCGCTCTTGCTCCGTCTGATATCGATACGATTAAGTTAGCTAGCATTTGTCCCGGCAAGGACTCTTCCGCTACGCTTCCCGTGTACTTGTAAATAAAATAATAGTACAGTCCGAATAAAATTCCCATAAGTAGAACATATACAACGGACGTAATAATGCCTTTGTTTTTGAAGTATCCAATAATCCACATTAGCGGAATCGCTATAATGGCTCCCAAAAGCAAAGGAAGCATCGGCGCGATTATAATAACCAGCAAAAGCTGAATGTAAACAAAAAACGGAGCGTTAACCGCGATTGCGTACGGAATGAGCAGCAAAAGAGAAGTTAATGCGCCTGTTATTAGTTCGTCAATATAAACGTATACGAGTTTTGCCGTGTAAATAGAAGACGTTTTTACGGGCAGAGGAAGCAAAAACTCGGTGTCTTTTGAAAAATATATGGTATTGAGCATGCTTATTATTCCCGTAAACAGAACGACCGCTTGCAGGGCGGTAATAAGATAAGTGTAACCTTCCGTCACCACGTCTGCCGCTTTCATAATTAGTCCTGTATTATAAACGGAGTACGCAACAAGCGCAATCATAGGAAGGCATGCCACTCCTACAACGATAAAAGCGAGTAAAACGCGGTTTTTCTTACCGTTTGCGGTATATTTTTGAAAACGGAATTTTTGCCGTAAGAGCGTTTTTAAAATAATAGAGAAATCTCTCATAACTACCCCCTTTTACAGTTTTGAGCCGTATACGGATTCGATATTATCTTCGTTAGTAATATCTAAGAATATTTTTTCCAGCGATACGGTCTTGTCTTTTTTGAGATTAGCCAAAGTATCGACAGCGATGAGTTTGCCGTGATTGATAATAGCTACTCTGTCGCAAACCTTTTCCACTACGTCGATTACGTGACTGCTGAAAAAAACGGTGTTTCCGTTGTCGGCGTGTTCGCGCATAAGTTTTTTTAATTCATAAGCGGATTCGGGATCGAGACCTGTAAGCGGTTCGTCAAGTATCCATAATTTCGGTTCGTGAACAAGCGCGCCGATAACCAGGATTTTTTGTTTCATACCGTGAGAGTATGATTTTATCTGCTCGTTGGCGTTTTCTTCAAGATGGAAAAGTCTGAGATATTTTGTTTTGCGTTCATCCAAAGTTTTTTGGGGAACGTCGTACATTTCGCCCATAAAATTGAGATATTCGTTGCCCGTAAGTTTGTCGTAAGTATTATGCTCGTCGGGAACGTAGCCTATCGTCATTTTTGCTTTAATTGGGTCTCTTTTTAAATTTATACCGTTTATTTCAATATTACCGCTGTCGGAATTGAGTATGCCGGTAATCATTTTAATCGTTGTGGATTTTCCCGCTCCGTTAGGTCCTAAAAATCCGAATATTTCACCGTCTTTTACTTCCAAATTTAGTCCGTCGACCGCTTTAACAGGGGATTTTGCATAAGATTTGCTAACGTTTTCTATTTTTAGCATAAAAAAATTCTCCTTTATTTGTCGTTTTTATTGGGAATATAAATTTTAACGTCTTTAAGTTCGTCGGGCAGATATTGCTGTTCAACATAGCCGCCGTAGTCGTGCGGGTATTTGTAATCGTTCCCCGCTCTGTTTGCCGTTTCTCTGGGTAAATTGGAGTCCATTAAATGAAACGGTACTCTTGCCTTTGGATTGTTTCGGGCTAGCTCCGACGCTTTGCCCAAGGCAACTACTGTGGAATTAGATTTTTTCGCGAGGCTTATATAAAGGATAGCTTCCGCGAGCGGTATTCTACCTTCGGGTAAGCCTATGTTTTGAAACGCTTTCATCGCGCTGACGGCGATATTTAACGCATTGGGGTCGGCAAGTCCTACGTCTTCGGCGGCGTGTATCACTATGCGGCGAGCCAAAAGCATCGGGTCGCAACCCGCGTCGACAAGCCGTGAAAACCAAAATAAAGCCGCGTCGGGGTCGCTGCCGCGCATACTTTTAATGAAAGCGGAAATCATATCGTAATAGTTTTGCGAATCTATGGACATCGCTTTTTTTTGACACGAATCCGCCGCTATTTCTTTTGTGATTATTATTTTTCCGTTCTCGTTCGGCGGGGTGGAATTTACCGCAAGTTCCAGAGCGTTGTAAGCGTTCCGTAGGTCTCCCGCGCTTATCGACACTATCTGGTCAAGCCCTTCTTCGGTCAATTCTATGTCTACGCCCTTAAAACCTTTTGGGCTTACTAACGCCTTTAAAACCCCTTCTTTGACGTCGTCATTATTAAGCGAATGAAACTCAAAAACACGGCAACGGCTCACGATAGCGGGAGTCATTGACGCGTACGGATTTTCGGTCGTCGAGCCGATAAAAATAATATACCCTCTTTCTATCGCTTGCAAAACGCAGTCCGATTGAGCCTTGCTCCAGCGGTGACATTCGTCCAAAAGCAAATACGTCCGTTTTCCAGATACTTCATAACGGGAAACGGATTCTTCTATTATTCTTTTTGCGTCCTTAACACCCGAGAGTACGGCGTTGAGTTTTTCAAAATGACAGTCGGTGCTGTTTGCCAAAATATTGGCGAGCGTGGTTTTGCCGCAGCCCGGCGGTCCCCAAAAAATACAACTGCCCACGCCATTCGACAATATAGCTCTGTGTAAAAGCGAGCCAGCGGATACAATGTGTTTTTGTCCGATAAATTCGCTCAATACGACAGGGCGCATACGCTCCGCCAAAGGAGCCATTTTTGCTTTGTCAAAAAAAGTGTTCATTACGGCTATTTTACCACGAAGATACCGAAAGCGCAACAAATTATAATTATCGAAAAAAGCCTATGAATAATATAAAAAAGTCCGAGAATGGAGTTTTTTTGTTGACAGTTTTATTAGTTATTTTTTTAATTTTAAATAATAAATTTTGAGCAGTTTAGTAGTTTAATTTTAATGCGACTGCGGTAAAAGTCAATATTTATGCTTGCACGGTTACTTGAATATAATCATCGGGCAGACTGTCGATTTTGATATCTCCCGAATAACCGATATTGCCGATATACGCTTTTTTTGGATAACCCTGCACGTAATTTGCGAAAATCTTTTTTCCGTTAAGATTAACTGTTATCGACGCCAGTTTACCCGACGCAGGGTAAAACCCAACGCAGTTATTTTGAATTTTCACGCCGTATATTTTTTCCAATACATATAGGTAAGAAAAACAAGGCGGAAGTTTTGCCTTCTGAGATAAATCAAAGATTTTTTTAGCTGTGTCGGCGCAAAACCAATCGGAAAAAAAACGACTGCCCGACAAAACGGATTTTAACGCGGTTACGTTTTGAACCGTGAAAAGTCTGTCGCCCAAAATGTCGTGCGCTTTTTCATTTAAATATAATAGAGTTACCGCTTCCGTAATATTTTGCGGCGGCAGCGTCAAGACTTTTCTTATATGCGCGTTAATTTCTCTATCACGCAAAAAACGCGTGTCCGCGCTCACGGCCGTAAAATTCAATATGCACGCAGTCAAAAGCAACGGCTCATACGCGACGCGGGGATTGCCGTTTTCAAAATACGGATAACAAAATCCGCGTAAAAAACCGCCGTCGACAAGCTGATCGATATATTTTTCCGCAAAACCAACGTCGTAATGACTCAAACACAGACATACCAACGGGTGCGGAGAAACGCAAAAATCGCGAATTTTGGGCAATATGCAGCTCATTTCATCGTTAAATTTTATCGCCGTTTCGTTGTCGCAAAAAATCGGCGTTTCAACGGTTTCACGCTCGACGGGAATGAGTTTGTCAAGCTCCAAAACCAAGTTTATTCGCGTGGAGTTTTCAGGCACGGTTATTTTCAAATTTTCAACGTTATCCATAGCTAACTAAGTATTGCCGACAAAAACGCTTTTATTTCGACTTATTATTTTTTTGCGTAGAAACTGCCAATAAAAAGTAACGACTAAAAATAAGTATAAGTTTCAAAAGAGAAAGATAAGGAAATTTAAAGTCTATTTAACTCACCACAAGAAACTAACGACAGTTTAATTGCTCATCATGTATCAAACGAAATTTGTCTAGACAATTTACACTCAATATTAAAAAATAGAGAAATAAAAAACACTGACCAGTTTGGTCAGTGTCTAACGTTTTCAGTTATTTCTAATTTTTAAAAAAATTTTAAATTAAAAATAAATATCTTACAAGGTTGAAAGAAATTTTTTGATAACAGCTAAGATTTTTTTAAGTCAAAAAAATATATCTCATTTTGTACAAGTTATGACGAATAAAATAATGGAAAACGGAGATTTTTATGGGTTTTTTCGAGCTTTTACACAAACTGTTATTTTTTTGCGGCTATTTTTCCTCTACAGTAAGCTACCCAAAACCGCTTCCGCCTGAACAGGAGCGAAAATATCTTGAGCTTGCCGCAAAGGGCGACAAAGAGGCGCGTGAAAAACTTATTACGCATAACCTGCGGCTTGTGGCGCACATAGCGAAAAAATACGCCGTCGGCAACGATATTGACGACCTTATTTCCGTGGGTGGTATCGGGCTTATTAAAGGTATTGAGAGTTACAATATCGAAAAGGGCACGGCATTGGCGACATATCTCGCAAGATGTATTGAAAACGAAATTTTGATGATGCTGAGAAGCAACAAACGCTACCGTAACACAGTTTATCTTAATGAACAGCTCGGCGTCGACAACGACGGTAACGAATACACGCTGCTTGAAATTTTGTCAACCAGCGAGGAAAGCGTTTTTCAACAAGCGGAAACAAATATAATGCGTCAAAATCTTTTCCGTATAATGGACGAAACGCTTTCGCCGCGTGAGAAAAAAATAATTGAAATGCGATACGGTCTATCGGGTAATCCGCTAACGCAACTGGAAACCGCAAAGCGAATGGGTATATCGCGCAGTTACATAAGCCGCATAGAAACGAAAGCCCTCAGTAAACTACGCGCAAAACTAAACTCGTACAAAGAGTTTTAATAAAGTATAAAACAATTTGTCAACCAGACTTATTTGATATTTGTTTTCAAACATATAAGAATTAAAAAATAATCGCGTTATATTTTAACGCGATTATTGTTTTTTATTTAATTAAAATTTTCGGTTGCAAGCAAGTTGAATTAAAATTATTATTCCCCTGTATAACCCCACACTACAGGTCTATTGTCGGGGTTCCAATTTAACCAAGCAATAGGTTTTCTTTCCGCTTCACAATAAATTGTGATATTTTCACAACCGTAAAAAACATATTCGCCCATATACAATACGGTATCGGGAATAATTATATTTGTCAATTTTATACAATCTATAAATGCGCAATTATAAATATTTATTACGTTATCGGGAATAATTATATCTGTCAAATTTATACAATTCATAAATGCATAATCAAAAATATCTGTAACGCTATTGGAAATTAACACAGTTGTCAAATTTTCAGCGTCACAAAAAGCACATTTTCGAATATTTATAACTTTATCATTAACTGTGTAACTTGTTGCCGTTTTTCCGCTAGCATATTTCACTAAATCGGTGCAATCCTTGTTATACAAGTCTCCGTCTATAGATGCAAAATTAGGATTATTGATATCTACATTTATCTCCAATAAACTTGTGCAACCAGTAAAAGCAGCAGCTTCTATATTTAATACGCTGTCGGGAATGTTGATATATACCAAACTTTTACAATCGTCAAAAGCGTAGATTTCTATATTTGTCACACTACTCGAAAATTCAATATCTGCCAAACTAGTACAGTTCATGAATATACCTTTTTTAAGTGTTGTGATTCCGCTGCCTAATGTTACACTTGATAAATTTATACAATCACTAAAACCATATTCACCAATAGATGTCACATTATTTGATATAGTAATATTAATTAAACCAGTGCAATAACTAAAAGCTCTGTCACCTATAACCGTTACTGTGTCGGGAATGGTAATGTTTGAAAGACTGTGGCAACCTCTAAACAGATTATTACTGATACTAGTTAATGTATTGGGAAGAGTAATATTTGTTAAATTAACACAATAATTAAAAGCTGATGCGCCTAAGCTTGTTACGGTGTCGGGGATTATTATTTCAACTAAAGCAGAGCAACTACTAAAAGCTCCTTCACCTATATTCGTTATACTATCGGGTATTAAAATACTTGCAAGACTCGTACAACACAGAAAAACATGGTCACTAAGACTTGTTAGTGAATTAGAAAGCGTAACATTTGTTAAACTAGTACACCATTGAAAGGCTGCATCATCCATGTAAAGTACTGAGTTGGGAATTATTATATTGGTTAAATTAGAGCAATTCGAAAAAGCGGAATTTCCAATACGTATAATATTATCAGGTATTACAATGCTTACAAGACTATCACAATTATTAAATGCGCTAGTGGAGATACTTTTCAAGCCGCTACCGATTGTTATATCTGATAGCGACCAGCAACTTTCAAATGCAGACATACCGATAGAGTTGATGTTATCAGATATTGTAAAAGCAGTAAATGCGCAATTCCTAAATGCGTAACTACATATTTCTGTAACGGTTTCAGGAATGTTTATATTTACTAAAGATCTACAACCATCAAACATACCGTTACTTATTGATTTCAAATTGCATTCAATTACGACATCCGTCAAGTTGGAGCAGTCTGAAAAAACAGTATTTCCCAAACTCATGACATTTTCAGGAATAGTTATCTTTTCCAAAGATGTGCAAGAAGAAAACGCACGGTATCCTATAGTCAAAATTCCCTTGCTAATTATAAAGTTATTAAGCTTAGTGCAATCATAAAACGCAAATTCTCCTAACCTAGTCACGCCGTCAGGTATAGTTATAGACGCCAAACTAGTACACTGTGAGAATACCCCGTCACTTATTTCAGTTATTCCACTACCTATTGTCACATTTTCAAGTTTTGTGCACCCCGCAAAAACATAATCCCCAATAGTAATTACGTTATCGGGTATAATTATATCCGTTAATATACAATTTTGGAAAGCATTACTTCCTATATACTTTAGAGAATTTCCTATAGTTATTTCGGCTAAGGAAGTGCAGTTTAAAAATGCGCGATTCCCCAAACTAATCAAACTGTCTGGTATAATAATGCTTGTCAAGCTTCCGCAATTATTAAACGATTGGTATCCTATACTTGTTATCGAATTACCCATTGTAGCTTCGGTCAAGTTTGTACAGTTGGAAAAGACATTATCGCCCAAACTCTTCACTTTGTCGGGTATGGTTACCTTTGCCAAACTCACACAATTTTCAAAAGCTCTTTCGTTAATACTTTCTACCAAATTACCTATCGCTACATTGGTTAAACCTATGCAATCCGCAAAACAACCTTCCGCAATTGAAGTAACGGCGTCTCCTATAATGACGGTCGCTAATAACGGACAATTACTAAAAGCGCCATTCCCCGTCGCGCCATTTATAGTCGCGGTTGTCAAGTTCAAACAATTGTAAAATGCACTCTCACCCAAACTAGTAATATTCTGCGGTATCGTTATTTCTATTAAATTATTACAACGGGCAAAAGCATAATCGCCTATAGAGGTAACGCCGCCACCCAAAGATAAGGTAGTCAATCCCTTGCAAGAATAAAACGCATAGTTGCCTATTGTTATTACGCTGTCAGGAATAGTTAAACTTGTTAAATTTTCACAATTTTTAAATGCATCTGCGCCTATAACGGCAACTGAATTTCCAAAGGTAATGCTCTGTAAACTTTTGCAATCGTAAAATGTGCTTTGATTGATATTTTCCAAACCGTTTCCGATAACCGCATTTGTCATAGCGGTGCAATTATAAAATGCAAAATCACCTATATTTGTAACAGAATCTGGTATCTCTATGCTCAATAATTTTGTACAGTTTCTAAATGCGCGCTCGCCTATTGTAGTTATTCCTTCACCAAGCGTTACGCTTTCCAGTAAGGTACAAGAACTAAACGCAGACATTTCGATATTTGTAACGTTACCAGGAATTACTACATTCACTAAGCTATCGCAGTTAAAGAATGCGGATGCACCTATAATATTTAATCCGCTTCCTATTGATATCTGGCTTAAATTTGAACATTTATTAAAGGCTGACATTTGTATTTCGATTACCGAATCAGATATGACAACGTTAGTTAGAGTTTGACAAGTCGAAAAGGCGTATTGCGCTATAGCTATAACTGTAGAAGGTATTGTGAAGCTCGTCGATTCCTTACCTAAAGCATATTGCACTAAATATTTTGAGTCTATTGTGTAAATATCTCCGTCAATAGATTTGTAAACTGTGTTACTTTCTGATACCGTTAGATTTGTCAAACTATCGCAATATTTAAATATTTGACCGCCTATACTTGAAACGCCGCTACCTATTGAAACGCTAGCTAAATTTACACAACCTCCGAACGCATCCCAGCCTAAACATATTACGCTGTCGGGAATAATAACGCTAGTTATATTTACGCAACCGTAAAAGGCCTCATTATTAACGATTCTCGTATTATTTTGTAAAACAAGACTATCTGCGGTATTGTCCACCATTCCAATGGCAATAAGATACGGATTAACCGCATTGCCCAAATATTTGACGTTATCAATAATATTGTAATTTATGTTATTACTATCACTAAACGCATCAAAATCTATATTTAATATATAATCTCCTATTGAAATGTCAGTTAAAGAATGACAATCAGAAAAAGCGCTATTCCCAATACTTGTAATACTATCTGGGATAGCTACGCTAACAATATCAGAGCCCCAAAAGGCGTAGTCGCCGATACTAGTAACAGCAATATTGTTGTGTTCGGACGGAATAACAACATCGGTTTCATCGCCTATGTAACTTTCAATTTCATAAGTGCCATTTTCCAATAAAACATAATTAAAACCGTCCGAGTTTTCAAAATCTCCGTAAATAGTCATATTTGACATAACTTGAAGAGGAAAAACACACGGCTTAGTAAGCTCTTCGTCGGTATACCAACCCAAAAAATTCTTTCCCGCAACGTTAGGCAACGGTTCTGTGTATATATATGAGCCGTCCAGTATATATTGTACAAAAACCTGTGTTCCGTCGTTTTGAACAAAAGTAACAGCATAGGTGTTAACTGCAGGCACTCCGCCGCCGGTGTTTATTCCACCTCCAATACTTGAAAATCTAGCATAAAGCGTTATGGATTCAGTAATTGGTTTACTAAAATCATACGCTTGAGTACTGTTTGTACTTGGATACCACCCAAGAAAGGTAAAACCTTCTCTACTAATTGGCATTGGATTAATAACGCTTCCGTTATAGAATCTTGCAACTGCTAATATAAATCCGTCACTTATATATGTAATAGTATATATAACAGCAGGATTTGGCTCAAACTTTGCGTAAAGTTTTATACTGTCTGTTAATCTGGCAGCAAAATTAAATTTTTTAGTAAGCTCTTGGTCGGTATACCAGGCTTCAAAAAAATATCCGTCTTTATAAGGATTATTTTGGGGAAATACAAAAGTATCGCCTTCAAGAGCCTCCATTTGTAAATATAATGTGCTGTCAATATAAAAAGATATTGTCAATTTTTTTAAGAATTTTGCGTACAATACGCAATCATTACTAACCGGACTATTAAAAGCGAATGTTTTCTGACAACTCGAATCTGTATACCAACCCGCAAATTTATAGCCGTATTTTTCGGGATCGCTTGGTCTGTTTACGTATGAGCCGTGATTAACGTTGCTTTCAGACAAAACAGTTCCATCGTCAAGTAAAAACTTAACTGTCCATATTTTTTCCGATAACGGCGTCCATTTTGCGTAAAGAGTAATATCTTTATTTATAGGCGTATTAAAATCAAATTCTACTTTATAACTAAGGTCAACAAACCACCCATCAAAGAAGTAATCCTTTTTCAGCGGGTTAACGGGTTTTTTGACCGTTTTACCTGTCTCTACTTGCTGTGTGGCAACGTTTACGCCGCCGACCGTATCAAAAACTACAGAAAACTTCTCAACTTCTTTATTATTGTTAAGGTATGTATTGATAAGCTCGCAGCCTTGAAAAATAAATGTTGTAAAAAGTAAAATTATTACCAAGCAAATCGCAGTAAATTTTCTCATTTTTCCACCTGATTATATATTGTATGTTAAAAATTATACATAAAATACAATGCCGTGTCAATATGAAATTTTTATTTTTAGGCTAATTATTAATAAAAAAAAGTAAAATTTGGTTCTGCGCAACTAAGATAAATTAACACAACACAAATAATGATAAATGTTTTAAAATAAGAAAAGGCGGAGGTGTTGAGTTTACAACACTTCCGCCATAACGCTTTGTAGAGATCAATCTGTAAGCCGAGTTCTGTATTTAACGGTCATCTGTCTAGACCAG
>DAOTGG010000024.1:0-16404 GCA_035446985.1 Eubacteriales bacterium
CGAGGTACTGTCCGCCATAATGGCGATACTGTAACCCATATCTCTGAAATACTCAGCAATAGTTATACCCGTATATATCGACGCTTCACGAGCCGCAACAGGCATATCGGAAGTATTGGCGATAAGCACGGTACGCTTCATAAGCGGATCACCCGTACGAGGATCTACGAGTTCGGGAAATTCGTTAAGAACGTCCGTCATTTCGTTGCCGCGTTCGCCGCAGCCTACGAAAATAATAATGTCGGCGTCAGCCCATTTCGCTAACTGGTGCTGCACTACCGTTTTGCCGCTTCCGAACGGTCCGGGAACGGCAGCCGTGCCGCCTTTCGCTATCGGGAAAAGAGTGTCGATAACTCTTTGTCCGCTTATCATAGGCTCGCTGGGAGCATATTTTTCTTTATAAGGTCTGCCGCGTCTGACTGGCCAGCGTTGTGTCATTGTAAGCTCGGTAACGCCGTTTGCGGTTTTTACCTTTGCTACAACCTTGTCTATGTTGTATTCGCCTTTTTCTATAATAAAATCGATTACGCCTTTAACGCCGAACGGCACCAAAATTTTGTGCAAAACCGTCTTGGTTTCCTGCACCGTGCCGAGAACGTCGCCGCAAACGACTTCGTCTCCTTTTTTAGCGGCGGGAACAAATTCCCACAATTTTTCTCTATCGAGCGGTGATGCCTGAATACCTCTCGCTATGCGGTCGCCCGACATTTTTTGTATGGTATTAAGCGGACGTTGTATTCCGTCAAAAATGCTTTCGATAAGTCCCGGTCCCAGTTCTACGGACAGCGGATGACCTGTGGATACGACGATATCGCCCACTCCCAAGCCGCTTGTTTCTTCATAAACCTGCACCGACGCTTTGTCGTTTCTAAGCTCGATAACTTCGCCGATAAGCTTTTGTTCGCCTACCAGTACGACGTCGTACATTTCGACGTCCGCCATATTTTCCGCGACAATAAGCGGTCCGCTGACTTTTATTATTCTTCCTTGCATTCTTCTTCCTCTTTATTAAACAATATATCCATACCTATAGCTTTTTCCACGTCTTTTTTTATTCCTTTCATTCCGTAGCCCGTGCCTCCGCCTTCTACGGGAATGGGCACAAGCACAGGATAAGGCGTTTTTTTACATTTTTCTATTACTTCGGGTATTTTTTCCGCTAACGTTTCGGCAATAAATATCACGGCAAATCCATCCGCGGACAAATTTCTGATAAGCAAACGCGCCTGCTCGGGAGTGGTCGCGTCAAACACTTCCACACCGATAGCCCTAAAAGCCGCTACGCTGTCTTTATTTCCGATAACGCCTATTTTGTTATACATAAAGCTCCTTAATTCTGCTTTTAATAACTTCTTCTTTTACATTGTTTTTTACGCCGACAAGTATCCAGCGCAAATTTTCTATTTCCGTTTTTTTGCTCATAAAATAATTTACGAGCGGATAAACGGTCTCCATATCGTTTTTATACGGTGTTAAAATTTTCTTTTTTATGTTGCTAAAATATATTTCCGCGTTTACTATCGGTTTATCTTGTCTTATGCTTTCTGCGCAAATATCGCCGAGTTTGCGGTAAGGCGTATCGTGAGTGTAATTAAGTAATCCGTCCAATCCTTTACCGTACGCTTTGACGATTTCGTCCAGTATCAGCGAACCGCCGTCGATAAACATTTCCGCGTATTGATTATCTTTGTAATGAATATACAAGCATCTGAACGCTGTCAAAATATTCATCATATCGATATCCGCTGTAAAATACTCGTTAGCGTATATGCTTTTGGCAAATTTAAGATTATCGAGTATATTGGCGTATTTAGCCTTGTCCAAAACGGTATCGATAAACTGAGCCGAACCTTTGCCGCTTTCATAAGCTTCGTCTATTATTCGTAACGCGTCGCTCATAGGTTTCGGCAAGTCGTCGTAGTCTATGCTGTCGATAGCGTCGGCAAGAAAATTAACGTCGATGTTACCAAACTTAGTGGCGGAATTTTTGGCGTCTATTCCCATACGGCGTGCTTTTTGTAACAATTTCGCGTTAGTATAGTCGTAACCGAGAATAAAACAATCGGTCAAAAATTTATTCGGCGACATTGACTTGAAAAAATCAACCGTTATTTCCAATTCCTTGTCCAAAAGCTGCTCAAAGTCGCTGCCAGAGTTTACTGTCATACCGCCCGCATAATTGTTTTCATACAATATTTTTACAGCGGCATCAAGCGAATTTGATTCGGCTATTCTATTCAGTTTTTCACGCCCGATAAGCTTCGTGGTAAGTACAGCCACTCTGCCGCTTGCGTACAAGGTTATGTTGTCTGTCATAAATTTTCCTTAAACAATACGGTCGCAACTTTGTTTTCAACGCGTTCTCTGCTCTCGTCAAGTAAAACGTCCAAAGTCAGATTCTTTTCATATTCGCCTTTTGCCAGTATTATTCCGCCCTCAAAATCGCCGAAATTTTTCGCTAATTTTAAGTTTTTATCGAATTTATTTAAAAAAGTCTGAGTAATGCGTTTTGAGTCGTTTTCGCAAATTATTACGTTTTCGCCGTCGGCAGCGTAACGCGTAATAAGCTTTCCGATAAGCTCGCAGTAAGTTTTATCGTCCATTGCGACGACAGCTTTCCCCGCGTCTACAAATGCCTGTTCGAGAAGCTTTTGCTTCGCGTACAGTCTGCTTTTTTTTGCATCCAAACCCGCGACCGACATACGACGGCGCAAGTTTTCGGTAGCGTCCGACGCGGCTTTTTGTTTCGCCTTACTGTGCTTACTGGAAACATTCTCATTAGCCTGCGCATAAATACTTTCCGCGCGCGAATTAGCGTCGGCTATTATTTCTTCCGCTTTTGTTTCGGCGTCGGATAATATTCTTTCTATTATCGTTTCTTTACCGCTCATATTAGATAGCTACTCCAAGCCATACCATCAAGAATGATACGAGCAAACCGAAGATAGCGTACGTTTCAACAACGGCAACCATAGCGATACCTTTACCGCTCATATCGGGGTTTTTGCCTACCATAGCAATAGCGGAGGCTCCTACTTTACCTTGGAAAACCGCGCTGAAATATCCTACGATAGCGATGGGCAAAGCTCCTGCGATATATTGCAAACCTTGTTCGATAGTCAATGCTGCAATTGTTCCGCCAAGTACGCCGATACGCAGACAAATTACGAAAGCTATAATAAATCCGTAGATACCTTGCGTAGCGGGCAAAAGTTGAATAACCTGCAATTTAGGATAAACGTCGGGTTTTTCCGCCGCTACTCCGGCAACGGCTTGTCCGCCGAGCGTTACGCCGATAGTGCTGCCGATACCTGCGGGTATAAATGCCAAAGCCGCAGCCACAAAAGCGAAAATAGCTCCCCATTGCATAGGTTCAGCCGCTGTTGTGACGATTGTTCCGGCGTCTTCGAAAAAAGCCAAAAGACTTGTCAACATAAAAATTTCCTCCAAAAAATTCAGATAGTATTATTTAATCGTTTAATAGTTTTGTATATTTTGTGTTACCAGCAAGCGGACTGAATCTTAGTCCGTCGCCCGTGTAAAATTTGCCGAAAAATTCGATATGCTGTAAACGCGCGTCGTGCACGTACGCTCCCAGTAAGTTTATTGCCAAATTAAGTCCGTGTCCAAACAGCAGCACGACTACGCCCAGTATAAAGAAATACGGACTGCCGAGCAGTAATCCCGCCAGCGTATTGAATACCATTCCGATAACGCCCGTCGTTAGTCCAAGACCAAAAATTCTCAGGTAACTGAGAATATCGGAAACCAGACCGATAACTCCCCATACTCCGCCAAGACCGCCCGTGACTTTGCCAAATCCTTTATTCTTTCTGCCCGCGGTCAAAAGCACTACCGCCAAAGCGGCAAGCATAATTATAAGACCTATATCGGTGAGCATGGATAAGTCTTGCGCGGAGCCCGTTAAAGCGGCAAATCCGCCAATGATAGCCAACAGCAAGCCTATATCAAAGAATATCCATACAAAAGAGTCTAAAACAGCGTCGAGATAATGTTTTTGACGTATAAGGTTTATGGCACGCATAATCATACCGCTTATTATATGCAAAGTGCCTAAAATAAGGCAAAGCTCTATCATGCCGAGAGGATTCGTGAGCGGACTTAAAAGTACGGGTGAAAAAATGCTGCCCTCGGGGAAAGAAATCGCGAACCAGCCGCCGAATAATATACCCCATATTACTGTGGAAACGCCCGAATAGCCTATAATAAGCACCAGATTTTTCATTCCGCCTTCGGGTTTTATAAATTTTACAAATAAAGCCGCTACGAGCATCATCACGACACCGTAACCGACGTCGCCCATCATAATGCCCATAAACAGCCAATAGAAAACCGCCACAAACACGTTGGGGCTTGCTTCGCGGTAATCGGGCAAAGAATACATCTCTATGATGGAATTGAAAGGTTGGAAAATCTTGTTTGTTTTTATAACGGTCGGCGGTTTCTCGTCGTCGGTCGGGTCGACATATTCCTGCGAACAAACCGACGTATTGTTTTCCACCGTCTTTTTAATGGTTTCAACGTCCTCTTCCGCAACCCAGCCTTGCATTAAAAACGCCTTTGAGGTTTCGCAAACGTTGAGATTTGATTCGTTTAATTGCAACGCTACGGAATAATAATCATAGAGCAATTTTAAATCGGGTAAATACTCTGTAAGCTCCTGACATTTATTGAATAAAATATCTTCTTTTTCTTTGTTAAGTCTTTCGATTTTGCCGCGGTGGTGTCTTATCATCTCCATTGCCGTCACGTTAAAATCATAACCGCATTGAGAAAAATTCCATTTTTGCAAAGCTTCGCGTATTTCTTCTTCGGTTTCTTTTAAGGTTATCGCCATTATCGCGACATCCGTACCTTTTTCGCCTATATAAGCAAACTGCGTTTCGGGATAATCAACGACAAGTTTTTCAAAATCTTTTCTCTTAAAGTTTTGGACGATACCTAGTAAAGACGCGGTGTGCGCCGTATTTTTTACGTCAAAAAACGCGATATCAAGATTTTTGTAAATTTCCAGACTTTCCGATTCCTGACGGAATTTTGAAATTTCGCCGTCTATTTCGGTAATTCTGTGCTGATATTTTTCCGCTATATATACGGCGTTATCGAATATATCTATTTCTTTTTCGCTTATTTCATCAAATTTAGCGTAAGACACTTCCGCTTTTCTGCCGCCCGTTTTTATGGCGAATTTCGCTTTCTTGTCGCCTTGACTGCGGACGTATGCTTGTTTGACATCCATCGCGTCCTTTAAAAAACGAATAACGCCGTCAATCTGGCTCATCTTCTTAATCAAAATATCGGTTTTTTCTACGTCGAATTTTTTTGTAGTGTCTTCGATTTCGTCCATATTGATAAGATGAACCTTTTTTGTGCGGGACAAAGCGGTGAAAAGTTTTTTCTTTTCACTAATCAGTCCTATAAGCGTAAATTTTTTCATCCGTAAAATTGGCATTAGTCTAACAAACTCTCCAAAATAACTTTTACTGCTTTATCCATATTTTTTGTTGATTTTTCTATAAACAAAGCGTCAGCCGTCTTGTTTTCAGCCAAAAACTCGGCGGCTTTTTTTTCAGCGTTTTCCGCCGCTGTTTTCGTTTCATTAGACATAAATTGTCTGATATCTTTTGCGCTTTGTTCGTTTATTTTCTCAGCGTCGGCTGTTGCAGCGGAAATAATTTCACTCGCTTTTTCACGGGCAAACCCGATAATATCTTCCGCTTTACTTTCCGCTTCGACAATAGATTTTACAACGTCTTTAACCATTTTTTCCTTTTTAGCCCTCTTTTCTTTCTATCTCAGCTATTTTTTCCAAACGTCTAAGATGTCTGCCTTCTTCAAATACCGTGTTCAAAAAAATTTCGGCAAGCTCTATCATTTTGTCCACGGAAATCACTCTCGCGCCCATAGCCAAAATATTGGCGTTGTTGTGGCGGCGCGTCATCTCCGCCGTAAAACTGTCGGAACAAACGGCGCAACGAATACCCTTGACTTTGTTTGCCGCTATCGACATACCTACGCCCGTGCCGCAAATCAAAATACCCCTATCGCATTGTCCGCTCTGTACGGCTTTTGCTACCGCGTACGCATAATCGGGGTAGTCGCAAGAATCCGACGTATAAGTGCCAAAATCTTTGCATTTGTAGCCTCTTTGCTCCAAATAGGCGATAAGTTTTTGTTTGGCTTCTAATCCCGCGTGATCGCAACCCAAAGCTATCATCGTTATTCCCTCCGAAAGTTTCCTTTTTTATATTAGTCCGTTATTACTTTATTATTTTGTTTTGTGCGTTAGTTTTATATCAATTATGACGGCTTACTCTTAAATAAATTTTAAATAAAATTCTCGCCGACAGATTTTATCATTCTGTTTAACACGGAAAAACCTTCTTCCGTTTTCGGGCAAAACATTTCTATAATGTAATCGTATTTTTTTTCACATTCGCGTAATGCCGAAAAAAGTTTGTTTGCCGCTTCCTTTTCCGTCTTGCCTAAGGAATATACTTGCTTATTCTCAAAAAATTCTAGATATTGTTCAAGACAAAGTATAACCGCTTTTTGTCCGTTTGACATTAGTTTGTCGTAAAGTTGTGTAACTTTTTTCACGTCGCAAGCAGTATCGAGAGCGGCTGGTATTGAAGGAGCATAATGACGGTATCTCATACCCGGCGAATTGACTTTGCGGTTTTTGTCGCTAAACGTCAGTACCTTTTCACCCAAAACTTTTTCAATCTGCTCGGCTGTGACTATTCCGGGGCGTAATATCGTAGGCTCCGCCGTCATATCAAGCACGGTTGATTCTATACCGACCTCGCAGTCGCGTCCAGCAAGTATCAGCGGTATTTTGCCGTTAAGGTCTTCAAAAACCGCCTGATAGGTCGTGGGACTCGGGCGCGAACTCAAATTCGCGCTGGGAGCCGCAATCGGGACTCCGCAAGCGGAAATAAACGCTCTGGCTTCCGTTGACAACGGCATACGAATAGCGACGGTATCAAGATTTGCGGTAACTAAATCGGGTACGGAAGTTTTCTTTTTCAACACTATCGTAAGACTACCGGGCATAAGCTCATTGATAATTTTTTTAGCTTTATCCGATATATCGCAAGCCAAAAGTTCTATAGTTTTAGCGTCGGCAACGTGTGCTATAAGCGGATTGTCGCTAGGTCTGCCCTTTGCTTCAAAAATCTTTTTTACGGCTTTTTCGTCAAAAATATTCGCCCCAAGACCGTAAACGGTCTCGGTGGGGAAAGCGACGATTTCGCCTTCCAAAATCAATTTTTTTGCCAAATTCAAAGATTCGGCGTTAATTTTTTCGATTTTGGTTTCCATAAAATAATGATAACACAAAGGCATTTTTGTGTAAAGTTTATAAACGCCGTATTAAGCAGCGTAAAAAAAATTTTGCGTTAAATATTAAACGCAAAAAGTTTTATAAAAATATTTTAAATTTTGATATGACTCTATCAAATTTAGTCGGCTAATTTTTGAGATTTTTTATCAACTGTTTTTTTTTAAATCGTCTTTTATTCATCAAACTTATCTATCAAAACGGCTCTTACTGGCGAGCCGTCGCAACCCGCTATATTAAGCGGTTGGGCTAGTAGATAATACTCGCCGCATTTGACCGAACCCAGTCTTATTCCTTCCAATGGGATTATTTTTTCTTTGAGTAGTATCTTATGAACCTCCATCGGTTTTAGGCTATCCCCTACGCTTTGACTCTCCGTACCTACGAGTATTACGCCCTTTTCCGCTAACGCAACAGCCCCGCTTTCAGTCAATACCCCGTTGCCTTTAAAAAGCACCCGTTTCGCTTCAAGATTCATAGCATTAACGGCGGTTTCGTCTATTTTGCCGTTTGCTTCCACGACCTGCGCTTTACCGATAAAATACGCCAAAGGCAGCTCGTCAACCGCTTTTCCGTCCGCCAGAAAATGCTTTGGCGCGTCTATATGCGTGCCGTTATGAACGCACATAGTGAGGTTTGACAAATTATATTCGTCGTCGGCGATATTTTTTACCATAGTAACTTGCGGAGCAATATCACCCGTAAAAACTTCACATGTCGTTAGTTCCTGCGATATATCGTAAATTTTCATAAGAAACTCCTTTGACGGTATAATATAACCGAGAGATTTTTTTGTCAAGGACGCGGTCGCGGTATTGACACGGCAAGGTAATTATGGCATTATTTAGATATGGATAAAGAAAGTTTTGGTGATAAAGAATTACCGCGTAATCTTGACAGGTTTATCAAAGACAGAAAGGCGTTTCTCGATGTCAAAAACAACCCCGAGCAAAGAAAAATCGTTATCGGTTACGGTATCGCTTCTTGTCTATGGGCGATAGCGGCATTTGCGGTGAGCTATCTTAGTTTTATCGGCGCAAACGCGCTTATGAACGCTAACGTAAGCCCTTATATCTCATGGCTGTTTATACCGCTTTATATCGTCGCTTTCGTTTTTCCTTTTTATTGTTTTGCCGAAGGTCTTATCGGGGCGGTAAGGCAAATTCAGCTAGATAAAAAGTTTTTTGGCATACTTGGGGCGATTTTAAATCCCGTTGCTATTACCGCGGCTTATTACTTGATTTTAACTAACATTTAGGAGTATCTAATGACGAAGATAGGCATTTTTTCCGACACTCACGGCAACTTTTTCGCTCTAAAAGCGATATACGACGAATTTACAAAACAAAACTGCGACGAGATTATTCATACGGGCGATATTATTTCCATAGGACCTATGAGCGCGGAATGCCTTGACTTTATGTTTTCGCACGAGATTACTCTTATTAACGGCAATCACGATATAAATTATATCAACGACGACGTTGTTCCGCCGATGATGTCGCATGTACCGTCGGAGCATAAGCGGTACGTTTTTGATACGCTTGGCGAGACCTACCGCGAGCGTATGCGTTATTTACCTTTGATTGTGAAAAGAAATATTTTCGGTCACAAGTTCGCTTTTTTACATTACGGACTGGCGAAAAATAACATTTATAAAAAACACACGTTCGAGCAGATAAACCCCTATCCCACCATTGAGTTTTTTGACGAAATGTTTTACGGCATAGACGCCGACGCAGTGTTTTTCGGACACAAGCACGAAAGTATCGACCTAACTGGCGAGCGCGTTTATTGCGACGTGGGCAGCGTCGGCTGTCACGAAAAGAGCGAAGCGCGCGGAATAATATTGAACGTAACGCAGGAAAGTTTTTCCTACGAACGCATAGCCGTTCCTTATGAGCGGGATGCGGTAAAAAAGGAAATAGAAAGAAGGCAAATTCCTTGCGGAAAAGAACTTTTTGAGTTTTACTTTAAAGAAAATTTAAATAGATAAAGATAAAAAGAGCGACACTAATTCACATTTAATTTACGGCTAATAAAAATCTTGAAACAAATAATTGTAGTGTGATTTATAGTGTGATTTTTGCTAATCAAGCTTATCTTTTGTGTTTAGTTAATACGTTATGACCAAATTTCAACTTAAATTTTGCAAAGCGAAAAAATAAGCTTAAAAACGGTTGAAACAGTCAAAAAATAGTTGACATTAAGCCCAAAGCGTTGTATCATAGACTTCGCAAAAACGATATTCCTCGTTAGCTCAGCGGTAGAGCATCCGGCTGTTAACCGGAGGGTCGTCTGTTCAAACCAGACACGGGGAGCCATAAAAAAGTCCGTAATCTCTAACGATTACGGATTTTTTGTTTATTAAATTTTTACTCAAACAACCCTACGGTAAACTTGAAAAAGGGTTGTCTAGTCGTCTATCTTTTCGGCTTATTTTTTTGAAATGTTGGGTTATTTTAATTGAAAAATCAAAGATTTAAATCTTTTACGCTTTCTCGTTCGATTATTCGTGTTTTAATTAAGACGTGTTCGATATCGTCGTTTTTATTCATAAGGCGGCAGATTTCATCCGAAAAGGACTCTGTATTCTGCCTTACAGTGGTAAGCGGCACGTCCAGCATAGAAGAGAAAAATAAATCGTCGTAGCCTATTATGGAAATATCGTCAGGAATAATTTTATTTTTTTCCATAACTGCGCGATAAAAACCATAAGCCATAAGATCGTTGCAAACGAACGCAGCCGTTACGTCGGTTTTTAGCAATTCCAAACCTTGCTCATAGCCGCTGTCAAATTTGTAATCGCCTTGTCTTATAATTTTTTCATCTATCTTAATGCCGTTGTCATTAAGCGCATCCATATAGCCTTTTATTCTGAGTTTTGCGGAATAACTATCGGAGGGACCCCCTATACAGCCGATTCGTCTATGACCTTTTTTTATCAAATATTCGACAGCTTGGCGGCTGCCCAAGAAATTATCACCCGCAACAGTGGAACAAGGCATATCATCGGAATAACGGTCGAAAGCCACAACTTTTTTGCCCGATTCAATAAAAGAATTGATATACTTACTGTTTTCAACCGATTGAACAGTCGGACAGACTATAAGCGCGTCCACATCTTTCGCCAAAAGCAATTGCGCGTATTTGATTTCCTCGGAAAGATTGTCATTTGTATTGCATAGAATCAGACTGTATCCATTATAACTTAGGCTTCTTTCGAGATTTTTAGCTATCTCGGCAAAAAACGCGTTGGCTATATCGGGAACAATAAGTCCTACCGTATTGGTTTTTTTCGTTACCAGTCCCACGGCAAGAGAATTTGGCGTATAATTGTATTTTTCCGCCAACTCAAGCACTTTTTGTTTTTTCTCTTTAGATACGCGGACGTTTTTTCCGTTTAAAATCAAAGACACCGCCGTGGTTGATAAATTCGCCTCTTCAGCCAAAAATTTTAGGGTTGTTCTCATACTATTTGTTTTATTATCCTTTAAAATTATCCAGTTCGCTTTTCGTGGGTATTGACTGCTGCGCGCCGTGTTTAGTTACCGTCAAAGCGGACGCCCGTAATGAGAAATTAAGAGCCGCCGCATCGTTTTTGCCCTCCGTTAGAGCGGTAGCATAAGCGCCTATAAAAGTGTCGCCGGCGGCGATTGTATCCGCGACCTTTACGGGAATTGCAGCAAGATGTCTTATTTCTTCTTTATTACAAAAAACGCAACCGTCTTTACCAAGAGTTATTATAACATTTTTTACTCCCAGTTTAATAAAATAATTGCGAATTTTTTGATAATTAGTATCTATGACAGAAATACCGGACAAAATAGCGGCTTCGCTTTCGTTAGGAATAAGATAATCGCAATACTTATAAATATTCTCGCTCAGTTTTTTAGCAGGCGCAGGATTAAGGATAGTAATCATGCCGATACTTTTCGCAATCTCTAAAGTTGCGCTGACGGTTTCAATAGGAATTTCCAACTGCGTAACTAATATATCGCCTTTTTCAGCGTTATCTATGAGAATCTGTCTAAAATCATTTTCCGCGACTAAATTATTTGCTCCGCCGTCTATGACTATACGGTTATCATTATTTTCGATAGTTATAATGGCGACACCGGTTGAAACATTTTTTTTCTGTATGTAACGCGCATCAACGCCGTAATCGGAAATGGATTTGATAATCTTTTCAGCAAAGATATCGTTTCCCACCGCGCCCAGCATAACGGCCGAGCCGCCGAGTTTAGTAGCGGCAACTGCCTGATTGGCGCCCTTTCCGCCTGAACTTATGAAAAAATCTCTGCCGACGACGGTTTCGCCACGCATCGGCATTTTATCGCAGCAGATACTGAAATCCGTATTCATACTGCCCAAAACAAAAATTCTGCTCATTTATTTTTACCTTAACTTTCTAGCAATTTCTACTGTCTCTGCCGCAAGACCTTTTATACTTAACACCTTGTTATCTCTAACGTAAGTATTAAGAGTGTCGCCTATAGGCTTCGTCCATTTTTCACTTACGGTTTTTTCTTTTTCTATTATTCCTAAAACAGCGGCAATCTGCGCCGCGTTGCAGTCCACGTCGTATCCTATCATGGAAACAATATGCATAGTCTCATCGAAATCGCCCCTGCCGAAATACAGCGCAACGACTTCCGCCGCCGCATTCGGATATGCGTGAATCCAGTTGTATTTTTTATACTTTTCTATCGCTGATTCCCACGCGGACTCCCAGTCTGTGTTATTTTGACAACAGCAGTACGCATAATCGACCACGGAAAAATATTCGCTTTTTTTCGGAAGATATTTATATATCGAGTCGAAAAGTATTTGTTTAACGTCCCCTATTACGTACGCTAAACTTGCCATTACCGCGTTGAAAATTTCACCTAAAACTCCGTTGTTATAATGCGATACGACACCGTCCATATAAGCGTAACGTGCGGCTTCCAAAGGTTTTCCCGGCGCGACCATTCCGCAGACCGCTCCGCGCATTTGCGCGCCTATCCATTCGCGATATGGATTGTGCAAAATACCGCTTTCGGGCGGATAAATACCCATTTTTATATTTCTGAGCGCCCATTCTTCCGCTGACCAGCCCGAAGGAATAAGCGCCGCCCATTCTTCTGCAATATCCGCAGACGATAGATTTTCCCCTTTTCTTGAAAGCGCTTTTAAAAATGCGATTTCATAAGTTATATCGTCGTTAAACGTATTAGGTTTACGAACGTAATCGTATATCTCTCCAAACGCTTTTCTTATATTTTTCGTGACATAGCCTTCAACAGCTGTGCCTATCGCTCCGCCTACGATTTGAGCCAGCCACCCGTAATAAGTGCGTTGAAGGTAGTCGTCCGAATTTTTATCGTATTCGGGTAAAACTTGTTTTTTATTCACATCCATTAGATATTTATTGAAAGTGTCGTAAACTCTGAATTTGAGCGACGGATGACCCTTGATTTGTTTCGCGCTGTCGAATATGCGCCAAATCCTGCAAGTTATGCGGTTGAGCGAAACCATATCGTTTTTTTTCAAAAAATTAAGTCCTTCGTCGATAAGTTTTTCGGCTTCTGAAACGTCGTAGCCCATATTTTCCATATCAGCCACCGCGGCAATAATCACTCTTTCAGGAGCGTTGCTACCCGGCACGTTGCTTTGCCATTTCATTCTCAGCATAGCGTCGTCGGCTTTCTCAACGTCACCCATAGCGGACCAACCTTGTTCCTCGTCTTTCAAAACGACGGGTATCGCTTCGCTCATCAATTTATATTCACTTTCCCATGCTTTCATCTTTTTTTACTTCCTTTACGATTTTAACTTTTGTATTGTTTTTCATCGAATACAGTATCAGCGCGATTATAGTCATTAAATAAGGCAAGGTATTTAATAATTCATACGGCACGTTAAGCCTTGTCTGCGCTTCTATCGAAAAGGCGGACACAGCGCCGAATAAATACGAAAACAACATCACCAACCACGGATTTCCCGCGCCCATAGCTTCCGCCGCAAGGCCTATAAAACCGCGTCCCGCGACCATTCCGCTGTTGAATGTAGATAGATAGGACATCGATAGGAATACGCCGCCGAGACCAGCAAAAATACCCGCTATGATAAGCGCGTAAAATTGCGTAAGTTCGTTATTTACGCCGACCGAGCGTGCCGCTATCGAATTGTATCCCACGGACTTTATCCTTAGTCCCAATTTTGTTCTTTTCAACATAAACGCCACTATCGCTACCGACATAATCACAACATAAAAAAGCAGATTTTGTCTGAACAATATTCCTATAAAAGGTATATCTTCAAGATACGGCACGTTCAAATAAGGCACTTGAGTGCTTGGAGCGTCGGTTGTATCGCCTTTGCTGCCGACAACCGCGTACATTAAAAACACCACGAAACCCGTTGCAAAAATATTGAGAGCGATTCCCGCGAGTATGCTGTCCGTTTTGAGTTTATGAGAGCAATAAGACAGTATCATACCCATAATAACGCCCGTTGCGATTCCCGCAACGCATCCTAATACCCAGCTTTTGCAGTAAAAACTTATCAATGCGCCGACAAGAGCCGATACTGACATACTGCCTTCGATGTTAATATTTGAAATACCAGCTTTTTCGGAAACCAATGCCGCCATAGCCGCGAAAAGTATCGGTATCGTAAGCGAAAGCGAAGTAAAAATAAATTCTTCGGAAGCGATCATCTGCAATATTTTCATTGTTTAACCGCCTCCTTGTCCGCTTTCGTTTTAAAAATTTTATTTTTGAATTTTGCCATAAAGGATTGACCCGCGACTATTATGATAATAATCGCCTGAATAACTTGTATGAGTTCCATCGCCACGTCCGTCTGCAAAGCCATAAGGCTGGCTCCCTGTCTTAGATATGACAAAAACAGCGCGGCGAACGGCACCAAAATAGGATTGTTACCCGCTAAAATAGCGACGACAAAACCGTCGAAACCATATCCGGGTAACGTTTTCCAGTTGAAACGCGCGTCCATGCTTCCCAGCACTTCAACCGCGCCGCCAAGACCGCCTAATCCCGCGCCGATAATCTGAGAATAAATTACCGCGCCGCAAGCGTTCAGTCCTGAGAAATTAGCAAAATCCTTGTTGTCGCCAGTCATTCTTATGGCGTAGCCCCATTTCGTTTTGTATAAAAACACCGCGCATAAAATAGCCGCCGCTATCGCAACAAGTATTCCCGTAGATAAATAAGTTCCGCTAAGAAGTATTCCAAAACGGTTCGATTCCGGTATGATTTGTGTAGCGATATCGCCGCTGGCTTCGTCGCGAAGAAAATTATTTAAAAAATACATGCCTATCCAAAGCATTACGAAATTCAGCATCAGCGAAACGACAAACTCGTTGACGTTAAGTTTGGCTTTTAATACGGCAGGCACAATTCCAAAAACGCTCGCGACAATTATCGCCGCAAGGCAGGATAAAATCACGGAAATAAATCCGCTCGCGGGCAAATATATAGCGACGACCGCGCCTGTAAGTCCGCCTACATAAAACGCGCCTTCGCCTATCATATTAAACTGACCGCACTTTATCATAAGGCTTGCCGCCACACCCGAAAAAATAAGCGGTACGGCTCCGCGCAAAATCTCGCCCCGCCAAAATCTGCTTTTGAGCGGTCCGAAAAACAGCGTGGAAATCGCTTTTAATGGTTCTTTTGAGCAAAAAAGAAGAATAATGCAAGTTATTCCCAGAGAAATCGCCACCGCGACAACAGTTCGCAGTATTGAAAAATAGACGTCTTTTTGTTTTCTCGTGGGACGAATAAAAGCGTCGGATATTTTTCTCCAAAGTTCGGAAAAAAACGTTTTGAGTTTATTAAGCATAGAAGTCATTCCGCCATCCTTTCCATCGTTCTCAATCCAAGCATATACAGTCCCAGTTCTTCGTACGTCAAAGCCTTAACGTCGCTAAACTCCGCAACTATTTTGCCTTGACGAAAAACAAGCACTCGATCCGCCAGTCCGAACAGTTCCGATAAATCGGACGAGACTAAAAGCACTGCTGTTCCGCTGTCGCGAATCTGAACCAGTTTATTGTGAATAAACTCGATTGCGCCGACGTCTACTCCGCGCGTAGGTTGATCCGCAACTAAAAGCAGCGGTCTATCGGACGTTTCGCGCGCTATCACAACTTTTTGAATATTACCGCCCGAAAGCATACCGACGTTCTGCTTTACTCCGTCGCATTTTATGCCGTAATCTTTTCTGCATTTTTCCGCAAAAAGATTAATCTTTTTTTTGTTCAAAAAAACGCCGTCGCAAACCTTGCTTACATTAGAAGAAATCACGTTCTCGGCAATCGAAGTTTTTACGTCAACGCCAAGTTTCATCCTGTCTTCGGGTATATGACAAAGTCCTAGTTTGCGGATTTTACTTATCTTTTTCTTTTTAATATTTTCGCCGTTTAATACGACTTCGCCTTCGTAATTTTTGTCAAAGCCTGTAATTATATTGATTAATTCCCTTTGTCCGTTTCCTTCCACGCCGCAAAGACACAGTATTTCGCCGCTTTTGCACTCGAGCGAAACGTCGCGTAAAGCATATTTTTCTTTCGTATACGCTTTAGACACATTTTTGACAAACAAAACCGTTTCTTTTGGTTTCGCAATGGTTTTTTCGACTTCGCGAATAATATCTCTGCCAACCATAAGGCGGGAAATTTCCTCTTCGCTTATATCGCAAACGTTTTTCACAGCGATAAATCTTCCGTTACGCATTATCGTAATTCTGTCGCAGATTTGTTTGATTTCGTCAAGTTTATGCGTAATCATTATTATCGTGTATCCGTTTTTTCTAAGCAGTATAAGCTGTTTGAAAAATTCTTGCGTTTCCTGCGGCGTAAGTACGGCTGTTGGTTCGTCGAGAATCAAGATTTTACAATTTCTGAATAATGTTTTAAGTATCTCGACTTTCTGCTTTTGAACTATGGATAAATCGCCCACGATTTTGTTCGGCTCGACAGACATTCCGTATTTTTCGGTCAGTTCGACGAGTTTCTTTCTTGCGGCAGATCT
>DAOTGG010000025.1:0-14762 GCA_035446985.1 Eubacteriales bacterium
TTGTCTGGCAGCGACAAGATAATGTCTTTTATTTCTTTTTCGCTCATTAGTTTTGGCATAAATCCGTCCACTATTACGGCTTGCTCGGCAATAAGTTTTGCGCGCTGCTCGTTACCTATCTTTTCGTAACCCTCTTTTTCTTCCACAAGCTCTCTCGCCGTTTTTTGCAAAACCGCCACCACATCCGCTTCGGTTATTTCTTGTTTTAATTCGCGTTTGCTTATTTCGCAAAGTTTAATTTTGTTTAAGACAACGCCCAAAATATTTCTGGCGTTTTCGTTGTGGTCGCGCAACGCTTGAATGTTCGCCTTTTTTATTTCGTCAAGTATCATTATTTATACTGCCTCCTTAGGTTTTGTATATCTGCAATCGGTTACGCATACAAATTCTATTTGATTTGAAAAATATTCTTTGAGTTTGTCGTGCGACATTCCCTCGTCCAAAACGATAAACTCCGTCTTCGCTTTGCATTCGGACGGATAAGTCAGACGCAAAGCCACATAGATAGCTATTTTTGCGGATTTATCAAGATTTTCAAAAGGTATTTCTTCTTTGTCGTTGATAGCGGTCAATCCGCCTTTATATTTCAGTTTAAATCCCGTCATATCGCGCAAAAGCTCATTAGCCTTACGCAAAAAGTCGACGACTTCTTTCGGCGCGAAATCCGCTTTTTCCTGCATTTTTTCATGAGCTGTAGTTGCCGCGGCAAAAGCAGTCATAAGCTTATCATGCGTTTCTTTCGCTCTTTTGAGGTCATTATTGGCGATTTCAAGTTCTTTTTTAGCTTGCTTTATGCTCGCGAGTAGTACCTTATCCACAGGTGCCGTTTCGCTCACCAAACTTGCCAAATGCTTTATTCTTTCTTTTAACGCTTCGACAGTCTTGTCGTACTCCGCTACCGTGGCGCGGGTTTTTTGAAGGTCCTCGTCGGACAAATCCGCAACGCTCGCCACCCATTCCGCTTCCACGTTATTCGCGATAAATTCCTGCCGCAATTCTTCTTTTAATTTCTGGTACTCAAAATCTTTGTTTTCTTTGAGCCACATAAGCTGTTTAAAGGCTACTCTTTTGTCAAGCAGTTGAGTTTCAATCGTTGTCTTGCTGCCTATAAGCATAGTTACGTCGGCGTTGCCTTCGCGTTCGTCAAATTTTAACTGCTCCAAAACTTTTTCGACTTTGCCGCCCGCAAGCTTTTCGGTTTGCTTGTGAGCGTATTCGATTTCGCGTTCGTTTACCTTAATGGTTTTTTCCGTTTCGGTAATAAGCTCTTTTACACGGTTGATTTTGATATCTATTTCATCTATGCGTCCCAAAGCTGTTTTTTGTTTTGCGTAAACGGTAGCCAAACGCGCGGCGATATCGCTAAGCTCGTTTTTTGTCTGCTCGTTTAAGTGCATCATACTTTCCACGGTGCCTTGTTCGCCGTCTATTATTGAGCGCGCATCGGTCATCTGTTTCAAACGGTTTTGCGATTCGGACAACCTGAGTTTTGCGTTATCCACGCTCTTTTTTATTTCCTTAATTTCCGTTTCGGTTCGTACGCTGTCGCCGCTTATTTCCAGTAGATAATTCGTGCCTTTATCAGTCTCAATTGCCCTTAGATAATTCGATACGGTTTCGTTGGTATTTTCGTGTATCAACTGGTTGTAATGGTCGATAATATTTCGTTTTTCTTCATTTAACGCGTTTATCTCGGACTGATTGATATCGATATGCCGTTGAATCTCGTCAACCGCGCCCGATATTCTTGAAGACAGCTCTAACGTTTTTTGCTTTTCCTGAATTCTTATTCTCAAAGCGTTTTCCAAAGCTATAACTTCATCGTCGTTTAGGTCGTTTTCCACCGCATAGACCGCGGTAGCGTCCTGATATATTTTTTGACTGTTTATTAGTACCTGACGCTTAAATTCCTCGCCTTTAATTCTTCTCGTTTTATTTAACTCTTCTTCCAGCGCGTCGCAGGACTGCTTGATACCCGTTAGCTGATAATTGGCGTTTTCTCTCGCGCGATAAAGGTTGCGCAATTTTTCTTTTAATGAAGTGTTAATGACGTTAAGTTTTTCAAGCTTAAAATCTATTACCGCCATAATTGTTTCTCTTGCTTTATATGGAGAAACGGCGTGATCCAAGTCCAAAATATTTCTTAGCTGCCTTGTTTGAGTGACAAGCAGTTTTTCTCTCGAATCTATTTGGTTTTCCTTGACAGTTATTTCCGCCTTATATTTTTCAACCTGCGATTCAAGCTCGTCGATTTTTGCGTTTATGCGCACGGATTCCATCAAATCCGCAAAACCTTTGTCGGGATCGCTGAATTCGTCCATATTCGCTTTTATCTCTGCGATAGCGTCGTCCAGCGAATTAAGCCCGTTTTTGAGCGTTACTTTTTGCGCTTCAAGTTCGCCTACCTGCGTATTTAGCTTCGTTAGATTTTCGTTAAGCTTTGTGTTTCTCGCGATAAGGTCTTTTGCGCGCGCAAGCTGATTTTCCAAGGCTTGAGTGTTCACTCTGTTTGTAATAATTTTATATATAGCGCGTTGTTTTTCGTCAAGCTGCTTAGTTACCGAAGCGTATTCGTTTTCATACCAGTCAAGCTCTTTTTGGCTTTCTTCGCATTGCGTCGTAAGATTTTTTAGCTGGTCGTTTATTCCGTCGAGAATTTTAAGTTTCGGCACGATAAAAGCCACGTTGTCGTAATCGATAAGCTGCTTGCGTTTTGTGTCAATAAACTCTTTTTTTGCCTCTAATTCTTTAAGCTGGTCACGAGCTGCGGCAAGTTCTTTTGTAAGACCGTAACTCGCGCTTTCGGCAAGCCTGTTTTGAAGTTCCACAAATTTTGTCTTGATTTTGTCGGCTACGTCTTGTCTTAATTCCAAGTCCCCGACCGCAAACTCTATATCGCGCTGATTGACTACAAGAGTTTCTTTCAGCTGTTTTTCCAGCTCTCCCTGTTTTGCTATTATCGATTCGTTAATTTTCGGGAATTGCGAAAAATCGCCGTTATCGGAAAACTGTGAAAAGCTTTCCGTCGTTATAAAACAGCGATTGAGTATTTCATTGGGGTCTCCGCCCAAAATGGCGCGCAGATACGCAGGCACATCCTTGCCCGTAGCCGCTTCTATCATTTTATTTTCATTGTCAAGTTTTCTTACCGTAAAAACCGTTTCGCCGTCTTTTCGTCTTTTTATTACGTTATAAACGACGTCGCCTTCCAAAAAATCTACGGAAATGTCAAAATTTCCGTAATCGATTCCGCTAAAAACGTCCTTTAACAAATACATCAAAACCGCGCCTCTATTTGATACGAGTTTTGTGCTCTCGTTTAAGTCGCCCAGCGTAAATTTGTAGGCTTCTTTGGTATTCGGATTTTTGGCTTGAACGTTGACAAGTCTCATCTATATTTTCTCCGATTTACATTTATAATTTAAATGTAATGTTTCTCTTGTTTTTGATTCTCTTATATGTTAAAATTTAGTAATGCGAATAAGCCTGTTGCAAATACAAGGCTATTCTTCATTATTGTAATATAATTTACTAAAATAATCAATACTTTGAGGTAAAAATGCATTTTTGCGAACTTTCAGCCGATACTAACGGGTCTTCATATACGGTGGTAGAAAACGCCTTTATCACGCAATTTATGCCCGACGCGCCGCCGCGTTACACGGAAGTCTATCTTTACGGACTTCTGCTTTGCTCGCGCCAAAACGACAATTCGCTGGAAAATATTTGCGCCGCGCTTAATCTCACACCTATCGACGTTAAGACAGCATTCACATATTGGGAAGAACTGGGTTTGGTTTCGGTCATCGGCGCGGATGTATTCAGGGTTGTGTATATGCCCATAAAAACTTCCGTAAGTTTGCTCAAAAAAGTAAAACCAGAAAAATATTTCGATTTTAATAAAAAAATCCAAAACGTTATCATAGACCGTATGATTTCCGTAAACGAATTTAAAGAATATTACGATTTTTTGGAAGCGACGAATTTTGAACCTGACGCGCTTGTCGCTGTCGCGGAGTACTCCGTAGCTCAAAAAGGCAAAGACATTTCTTACCGCTATATACTCACCGTTGCCAGAAACCTAGCCACATACGGCATAAAATCCGTGCAAGCTGTAAAAGATACTCTCAAAGCCCGTTCCGATTATTCTTCCGACGTCAGATTGATTTTGAAATCCTTAGGCAGCAGACGCCAGCTTGACGCAACGGACGAAGAACTTTATCAAAAATGGACGAAAGACTTTGGTTTTACTTTCGACGTAATCAATACCGTGGCAAAAAACGTAAAATACGGCGGAATGAAAACTTTGGATAACCTTATTTATGAGTATTATAAACAAAGACTTTTTTCCGTCAAAGAAATCGAGGATTATTCGGCAAATAAAAACCGTCTTTATACCCTTGCAAAACAAATTAACGCGGCAATCGGCGTTTATTACCAAACTCTTGATATGGTCGTTTCGGAATACATAGGTCCGTGGCTGTCAAAAGGCTACGACGAGGACACCCTTCTTATTATAGCAAAATATTGTTTCAAAAGCGGTATCAGAACGCTGGAAGGTATGCACTCCGTTGTCAGCCGTTTTTATAAAATGGGCTTGATAACGCAATCCGCGATAGACCAATATATATCGGGACTTTTGCAGACGGACGAACAAATACGTCAGATTTTGAGTTCTGCGGGAATATTGCGTAAAGTTACGAATCAAGACAGAACTAATTTCAAAATATGGACGGCGGAATGGAATTTACCAAAAGAAGTTATTGCGTACGCTGCCGAAATATCAAAAGGCGCGGCTAATCCCGCGGCTTATATGTGCAAAATTCTATCCGATTACAAAGACAGAGGCGTAAAAACCCTTGACCAGGCAAAGACGTCAGCGGACAAAAAATCCGCGGCAAGCGTTTCATATGATTTCAAGCAAAGAGATTATACAGACGATGAATTACGCTCCTTGTTCGATAATCTTGAAGGTATAGAGGTGTAAAAAAATGAAAGAGCAAATATACGCCAAAGCATACGAAATTTTACATAGACGCAAAGAAAAAGCGGAAAGAGAAGCATTTAATGTTGCAGAAAATTTAATAAATTTTGCCGATTATACCGAAAATGAAAAGCAGATAAATAATCTGACAATAAAATGCGGAATAGCCTTAGCAAAAAAATTGAATATTGACAAAGAAAAAAAAGAAAAAGAAAAACTTATTGAAATTCGTAAAAAACTTTTGGCTAAATATGGCTATACTGAAAAAGATTTAACTCCAAAATATTATTGTTCCAAATGTAACGACACAGGCTATATCGGAAAAGAAAAATGTCAATGTTTTAAAAAAATATTGACCGATTTGCTTATCGAAGACAGTCAGCTTGTGGACAATAGTTGTTCTCTGGACAATCCCGATCAAAAAAATGCAAAAGCATATAAATTCGCAAAAGAATTTTGCGCAAAATTTCCTAACGTCACGAGAAAGAATATTATTTTCAGCGGAAAAACCGGTACTGGTAAATCATATATCACAAACGCTATAGCAACCTCCCTTATGCAAAAACAAATTCCAGTATTGCTTTTAACGTCCAACTCGTTATCAAAAAAACTTCTTGATATATTTTTGTCAAAAGAAGACAGCGACACGCTTGAAGAAGTTTTGATTCAACAGGAAGTGTTAATCATAGACGATTTAGGCTCAGAGCCAATGCGCAAAAACGTTACCGCTGAATATCTTTTATCTTTATTAAATGAAAGAATTTTTTACGGCAAAACCACGATAATCACTACGAATTTGGATTATAAAGACTTACAGAACAGGTACAACGAAAGGCTAATGTCTAGACTTGCAGATAGCGAAAACTTTTACAGAATAGAACTCGTAGGATCCGACAAACGCTTTAATATTAAAAAATAAATTAACTATAAAGGAGAAAATAATGCAAAACCCTAACGTGACTATAATAATGGAAAACGGCGACGAAATGGTCGTTGAGCTTTATCCCGAACACGCGCCGATAACCGTAGCAAATTTTTTGGAATTAGTCGAAAAAAATTTTTATGACGGACTTATTTTTCATAGAGTAATTGAAAACTTTATGATTCAAGGCGGCGATCCGACAGGTACGGGAAGCGGCGGTTCCGACAAGGAAATAAAAGGCGAATTCACTTCAAACGGCGTTAAAAATACGCTCAAACATACCGAAGGCGTAATAAGTATGGCTCGCTCAAACAATCCAAACAGCGCTTCCAGTCAGTTTTTTATTATGCACAAAATCTGCCCCCATTTGGACGGAAGTTACGCAGCTTTTGGTAAAGTAATAAAAGGACAAGAAATTGTCGATAAAATTGCCACCACAAAGACCGACGCCTTTGACCGCCCAAAAGCGGAACAAAAAATCAAAACCATTAAAATTAATTAAATAAATTTAAGCCCAAAACGCCCGTTTAATCGATAAACGGGCGTCTTTTTTTCAAAAAGTATTTACTCTTTTAGTAAAAAATGGTAAAATAAGGCATAACCAAGTTAGGAGGACTCACAATGAATAAAGCTGAATTTATCAAAGCTATCGCGGACCAATCGGGTTTGTCGATAAAAGACGCGGGCGCGGCGTTTGACGCTATGACGGAAGTTATCGCTAAAACGATCAAAGTAGACAAAATTCAACTCTCTGGTTTCGGCACTTTTGAACTCAAACACAAACCCGCCAGAGAAGGCATTAACCCCTTGACTAAACAAAAAATCAAAATTGCGGCTAGCAACACTCCCGGACTGAAATTTGGCAAGTCTTACAAAGAAAAATTTAATTAATTTAATTTTAAAAAAGGAAACGTCGAAAACGGCGTTTTCTTTTTTTGTTTTTTTTATTCCAAGAAAATTTACAAAAAAGCAATTTTTCTGTATAACGCAAGACAATAAGGGGGAAAATTAATAAGGCAAAATATATATAGGAAAACGGTAAAGAAATGAAAAAAATTAAAGTTATAATCTTGGCGATAGCGGTAATAGCGCTTGTTTTTGGACTTTGCTCATGCACGAATGAAAATGACGAGCTGGCGGCGTTAAGGACGCAATTAAGCCAAGCAAATACTCAAATTTCGTCGCTGCAATCGGCTCTTGACGAGGCAAACGTTTATAAACCCGAAAATTTTATCGGCTGGGTGGAAAACGATAGTCAGATTTGGCGTACTGTTATGTACGGTTCTTTTTTGACCGACGAGGCGTCTGCGCCGACTCAAAACGATATTCAAGCAATATTGCATTACGCATCACTAGCCCCCACTTCAAACGGCAATGCCGATTATTTTTTGATTGCCGTAACCGACCCTGACGAGCAGCGTAACATAATAGGTGAAGATTACGGCGCGGTTACGTCCGCTGGGACGGTTACTATTCTTGTTTTGTCAGATAGATTATACAATTCCACCGTACGCGCGGACGGCGGCACCGTGGCTTGTCAACCCGATCGAGGTTATTACGACGCGGGTATTGTGTCGGGCTACCTTAATACGGCTGCGTTATCTTTGGGTTACGGCACGAGATTTTTTATGTCGGTTTCTTTGCCAAAAGACAATGGTCAATTTGACAGCGGGGCGATAGGATACGACATATTGAAATACGCAGAGAGTTTTCAATATGAAAACGGCTCTACGGGCGAAATGGTGAACGTATGCGGCAACTGCAAGTTTGTTTGCGCTATCGTTATCGGCACGGTGAATTTGCAGGCGGGCGCGGGCGTTACCGACA
The DNA here is from genome assembly GCA_035446985.1 of Eubacteriales bacterium. Taxonomy (GTDB): domain Bacteria; phylum Bacillota; class Clostridia; order Christensenellales; family CAG-314; genus JAQUSX01. Next base: position 7,734 of record DAOTGG010000025.1, read on the forward strand.
CCGCTTACCCCGACAACTGGTCGATATGGGTTCCGCCGCAGGAAGCGCAAAAATAAAGATAATTTTTGATTATTCAATCTATTGACCAGAAACTAACGCTAATTGCGTTTGATTTAACGGATTTCAACGTGGAAATTTTTGCACTTGAAATTTAAATTTCGATAAGAAAATTCGGTTATGCCGTAATTTTATCTAAAAAAATAGCTGACTTTAAAAATCAAAAAGGTTTAGTCTTTGACGTTAAATTTTGCAAATTTTAGAGCTTAATTAAAATAACGCTTGCCTTTATTTACGCAAGAGTTTTTTCTAATGACTAATACGCTAAATATTGAGTTTTAAGGTAGTTGTAAATAAAATTGAAAAATAGTTTCGGCTTAAAAAAGATATTCGGCTTATTTAAAAAACAAAATCAAAAATAGATTTACTTTCTGCTCTGCCGTATGTATAATAGATACGGAGAAACAAAATGAATAACGAATACGAATTATTATACCAACAACTTATATCAATGGTTGAAGATGAACGGCATTTTATGCCCAACATTTCCAATACCTGCGCATTGATATACGGCGGTATGAAAGATCTTAACTGGTGCGGATTTTACTTTATTATTGACGGCGAACTTGTTTTGTCGTCTTTTCAAGGAAAACCCGCCTGCGTTCGTATTCCTCTCGGCAAAGGGGTTTGCGGAACCGCCGCAAGCCAAAATAAAACATTTATTGTAGAAGACGTGCATAAATTTAGCGGACACATTGCGTGCGATTGCGAAAGTAAGTCTGAAATAGTCGTACCCATTCGATATAACGGCAAAGTTATCGGCGTTTTTGACGTAGACAGTCCTATATACGGACGATTTAGCGCATACGAAAAAGAGTTTTTTGAAAACATCTGTGATTTATTGCAAAAAAGCTGCGATTTTGACAATTTTGAGTAAAGTCTTATCGGGCTTTTTTTATGCTTTGAAATACGTCGTTTGACAGCGACGAAAAAATATGATACAAACTAATTGCGGTAACGCGCTATTTTTATGCGCTGAAAAGAAAAAAGGAGAAACGAAATGATTTCACAAGAAATGGCTAAGTTAGGCAAAAAAAGGTCGATTATTAGGGAGATTTTTGAGTATGGAAAAATTCGCAAAGCGGAAATAGGCGAAGAAAACGTATTTGATTTCAGTATCGGCAACCCCAGCGTACCCGCCCCTGATTGTGTTAACGCGGAGCTGACGAAAATTATCGCCCAAACGGATTCGATAAAACTTCACGGCTACACGTCCGCGCAAGGCGATTATATTACCCGTAAAGCCATCGCCGATTTTATCAACAAAACGGAAAACGCGTCACTCGACCCGAATTTGATTTATATGACGGTTGGAGCGGCTGCCGCTTTGACGATATGCTTTCACGCCATTACTCTGCCTCAAGATGAAATCATAGTTTTTTCTCCGTATTTTGCGGAATATAAAGTTTTTATCGAAGGAGCGAATGCAAAATTTGTTGTTTCGCCATCTGATAACAAAACTTTACTTCCCGATTACGAAATATTCAAGAGCAAAATTAACGCCAACACCAAAGCGGTCGTAATAAATTCGCCAAACAATCCAAGCGGCGTTATCTATAAAGAAGACGTTATTATAAAACTTGCCGACATTTTGCGTGAAAAACAAAAAGAATACGGACATCCCATATATATCGTTTCAGACGAACCTTACAGAGAATTGGTTTATGACGGCATAAAAGTGCCTTTCCTTACCAATTATTATGAAAATTCGCTCGTGTGTTACTCTTTTTCCAAGGTTTTGTCGCTGCCTGGTGAAAGAATCGGTTACATAGCCGTCAACCCAAAAATGTCCGACGCATCGGAAATGTACGCGGCTATTTGCGGCGCGGGCAGAAGTCTAGGCTTTATTTGCGCTCCAAGCATTTTCCAAAAACTTATTCCCGCAGTTTTAGGTCAAACAAGCGATATCAGCGTATATAAGGAAAACAGAGATATTTTATATAAGGCTTTAACCGAATACGGATTCAGATGTGTTCATCCCGACGGAGCTTTTTACCTTTATATTGAAACGCCCGAACCTAATTCAATCGCATTCGCCGAAAAAGCAAAAAAATACGAGCTTCTTGTTGTTCCGGCAGACGATTTTGGTTCCAGCGGATTCGCGCGTATCGCATACTGCGTCACGACGGAGCAAATAAAAAAATCTTTACCTTATTTTAAAAAACTTGCTATCGATTACGGCTTAACAAAATAATTTCACATATTTTAATATTTACATAAAATAAATAACCGACTTAAAGTCGGTTATTTTGTTATATGAATATCTTATCATCTGTTCAGTAAACGCTAAATACGCGGATTTTGTCGAAAATATGGTATTAGCCAATATATTTATTTATAAGCTCATATGTATTTTTGATGCCGTCTATATGAGTGCGTTCGTAGCCGTGCGAAGCGTATACTCCGGAACCTATAAGACCGTGTCTGATGTCTTTTCCAGCGTCAAGCGCGGCATCGCCGTCCGAGCCGTAATAAGGATAAATATCCACAGCGTAATCAAGCTTGTTTTCCTTGGCAAGACGAATAAGTTTGGTGGTCATATCGTAGTTATATGGACCATGAGAATCTTTTGCGCAAATACTGACTTTTCTTTCCGTACATTCCAGTCCGTTGCCAACGCAGCCCATATCGACACACAAAATTTCGTCTGCTTCAAAAGGCAAATTAGCGCAGCCGTGTCCGACTTCTTCATAGACAGTTATGTACAGATAAACTTTTCTGGGCAAATTTATAACGTTGTCCGCAACGTGTTTTGCGTAACCAAGTAAAATAGCGACGCTCATTTTGTCGTCTATAAATCTGCTCTTAACGTAGCCGCTTTCCGTTATGACCGTTCTTGGGTCAAAACACACAAAATCGCCCACAGATATGCCAAGCTTTTTTGTTTGCTCTTTAGAATCCGAGACTTCGTCAAGTAAAATTTCGACATTATCAAAATCGCGGCAGGTTTTCGCGTAATCCGCGTTAACGTGCGAAGACGCGTTAACTAGCTGACAGCATCCGTCGTATACTTTGCCGAATCTTGTGAAAACTTTGCAATTTTCAGTTTCTATATTGCTTGCTTGAAGTCCGCCGATGCGGGTAATACGAAGCCTTCCGTTGCCTTTTATTTCCGCGACCATGCCCCCAAGCGTGTCTATATGCGCCGCCAGTACTATTGGGTTTCCGCTTCCGCCCAAATCCGCCGCCACGCAGCCTTTTTTTGTTATCCAGGTTTTAAATCCCATATCTTCCAGCTGTTTTTGCGTATATTTAGCCGCTTCCGCAGTAAAGCCGCTCGGACTGTTGATTGCCGTGAGTTTTTTAAATTGTTCAATTATATATTTCATAAATTTTCTCCTTACAAAGCTAGTATAATCTATTCAATAGCGCATGTAAACCCAAAAACAATTTATTTAATTAAAAAAAATTAAATGGAAACCGCGTTTTTATTTTTCTGTTTTAATGAAATGCGTTTATTTGAATTTTTACTTGAATTAATAGTGTACTGGATTTTCTATTTATTGTTTACTCTTTTCAAATACAAAAAACCGACATTATATCGTCGGTTTCATATATGAAAATATGTTCATTATTGTATTTTAGAAATATTAGCGGTATCCGTTAAACACTAATTCTCTAATCAGCTCATATTTTTGTATCGAATTCACCAGTCTGCCGTCCGCCACTTGTATGACGTAATATGCGACGCTTTCCATAATGTTTCCCCAAATAACGGCGTAATCATTATCATTTAAGGTATTTTTCAGGCTCTTTTTCGTTATTATATTTTTGCATATATCTATTTGCTTTTGCGTCGGTTTTATATCGCATACGCACCTTCCGCTATATCGGTAATTACAAAAATATTTCGCGTTGTCCACGTTTTCCACAAGTTTCCCAAAAAAACTGTTCCATTTTTCGTCTGTGAGCGTATTATCTCTTAACGAGTTTTCGATAAATCTTTCTATGATATTGTTTGTCCAATCAAAAATATATCTATAGGCCTGTAAAAGTAAATTTTGCTTGTTCTTAAAATATACAAATACGGTAGCATCGGTAACATCGCAATAATTGGCTACTTTCCTTGCGGTTACGTTTTCCATACCTTCTTTTGCGCCGATTTTTACCGTCGTTTTTAAGATACATTCGCTCATGTTAAACAACGTCCGTCTTGCCATAGTTTTCTCCTTTGCAAAACAAAAATAGGGCGCAGTCGCACCCTATTTTCGAGTAATGTATCTTTAGTATGTATAAGCGCAACTGGCTGGCATTCCGTATTAACGGTTTAGCCCCTTTAGCTTTGTGTCGCTATCTTTCGATAGGTTTACTAAATTATTTTGACGAAAAGCTTCGTCTACGTTCATTTTAACATTAAGCAAAACTAGTGTCAATATTTATCGAATTTTTTAATGAAAAAAAATTGTTTATTTTCTTTCTTTTGCCAATATTGCGTAAAAGTTCGCGCTTTCCCATTTTGGCGAGCCGTCCGGATTATTCACAAAACTAATTGTTTCGATAAAATGCCCTTCTTTTCGCATACCCAGCTTCTCCAAAAGTTTGTTGCTGCGCACGTTATAGTCTGCGGTATAAGCTACGATTCTTCTTACTTTTAACACGTCAAAGGCGTAGTCCATTAAGGCTTTCGCGCTTTCATAAGCATAGCCCTTGCCCTCGTATTTTTCGTTAAAATTCCAGCCTATATCATACGTTCCGTATTCGCCTTTTTGCAGATAAAGATTGCCTATAAGTTTCTTCTCGCAAACCAGTTCTACGGCATAAAAAACGTCGTTTACCGCACGTTTTTTAGCTTCCGCCACAGCCTCTTCCGGTGTTGTTATTTTTTCGGGAACAAAACAGTCTACACGCGGCTTTGCTAGATATTCTAACAAATCGCCGGCGTCGTTTTCGTTAAATCTTCTTATCAAAAGTCTTTCGGTATTTATCATTAAAATTCCTCTATTGATTTATTCGCTGCGGTAAAGACCATTATGGTTACAAAGCCTAAAGCGCAAAACAAATACAACGCTCCAAGACCAAGATTATTGAGTATCAGTCCGCCCAAAAACAGAGCTATGGGTATCAGTCCTTGCGAGCCTATACTAAGCAAGCTAAATACTTTCGCTTGATATTGGCGGTCGATTTTTATCATCATTACCGACATTATCGGCACATTTATAAAGCTAACGATTATACCGATTATTAACATTGCTGCAGCCAGCAAAATTAGATATAGGTTAAAGTTAACGCCACTCTCAACCAAAATATAGAAAAGAGCGACTACGATAGCCAATACTACAGCTATCAAAATAGTTCCTATTTTCAGACTTCTACCGCACTTTTTCGACATAGCTTTCACGCTTAGTATCGCGCCCATTACGATAGAGCCAATTGAAAACGCAGTACTAAAAATGCTGCTCCACATTTCGGGTTGAAGGAAATCTTTGAATAAATAGTTCTGATTTGCAACGTATAGCTTTATAAAATACGGCATTCCATTTGAATAAAACGGGGCGAAAAAGAAATTTATAAACAAAAGCAAAAACAACATTGATACTATAGCTTTTTGTGTTTTTAAATACCTTATTCCGTCTTTAAAATCGGCTACCATCGCCTTCATGGTTGTTTTTTCAACGGGCGGCGTATACTCATGTTTGATGAACATTTCGGAAAATCCCGAAATCAAATAGCACGTAGCGATTATGGCAAATAAAACGTGAATCGGAACGAGAGAATACAAAATGCCCGCCAATAATATTCCCAAAACGCTCTGCAAATTTCTTAATATTTGGAAATAAGAGTTCGCTTGCTGAATTCGGTCTGACTCCACTAGCAAAGGTAATAATGCGGAGGACGCGGGGTCAAATATAGCGGAAATAATATTGCTTACAAAGCCGATAGCGAAAAGCAGTACCACTTGCAATGTTACGTTGCCCGCTTTCATTATGAAAAAAGTGGCTACAGCGGACAAGCCGATAAATGCGCCTCTTATGTAGTCGCTCATAAAAATTATTTTCGCTTTTTTCCATCTGTCGGCAAGCACGCCGCCAAATGGCGACATAAGCACATAAATTATTCCGCAAAAAGCCAAATAAATGCCTTGAATTAAAGCGTTGTTGCCCGTAAGGTCGAGGATGTAGAAACTGATAGCAAAGCTGTAAAACATCGCTCCGACGTTTGTCACAAGCGTTCCCAAAAACAACAAAACAAAATTTTTGTTTTTAAATACATTTTGAGTTTTTTTAGGTTCCTGAACAGCGGTATCGATTTCGGTATTCGTTTGTTGTTCGTTCATAACTTGCCCCTTATATTTTAAGTAGATTCAGTATAAAGCAATTTGTGTCGTTGTGTCAATAAAACCTATCTTTCTCTATTTTTTAAATATGATTTTTAATCTATTTTTCATATGGTATTCATAAAACGGCGATATTTTGGGTTACTCGTTTATATTGCTTAAAAAAACTGTAAATTTAGCAATGTAATACGCCTTATCTGTCTTAATTTTAGCTATAAAAAACCCCGCAAAAAGCGGGGTTGATTATTTATGAAATTTCACCAAAGATTTGTCATGAGCAAAATAAGCAAAGCAAATGCGCCTAAAAACATACCCAGGACGGGGATTAATGCAAATAACATGTCGCCTATTAACCGTCTTGTTTCTTTCTTTGTTATGGGCGGTATCTGTTCTCCGTTTTCATCTTTTTTGATTTTTGGAGAAATTGAATCGTACCACGGCATTCCGTCAACGTTCATTTTTGCTATTACTCTGCCGTCGTCGTCATCGTATTTTTTCTTTTCGCTCTTATTGTTCATTTTTTACATAAACGGATTTTCCGTACTGTTTAATTTTGCGTCTTTGAGATTTTTCTTTAATTTTTTGTTCATGTTTTCTGCAAGTTCAGGGTCTTTTTCCATTTCCTTGTTCAATTTTAACGCTTCTTCATCAAACAAATGGCAAACAACGTAGTGATCATTGCCCATGTCGATACGATT
>DAOTGG010000026.1:0-14730 GCA_035446985.1 Eubacteriales bacterium
GCAAAATTTCGTATTGCTTATTTGATAAAATTCCCATTCTTTGAAACCGAATTTGTTTTTTATCCGTGTATTGTCGTAATTAAATGCGTCGAAAATAGCGTACGACGGACGGGTAAGCCCGCCTTTCGCGTTAAGTAGCGGCATTCTTTCTTCCGTTCGTATTTGCATTTTTCTTTCTCCTATTTTATTTTTATTAAGCTATTGTCTTTTATCGAAAGCACGTACGCCTCCGCCTTTAAACCGAATATTTTTTCCGCTGCTAGCGCGTACGCGTTCAACTGGCTTGAATAATTTTTGACTATGTATTCGGGGCGTGACGTATATTTGTAATCTATTATTTTAACGCTGTTTTTACCCAAAACGAGCATATCGATGACGCCTTGCAAAACCGTTTCCTCGTTACCGTCATACTGAAAGGCTATCTCTCTATACGGAACTTTGAGCATAAAAGGAATTTCGTGATATATTTCGCCGTCAAGAAGTTTTTTTAATTTCTGATTATTGATGCCCTCAAATATTTTTTCCGCCGATATTTTTTCCGCTACGCTCTCGGAAAATTCGCCTTTAGTCGCTAGCTCGTTTATTTTTTCTTTAATTTGCGTAACGCTTTCGTTTAACGTCAATGACTCGAATACTCTGTGATACGCCGAGCCGATAAAGGCCGAATCTTTGTCCGCCTTTTCATCATCCGTTACAAAAAGCTCTTGAGTATACGCCGTTTCGGTTGGTTCTTCTTCGGTTTCGTTTCGTATCTGCGAGGCGGAAACTTTTAACGGCGTTTGTGTGGCTAATGCGTACCCGTAACGATAATCGAACGATTTTACAACAAAATTCGTATCCTTTGATTGCGTATTAATAGTTTCGGTCGCTGCCGCCATAATTGAAAAATCATTATCTATTATAGCTTTTTTCTCGTCAACGGCGCAAGCGAGCCAGTCGGAAAAACTGTCGCCCATTTCCGCCGCGAGCGGTCGTGTTCCTTTGCCGCTGTCGATAAGAATCAACGAGTATTTCGCCCGCGTTAACAAAACGTAAAGCAGCCGCATTTTTTCTTCTTTTTCTTTGCGGCGTTTTTTCGCGTCTATCGCCATATGCGACAATGTCGGGTAAACGGTCTTTGACGAAAAATCGTAAAACTTCATTCCCAATCCCATATCTCTGTCTATATGAACGCTTTTGGCTTCCGTGTAAAAAGTCTTGTCTAAGTTTGCCGAGATAACGATCGGGTATTCTAAACCTTTGCTTTTATGAACGGTGGTTAATGTTACCGAATCGGTAAAATCGGGCGTAGACACGGGCGCTGTTTTTCCTTCGTCAAGGTACCGCAAATATTTATCCACGCATGCGGAATATGACTTGTCTTTTAATGACGAAAGCAAATTGGTGAGTTTTTCGTAACGTATTGCCCCGTTACCCAGTCCTTTAATATAAACCAAATAGCTTTGACCGCAAAAAACGCTTTCGTCCGTTACTAGTTTTTGCGCTAGCTCTTCAACCGTCAAACTATACGAATATTCTCTGTATTTATCTATAAACGCCAAAAACGCATTTATCTTATCCGCAAGGCTATTGGTAGTATTCGCGACATATTTTTTAAAATTGTCTATAAAAATTTTTTCTTTTGAACATATTTTTATTTCAGACAGCTCTTGCTCGCTAAATCCACCAAAATGCGATAACGCCGCGCCGCATACGTAAATATCGTCTAGCGGATTGTCGATTACACGCAGGAAATTCACTACGTCAAGACACTCTTTTGTCATTATTTCGCCGTCGAAAACCGCGCTTACGGGAATATCGCGGCTTTTTAACGCGTCGTAAATGGCTTTTGCCTCGTCTTTCATATCGCGCGAAAGTATGGCAATATCGCCGTAACTAATAATTTTGGTTTCTTTATTAACGATATAAGTCTCACCGATAAGCTTTTCAATCCTGTTTGCTATCGCTTCGGCAACCAAACTCTTTTTATCGTCGCTTTCGCCGCAATTTGTAATGTCGTATTTTTTATCGGGTTTGGTTTTATCAGGTATTATTTCCACTGTTTCAAAACTTACGGAAGGTATATTGGATATAACGCTGTTTTCGCCTATCAGCCGAGCGTCTTTTGCGTAATCGACTTTTCCAAAACCGTCTGTCATAATAACGGAAAAAACCTGATTTATGTAATCCAAAATATTTTTATCCGAGCGGAAGTTGTCGTTAAGATTTATTACCAAACTATCATTTTTATCGACATATTTTGAAATTTTGTCTACAAAAATATCTGGATTTGTTTCGCGGAAACCGTATATGCTTTGCTTCACGTCGCCCACCAAAAACAAATTATGCTCGCCGCAAAGTTTTGAGATTATCGCTTCCTGCACGGAATTTATGTCCTGGTACTCATCGACGAATATGTATTTGTATCTTTCTTTTAATTCCGCTTGTATTTTTTCGTCCGATAGCACCGTTAAAGCGTATCTTTCCATATCGGAAAAATCTAATACGCCCTTTTCTTTTTTTGCCTTGGAGTAGGCAAGATCGAATTTTTTTGCAAGCTCGATAAGTTTGTCCGTCATCGGCAAAGTTTCTTTTGTGTTTTGAATGAGTTTTTCGTACCCGAATTCGTTAAACTGCTCAACACTCTTTTTCCGCCATTCATTGGCTTTTTTGCGGATGCTTTCTATCTCGTTTATATCGACCTCGAATTCGTCGGGACTGATTTTCAGATTATCCGCCAAAAATGTTTTTTTACTGAAAGGTATATCGAAGTTTTCCGACAAACGTTTATAATTACTTTCCAATGAATTTTGTTCGGTTAATTGATAATAAGACGAATGTTCGCTGAGATATTCGGCTAGTTTTTGCGCTCCAATATTTTTCGCATACACGCTTTTTTGTTCAAAATATTTTGCGTATGCGTTTGCCTGAGCTACGATATTACTATTTAATGTTTTTTCAAAAATATTGTCTTTACCAAAATCCAAATAATTTTTCCGCGCGCTATCATATATTTCAAAAAAGTTTTCAACGCATCTTGAAAGCTCGTATATTTGAACGACAATTTTTTTCATACTTTCGTCTGTGCGTTTTTGATGAAAAATATCGGTGAGCTTGCCGAATATTTCGTCGTCATCAATATAATAATCCGCAAAAACCGCGTCCATAGTTTTGTCCACCAGCCCTTGCGCGATTACGGGATCTAGCACGGTATAAGCCGGATCTATGTCGGCGGCGTAAAAATATTCGCGCAAAATATCCGAACAAAAACTATGCAGCGTAGATATAGCGCACGAATCAATCTTTTCAAGCTGCTCGTAAATATAAGGGTCTGTCGCTTTTTCATTTAAACTTTTACGTAGCTTTTCTTTCATTTGGTTTGCCGCCGCAATGGTAAAAGTAACGACGACAATTTCGTCAACCCCAACTTTTTTCGTTTCGACAAGTCTTATTATTCGCTCTATCATAACAGTCGTCTTGCCAGTACCCGCCGACGCCGATACAAGCAAATTTTTACCGTCTGTTTCTATAGCTTTTTTTTGATTGGTCGTAAAATTCATTCTTTTATTACCTTTACAATTGTGTCGGCGTCAACGTTTTCCGCTTTTCTTTCCGCCGCTTCAAAAATATCGTTTGCGCCGCATATATTGGCGTAATCGCAGTAAGCGCAAACTTTTTCGTACGGCGACGCTTTTATAAAACCTTTTTGCATTAACTCTCCCGCTTGAGAAATGCAGTAAATCGCGTATTCTATCTGCGCGTCAAACTGTTCCTGCGTTAATAGATTACTTCCTCTATTAGACGGCGAGCCGTCTTTATTCAGCGATACGCCCAGTCTTGCGCTTTTGTTTTGCGTTAACAAGGTCGTATCGATATCTTTCATTATATCGCTGTCTTTTACGGTTCTTCCGACATACGAATACGCACGCTCTTTTGAGTTTGGGGCGACGAATTTGTCATGCAGTTTAAAATAATAAAATCCGACGGGATTAAATCCAAAATTTTCCATTACGGCTTTTGTGTACACAAGCAGTTGGAGTTTTCTTCCCGCGTATAAAAGTTTTTCATTATACTCGGCGTTACCGCTCTTGTAATCTATAACTAGACAATTATTTTTTTCGTGCATTACGTCGATTCTGTCTATGATACCGTGCAGCTTTACCGTTTCTCCGCCGGCGGGTATTTCTATCGCGCTGAACTGTGAGTCGCAAAAACCAAAACGCATTTCCGCTTTGAAATTAACAAAATGGCTTAGCTTTAACTGCTCGTTTACCAGTCTGCACATTTTTACCGCTTCGGTTTTTAATAACTTTAACGCGTGTTTGTTTTTCGGGTCCTTTGCTATGCCTTGATAATAATCGTCGGCAATCACCTGCTCGAAAAACATTTCCGCTTTTCGTTTTGTTTCGTCATAGCTTTCGTCTTTTGCAACACCTATATATTTTTCCAGTACGGCATGCAAAATGCTGCCAAAGTCGTTCGGGTTTAACTCGGACTTTTCTCTTGGAGTTAGCTCCAGTCCATAGCGTAAAAAATGTTTATACGGACACGAGTAAAAGTCTTCTATTTTTGAGATTGAAACGGCGTCTTTACTGAAAAACAAGTCTTTTCCGTTATCTATATCTTTTATCTCGCTATCCGCCGAAAAAACTTTTTTAATGTCGCTGTCCAGTAGATTTTGTTTTATCTCAAAATAAACGTCTTTTATCGGGCGTTTGTCAATTATGTTACGCATATTCATAACCGTTTGGCTCAACGCGCTCTTTTTTGTAAACACGTTTTCGTATACGTTTTTTAACGTCGGATATTCGTTTGCACCGTCCAAGGTGAACAGCCTTTTTAACTGTAACACAAAATCCGAAGGAGAAATTGCCGTAGCCGAATTATCTATTACCGCCGTTTCGCAATATGAAACGTAAAGGCTTTCGGTTGGTTCGGTCAAAAGCTGGAAAACGTTAAATTTTTCCCTTTTGTTTTCCAACCGCATTTTTTGTTCGAGAGCGATACCGCTTTTTTGCAGCAAATCCATATTTTTGTCGCTCAGTAGTTTGGTGTCTTTTTTTACTATTGGCATAGCCGACTGATTCGCGCCCAATAAACACAGCCGTTTGATATCGTGTTTTTTAGATTTCGCCATATTTGTCAGCACGACGCAATCGTTATATAACGGCAAAACGGAAACTTTTACCCCAGCTAATCCTGTGGATAATATCTTTAAAAATCCGTCTATATCGCAAGGTTTTTCTCCCAAAGTGTCCGATAAAGTTTGCAAAATATCGTTAAATTTACTTACCGCCTGCTCGCTTACTTTTGCGTAACGTGGCAGCAAATTTTTTTGCCTTTCGGTAAATTCCGCTAGTAAAATTTCCGCCTGGCTTTTTTGTAAAAATTCTCTCACGGCTTCGACAAAACCCTTTACCGTTACGGCTTTATCAAAATCTACGTAATTTATCGCTTCGTATAGCTTTTGTCTGATTTTTTCAGCGGCAGTAAATCCGTTTTCTTTTTTGCCAAGCATAAACTGTGTAAAATCATAACCGATATTATATTTCAAACAATAATTTTCAAAATAAAAAATTTCTTCGCCCGAGTAGAAAAAAGGATTTTTAATAAAACTCAATACGTTTTCAAGCTTGTTATTGTTTTTGCGCATCGACAGGTAATCGATGACAAACCTTGAATACGGGTGATTGATTAGCCCTGTCTGCGTGTCGGCAAAAAACGGAATATCGTATTCGGCAAAAATCCGTTCCACGCTTTGACGGTAACTTTCCGCGTCGCTCGCCACGACAAAATAATCGCCGTACTGATTGCCTTTGCGCACGCCGTCTGTAATGTATCTCGCCAGATTTTCCACTTCGTTATTCAAGTTTTCCGCTTGAGCTATGATTAGCTTTGCGGGTGATATTTTTATCGGATGCGGTTTTTCATAGGTATACAAATATTCTTGTATCTGTTTTATAAAAGCGTCGTCAGCGAGATTGTAGGCCGTTTTTAACGCGTGCTGTTTGCCGGATTTATTGGCTATCTCGGTAAGTAAAGGCAATAAATCGTTTACGTATAAATATTTGTGTTTTGGTTTTTCGCTGTGGCAGCACACCGCCGTAACGCCAAGCGCGTTTTTTACAAGCTCGGTTATGACGGCTTGCTCCTGCCCCGAAAAATTGTCAAAATCGTATATGTAAAAATAAGTGTCTTTAATTTTGGAATCGTTAGGAATAATTTTTATCAATTCTTCCATTTTTCCAGCCGAATCCACGTATTTTTTTGTCTGCAAAAAATCCTCGTACGCTTTATACAAAAGTTTTATATCTTGCATTTTCGGACGAATGTTCGGCAGCAAAATTTCACAGTTTATTTTTTCAGGCAACGCACGGGCATACTTAAACTGGCAAATGGTTTCGTATAAGTTTTCAATAAAACCGTCGCTGTCGTAGCCCTTTTTGTAACAAACGAGATTGTCCTTATTTTCGTCCACCAAAGACGATAAGGTCATTAACGCGGCTTGTTTTGTCAAATAATTAAATCGCGGCAGTAGCTCTGCCCCAAAACGCCTTAACGTAAGGACTCTTATATTAAAACTTCCGCCGAGGGCGTTCAATAACTGGTTTTCCGCCGTCATGGAGACTCTGTCGGGTACGATTACGATATGCTTATACCTCAGTTGTTTCGGGTCAACTTTTTTGAGCTTTTCGTAAATATATCGGCTTCCGTCCTTATATGTATTTGTCGCAAAAATTTCAAACATAATTTTCTCCGCGTTAATCTTTAGGTTATTATACACCAAAAATCATTCAGTTTTCAAGACGCAATCGTGCACAGGTTATAAAATACCTTGGATTTTGTTTGTATTTTTTCGCTTATGTGGTATACTTTACAATAATCACAAATTTTTTAAGGATAGTTATGAAAAAATTTATTTCGTTAATATTAATTATCACTCTTTCGCTTTTCGCTTTGACAGCGTGTACTTCAAGCGTTCCCACCCGCTCTACCCGTTGGGACTTGACAAATGGCGAAACCTTGACCTACGATATTCGCTTGGTTAACACGCTCAATTATCTCACCACAGACGGCGAAGAAATATCTAGCGTAACCGCCGATATAGATATCATTGACCCCGCGGTAGTAGACCAAATTAAACCGTTAAGCGCAAACGGCACTTATACGACGACTATTGCGCAATACGGTGACAGCAGCAAGGGAATAGTTACTACCGAGCTTAATCTTGTGGAAATTTATGATATCAGTTATTTTGACCAGACAACTATTGCCTCGCTTACCCTAAAAGGAATGATTGATGCAGCTCAGTCAACTGACGACAGCATTGCAGTTATCACACATATCAGCGGCGAATGTATTTTTAACAATCCTTCTTTGTCCCCCGTGTCTTCAAGTAAAACAGTTAAGGGAATTTACGTTGGAAAAGAGCGTGTCGTTATTAACGATTATATCGTAACGTGCGAATATAACAACAATGTTTGCGCCGTCGTTTTTACAGACAAAGTAACGTCGGCTAATAGTTTTAATACATCGATTAAGATAAAAGCAACCGAGTATTTTGACAATGAAATGATTTTTTACGTAATCAGAGCGTACGACTCAACTGAAACTACGGAAAAAATGAGTATAAATATCGTTGATCCGCTTATTTCACAGTCTGTTGTGGCAATTAGTTTTCAAGCTCAAGCATACACAACTCACTTCAAAAACGAACAGCAAATGGAAACCTCATTATATTATGTAGCTGCGCCGACAGCTTTTGCTTTTGAGTTTAGTTTGACAGCGAACGAGCAACCCTTGTTTATCGGGGGCGCGCCCAGAGCAACGAACAAAATCGTGAAAATTCAACAAGGTTATATAGTGTACACTCTTTCCGACGCGGATTTGCAAGCGAGCTTTGACAGCATCGCCGCAAACCAAGGTTAATAACTAAGTTGATATTATAAAAATCAATAAAAATTAACAATAAAAAAGTCTTTCTTTACGAAAGACTTTTTCTTTTTGATTTAAAATATTTTTTTAATATTTCGGCGCATTCATTTTCCATAACTCCGCCAACGCAATCGGTCGTATGATTTAGTCGGAAGTCTTTTGGAATATTTAATACCGAACCGCAGCAGCCAGCGTTTTTGTCCGACGCGCCGAATACGATTTTATTTATTCTCGCGTTTACCGCCGCCCCCGCGCACATTGCGCACGGCTCCAGCGTTACGTAAAGCGTCGCCCCGTTAAGCCGCCAATCTCCGACTGTTTTGCACGCTTTTTTTATCGCAATCATTTCGGCGTGTTCGGTCGCGTCTTTGCTTTTATTTCTTTTGTTACGCCCGCGCGCGATTATTTTTCCGTCCAATACTATTACCGCTCCGACAGGCACTTCGTCCGCTTCGTACGCTTTTTCGGCTTGACGCAAGGCTTGTTTCATATAATATTCGTCGGTGTTAAAATTTGAGTTTTTCATTTATCTCTTTCAAAACTGTTTCATCTATTTTTATTACTTTTCGGTCGTAAGTAAAAATACCGTTTACTTCGTCTTCCACGTCCGAAAGCTGAGTGTAAATCGCGCCTGAAAGCCCTTCGTTAAGTTTCGGTATTATTTGATTTTCATATAGGTCGACGTAGGCTTCCTGCAATTTTTCACGGCTGTCCAAAACTTTGTAGCCAAAAGTTTTGCTTACGTTAAAACTATGCTCATTTTCTTTAAAACTGTATCCGCCGAATTCCGAAAGCAAAATCGGGCGTTCGTCGGTAACGCTCGGCACGGGCTTGAAATAAATATGAATGCTCTTAAAGTCGCCGCCGCCTTGGTCGTGCCAGCCGCTCGCGTGGTCTACCAAGCGTTGTTTGTCGTGGTTTTTCGTCCATCTTGCAATACGGCAGGAGTCAAACTGTCCCCAGCCTTCGTTAAACGGCGTCCATATAGCTAGCGAAACAACGTTTCTTAATAAATTCAACATTCTGTGATATTCCGCCAAATACAGCTTTCTTGATTTTGCGCTCCGTCTGCCAAAAAGACAATATCTTTGGTCGCTCAGATTACCGCCCAAAAAAGGTATTATTTGCGTAATAAAAGGATTGTATTTCACGCCGCCGCTCGGCATATCCTGTATGACGAGCATACCCAGTCTGTCGCAATGGTAGTACCATCTTAAAGGCTCTATTTTTATATGTTTTCTTAACGTATTGAAACCCAGTTCTTTCGTCTTTTCAATGTCGTAAATAAGCGCATCGTCCGACGGCGCGGTGTACATTCCGTCCGACCAGTAACCTTGATCGAGTAAACCGTTCACAAAATACGGTTTATTGTTTAGCATAAAACATTTTTTGCCGTTATGCTCGCCTATGCTAAACTTTCGCATACCGAAATAACTTTCCACTTTGTCCGTCTCGGATTCTATAAAAACCTTGTATAGAAATGGGGCTTCGGGAGACCATTCAGTAAATTCGGGCAGATTTACCGTTTCCGTGTCGCCGCACGCGCCGCTGGCGATTTTTTTATTTTCCGCGTCAAAAATGCTATATTTCAGGTTTTTTAACACGCCGACTTTTTCCACGGCAAAAGTCACCGTTCCGTCGTCGAAATCGGGAATTATTTTAAGGTCTTTTATATACTGCGACGGCACGCTTTCCAGCCATACCGTTTGCCAAATGCCGCTTTGCGGGGTGTACCATATACCGCCTCGGCGACTATTCTGTTTGCCGCGGGTGTAATAAGACCTGTCAGTATAATCTTTTACAATTACGCTAAGATAGTTTTTGCCGTATCGTAGCTTACCCGTAAGCTCCACCGTAAAGGGATAATATCCGCCGCTGTTGGAGCCTACTTTTTCGCCGTTTAGATACACTCCGCAAAACATATCCACCGCACCGAAGTTCAATAAAACTCTGCCTTTGTTAAACTTTTCGGGCAGCGTGAAAATTTTGCGGTAATGCAAATATTCATCGGCTTTGATTTTTTTATTAATTTTTGACAGCGAACTTTCTGGACTGAACGGCACGAGAATTTTACTGTCGTATCTATCGGGTAATTTTTTGGATTTTGTAATCGCAAAATCCCATTCGCCGTTAAGACACAAATAACTGTCTCTAATTAATTGCGGACGGGGGTATTCGGTCAACACTTTGGATTCATCAAGCTTTTCGCCCCATACCGTCGATAGATTTTGAAATCTCATAATTCCGCTCCTTTTTTTCGTTTATTATACCATACCACGCCTTTATCACACAATGTTTTGTCGCATAAATTAAAGGCGGCTTTTTTAGCCGTCTTCATTTTCATTTGTGCTGGTTTCGTTATTTTCCTGATTCTCTTTTTCGCTTTCACTCTCTTTGCCGCCGCTCGGTTCCTCCCACGGTCCTTCGTTTTTTTCCTTCATGACTTCTTTTATTTCTTCAAGTTTTTCGCTGTCGCTCTTTTTGTCTGTATCGTCGTCTTCATTTTTTTCATCGTATATCGGCTCAATAGCGTCATGAATATATTGTTTGGAGCAGCCGCGTTTTTCTTTCAAGTTTTTCGCTTGCGACTGCGCTTTTTTCAAATCCGCCACGTATTTCGTCTTTAAATTTTTGACGATAAAATCGATTGAATTAAACCGTACTCCAAGTCCATTATAAAAACTGTCTGCTATCATACATCTAAGAGTGTCCACGCTTTCTTCCACGTCGTTTCCTGTAATACCTACCGTCACACGCAGATTAAATCCGTATTTATCGTCCTGGTGAATATGAATTTTTTTTACATAAATACCTTTAATTTTTCTGCCTTCGGCGATAACCAGCCGCTTTATTACTTTTGTTGTCGTCATCGTTTTTGATTCCGCGTCGGAAAAAAGGAGCAGCCTTTTTAGCGTGCCGCTGCTTGTGAAAGTGGCGACGAGTATATATACGCTCAAAAGCGCAAATAAAACGGTCAATATTCCAAGCAGTATTTTTACAAGACTGTTGTCAAAAAGTCCCGCTTCCAACACTCCCAATGGAATAAAAATTACAAACAGCACAAAAATCGCGCCGATACTTATTTGAGCGACTATCGCTATTTTTTCAAAACTTCTTCGCATAAATTTATTATCGGTTATTTACGCAAAAAAAATTCCGCGAACTTCTCGCGGAATTTTAATTTTAATTTATACTGGTAAAACTGTGTTAGCGTTGTCGTTGTCTTCTTTTTCTTTTTTGCTCTTTTTCTCGAGTTCTTCTTCTTTTTTGTTTATAAAATCGATGATTTTTTCATAGCTTTCGCCGTTTACTATCATATCGACTTCTTCGTGATATATCGTTTCTTTTTCCAAAAGAATTCTTGCCATTGTTTGAAGAGCGTCCATTTTTTCAGTCAAAATCTTCGTTGCGAGTTTGTGGCAGTCGTCGATAATTTTGCGTTTTTCTTCGTCTATTATCGCTGACATTTCTTCGGAATAAGAATGCTGCGTCTGATAATATTTACCTACGAAAATTTCTCCTTCGCTTCCGTAAAACAGCGGTCCAAGTCTATCGCTCATACCCCACTCGGTGACCATCTGGTGCGCCAGTTTCGTAACGTGCTTGATATCGGAAGAAGCTCCGCTGCTTATGTTTTCGCTGGTTAGTTCTTCCGCTACTCTTCCGCCGAGTGACATTGTGATAGTATCGAGAAGTTTTGCTTTTGTAATATGACTGTTGTCGTTGTCGGGACGGGTAAGCGTGTAACCTGCCGCTTGACCGCGGGGAATAATCGTAACCTCTTGGACGGAATCGCAGTATTTAAGCGTTTCAGCCAATATCGCGTGTCCTGCCTCGTGATAAGCGGTAATGCGTTTATCTGGCTCGGTTACAAGCTTGGATTTTTTGCTTGGTCCCATTATGATTTTGTTTATGCCTTCGGTTATGTCGTTCATCGTAATATAATTACGACGAGCGCGCGTAGCCAGTATTGCCGCTTCGTTCAATAGGTTTTCCAAATCCGCTCCGGAAAATCCCGCTGTTATACGCGCGATTGTTTTGAAGTCCGTTCCCGGTCCTAGGTGTTTGTTGCGGGCGTGAACTTTTAGTATCGCCTCGCGGCCTCTTACGTCTGGCATATTAACGTATATTTGTCTGTCGAATCTGCCTGGTCTAATTAAAGCCGGATCAAGAACGTCCGAACGGTTTGTCGCCGCCATTATGATTATGCCCGTATTGGTTTCAAAGCCGTCCATTTCTACGAGCAATTGGTTAAGGGTTTGTTCTCTCTCGTCGTTGCCTCCGCCTAAGCCCGCGCCTCTTTGACGTCCGACCGCGTCGATTTCGTCAATAAACACGATACAAGGAGTATTGCGTTTCGCCGTTTCAAACATATCTCTTACTCTGCTTGCGCCGACGCCTACGTACATTTCAACAAAATCGCTGCCTGTGATAGAGAAGAACGGCACTCCCGCTTCTCCCGCAACCGCTTTCGCAAACAAAGTTTTACCTGTTCCCGGAGGGCCTACTAAAAGTATACCGTGAGGAATACGTGCTCCCATTTCGGTATAGCGTTTCGGATTTTTGAGAAAGTCGATAATCTCGACCAGCTCTTCTTTTTCTTCTTCCGCACCAGCCACGTCGGCAAAACGCACTTTTACGTTTTGAATAACTCGCGCCTTGCTTTTGCCGAACATTATATTTTGATTATTTTGTTTTCCAACGTAGCGCATTAAGAAGAATATTAAAAGCACTCCCGCAACGATAGTCAGAGCGGGAACGACGAATTCCTTCCATGAACCGGCGTCCAAATCGGAATAAGTAATATCGACGCTCAAATCAAGACGGTTCATAATATCAGCTACGTCTGTTTGAAATTGAAGTCTGCTTGGAGCTATCGCCGTAATGTCGTAATATACCGACGTATTTATCGGCGCGTTTTGTAATATGTTTGTTTGATAATTTTCGCTGTCTTTTCTTACCGCCTTTATAAGACACGAACCATCGTAATATACCGAATAAAGTTTATCTTCCTGCAATTCGTCCAAAAAATCATAGTAAGTAATAACTTCTTTTTGGGTATTTCCGAACACTTGCCACAAAACCACTATCGCTATTATCAGCGTAGCGATTGTAAAAATCGTGCCTAACAAGTTTCTTTTTTTGTTTTCCAATTATGTCTCCTCTGCCGAACCGTGGCTCTATTTTTTAAAGTTTTTTAATAAACTGTTTTTGTTTGTTATGGTGTTCAGTTTATCATAATAAATTCTTAGTGTCAATGCGTTTGAATTTTACTTCGGCAAAGTTTCACAAAACTTTCATTCAGTCAAAATATGATTTTCAACCTATCACGCCGTTATCGCTTCGGCAATGATTTTTGACATATGCTCAAGCAATTTTTCACGGTCATATGATGTGACGTAAAAATCTTTAAGTCCTTTTATTCCGATAATTCCAAGGATGGAGTAATCGCCGATATTGGGTAAATTTTTGTTTGTCGCAGCACCCGGAGTAGTGCCTCCTTCCAATATTTGAACAGAGCCGATTTCGGTCGTTTCTCCGACGGCGGCATCGATAACGACAACTTTTTTGTCGGGGTGCAAAAGCTTTATCACTCTGTATGCTTTTAATAGATTAAGCGCGTTTATGTTGTTGCCCATATAACCGTACACAAAAATCGCCTTCTTATCCTGCTCCATAAGTATATTGCCTACGCGCGGACCAAGGCTGTCGCTAAGTATATGCTCCGTTCCAATACACATATAAACGCACTCTTCGCTCGGAGGCAGCGAACGGGAAATTATTTCAGATACGTTATCTTTGCCCAAAATACTAAATTGCATTTTTGCTCCTTTTTGCCGTTAATTATTATACGGCTTTTTGTAGTTTAGTATTGACACTTTCGCGTGAAAAATAACGTAATAATAAATAATGAACTTTGTTCACTTATAATCAAAGCATGGCTGTATAAGATAGAATACTGATGAGTATTTTACTTAAATATTCAAAAATGCGTTTTACTCTAATGTACTGTATTTATAAAAGGAGAATTTTAATATATTTTTCGTCAGACTTTACATTGGGCAAGGTTTAGTATTCGTTTTATGACACCTGAACGGCGGAGACCAGCTTAATAATTTTTCATAATCAAGGGCTTCTTATCTTTTCAATTCTGCCTTTCTTTGTCGTAATTTATATAATGAAATTACTTTTCGGTATCTAAAAAATGCGCAAAAGACTTTGCTTTTTGCAGACATGAATTTATGTTTTAAAACTATTTAACGAATTTTTGCTTGCCTATCCGAAAGCGCGTTTATTATTAAATTGATTTTAAGCAAAGCATCCGTCTCTTAAGGTATCTGTCAATAAGCCCAATAATGAAAATGCAATTTTTATTTGATGAAAGCCTGCCTACTTAGCGGCGTTAGAAATGAATAAAAATTCCTAGAGCAAATTTTATTGAATTTAAGAATTATCTTTTGAGATGAGATACCGTATCTGTATTTCCACAGACTTTGTATTAGTCATTACACCAAGAGCATTAGAAAACGCAGACTAAAAGCTTCTTTTTAGAAATCGATTTCTAAAGTTATGTGAGGTTGAAAATCTAAGGTTTTTTGCTGATTTTTCGTCAAGCGTTCTGAGACAGAATTTTTTTCAAACCATACTTTTTTCAACATGTTTTATGAATTTGCAAAATTCGCCTGTTAAAAACCGCGGAAATATAATAGGTCTAAAATATAGCAAATTTGCGACTACCCAGTTATGCTGTCCTTTTTCCCTATGCAGTCTTTTTAAAAAAGTGATAGTTTTGTTTCACGTGGAACAAATTACATA
>DAOTGG010000027.1:0-13716 GCA_035446985.1 Eubacteriales bacterium
CCGCCCGAAATGGAAAGACTGAAACTTAATCTTGAAGCCTATTCCGACTGTCACAGCTTTTCATTCGTTTTGGAGGTGGGTGTATAAATGAAAGAATTAATATGTATCGCTTGTCCCAACGGCTGCAGGCTTACGGTCGACGAAAAAACAAATGCGGTAAGCGGAAATAAATGCCTGCGCGGCGAAAAATTCGCTCTTAAAGAAATAACCTGCCCGATGCGTTCGCTTACTTCCACAGTAGCTACCGTGTTTGACGATTGCCCTGTAATATCGGTAAAAACCGACGGTGAAATACCAAAAGACAAAATTTTTGCAGTAATGAAAGAACTGAAAAAAATAAAAGTTGAAAAACGTTTGAAAATAGGCGATATAGTGTTAGCGAACGTAGCCGACGCAAATGTTAATATCGTTGTCACAAAAAATATGTAATTTGTTTTCGAAACCAAATTTACTTCCAAGCAGATTATTATTTAAATAGTAATTTTTTTTGAAATGATTTAATTTAAAGAAATTTTTTATAATAAAATTTTTATTAACAAAAAAGCGTGTCGAATAGATACGCTTTTTTTGATCGAGCAAAAAGTCTTTTTTCATAAATTAAAACGAACGAAAACGCAAATAATATGCGAATAAAAGATATATAAAATTTTTCTTGACTTTTTCTTAAGTAAGACATATTATATTATTAGACCTACCCCCTAAGGGGTGGGGTACGAAAGGAGATTATTTATGAGTTCATGTTGCAAAATTGAACATAAGAAAGAGCGTTTTTATGAAACGATAAAATATCAAATAATTGCGTTATCGGTGTCTTTGGCCGCGCTCGTATTATCATTTTTATGGGGCAATCTATTTCCGCAACATTCGATATGGACGTACTTTAACAGCGGTTGGATAGCCGTCGTTTTGTGCGGCACGCCGTTAGCTATTTCGGCTTTTGAAAACTTATTTAAACATAAAAAAATAAAATCTGCGTTACTTATCACTGTTGCGTTGGTTGCCTGCGTGGTTTTGGAAATTCTCAACTGGACTGGCATAACAAGCACGACTCACGGCAATTATTTGTTCGCGGCAGGGGAAGTAGCTTTCTTGATGATGCTCGGCGGACTTATTGAAGACCTGACGGTAAAACGTTCACGCAGCGGAATTGAAAAGCTTATCAATCTCGCGCCCAAAACGGCTAATATATTGATGCAGGATAAGTTCGTTTCGATGCCTGTGAATTTTGTACAAGTCGGCGATACCGTTTTGGTAAAACCTTACGAGCAAATTTCCGTCGACGGAACTATCTCAAAAGGCGCGACTTCTGTTAACCAGGCGGCTATCACGGGCGAGAGCGTTCCCATCGACAAGACCATAGGCGACGGCGTTTTTGCGGGCACGTGGAATAACAGCGGCGCGATAGAAATATCGGTGACAAAACCTTCTACCCAAACGACCTTGGCAAAGATGGTGGAGCTTGTAAAAAACGCGGAAAACAAAAAAGCGCCCGCGGTACGAACAGCCGACAAATGGGCTGGTATTATCGTGCCTTTGGCTATCGCTTTGGCAATTTTGGTGTTCCCCGTGGCGTATTTCGGTTTTCATGTTTCCTGGACGGAAGCTTTGGTCAGAAGCGTGACGGTATTGGTAGTGTTCTGTCCCTGCGCTTTAGCTTTGGCTGCGCCTACGGCAGTTGCCGCGGCTATCGGTAACGCAAGCTATCACGGCATTTTGATAAAAAGCGGCGAAGCCCTCGAAAGTATCGGCAAAACGGACGTTTTTGTATTCGACAAAACAGGCACTCTTACAACGGGCGAAATCAAAGTAGTAGATTATTTTTCAAATATAGATAAAGACATTTTCTTAAATTATTTGGCTGGGGCGGAGTCAAAATCCGAGCATCCTTTGGCGAAAGCGATTACGGTTTTTGCGGACAAAAAAATTACCGCTATGCAGACAAAATCTTTGGTAGGCTCGGGCGTTGAAGCGATTGTAGAAGACAAGAAAATAATTGTCGCAAAACTTGATTATTTTAAAAAGTTACCGAAAAATGAAACTATCGGCACTTGGCTGAAAAATGGATACACGGTGGTAGGACTGAGCGTAAATGGCGAATTTTGCGGAGCTGTCGCGTTGTCCGACACGATTAGAGAAAACGCGGCTGACACGATAACTGCGTTAAAGTCCGACAAAATAAAAACGGTTATGCTGACGGGCGACAATTCTTATTCCGCCGAGAGAGTTCATAAGGAAACGGGTTTGGATGAGTATTACCACTCTTTGCTGCCCGAAGATAAGCTGAAAAGAATAGAAGATTACTCAAACGACGGCAAAAAAGTTTGCATGGCAGGCGACGGCGTAAATGACGCTCCCGCATTGGCGGCGGCTGACTGCTCGGTTACGATGGGCGCAATCGGCAGCGACGTAGCTTTGGAAGTATCGGACATCGCGGTAATGGACGACAGAATAGAAAAAATCCCGGGACTAATAAAACTATCCAAAAAAACTTTAAGCGTTATCAAAATAAATATTATTTTTGCGATGCTTGTAAATTTTACAGCAGTTATACTTAGCTCGTTAGGAATTTTAAATCCCGTGTGGGGCGCGCTCGTGCATAACGGAACGTCGTTATTAGTCGTGTTCGCTTCATCAACTTTATTAGCCGACAAAAGCATAAAAAAACCTGAAATAAATACGACCGATAAATAATCAAAAATACAAAGCATTTAACGAACTCAAACGATTTGTATACTCAAAATAAAAACTCTCTGACATCTATCGGGGAGTTTTTTCTACGCTTTTTCCGCGCAATGATTATTCTTTCGTTATTGACAACGGCGGCGTGTCTCATTATAATTTAGTTGAAAAATATTTAAAAACTAAGGAGGCAAAAAAATGAATTTAAAGGGAAGCAAAACGGAGCGTAATTTGATGGACGCATACGCGGGCGAATCGCAGGCAAGAAACAAATACGATTATTTTTCATCACAGGCAAAAAAAGACGGTTACGAGCAAATATCCGCGATTTTCGCCGAGACCGCATTAAATGAAAAAGAACACGCAAAGCTGTGGTTCAAAGAATTTCACGGCATAGGCGATACATACGCAAATCTATTAGACGCTGCGGCGGGCGAGCTTTATGAATGGACTGATATGTACGCAAGATTTGCCAATGAAGCCGAAGAAGAAGGTTTCAGCGATTTGGCAAAACGTTTCAGACTTGTAGCCGCCGTTGAAAAAGAACACGAAGCCAGATACCGCAAACTCGCGTCAAATATCAAAGAAAATTCCGTATTTAATAAAAACGAAACAACGGTATGGGTATGCCGCAACTGCGGTTACGTATTGACGGCGAAAAACGCGCCCGAAGTTTGCCCGTGCTGCGCGCACCCGAAAAGTTATTTTGAAGTGAGAAAAGAAAATTATTAATTTTTCAATCTGAACTATCTAAATCAACGAGATTTCAATAAGACCGTAAATCCGCAAACAAAGATTTTTAAAAATAAGGCGCGGAGCGGTTTTTTTGAACTATATTGCGCAAAATATAATAGCGGAGATAAATTAAAAAATATAAAAAAATTTTAATTCTGGTTCGCTAATGAAAAGCAAAAAAAGGGCGGAATTTCTTTTTTAAAAAAGAAAAACAAAGATAAATTTTCACTTGTAATGCCCTTTTAAATATGCTATACTTAGTTGTAGCATTTTTACAAAATGTAAAAATTTTAATGGAGGAAAAAGGTAAATTATGAAAAAAATCGTTAGTCTATTACTGGTACTCGTACTGGCAATAGGAACTATGGGAATTTTTGCGGCATGCGCGCCCACCACCGAAAAGACTACGCTCGAAATTAAATATACTTACGGCGGACAGTTTTTCGGCGACGCAAACATCACTGCTAAAATGAACGGCTGGTATTCAGCTGGAACAGAAATCGTATTCGCTTGCGGCGGCGGTATTTATACTTCTGCAGTAGAAGCGGCAAATAGCAACAACGCGAATGTTATCGGCGTTGACGTTGACCAAGGTTACATTGACGACTGTATCGTTACATCTTCAATGAAAGCTTTACAAGAATCCGTTATGACTGCTTTGGCAGTATATTTCGCAGGCGACTGGGATTTAGTTGGCGGAACCGCAGCTACATTGGGTTTGAACTCAACTTTGGCTGGACAAGACGCTAAAGACTATGTTGGTATTCCCACAGCTACAGATTCTTGGAGATTTGACAACTTCACAATGGCTCAATATCAAGAAATCTTGACCAAAATCAAAGCTAATCTTCCCGCTTCAAACAACGCTAGCAATCCTAATTACGCAGGAACAATTACTCCTGGTAATTATATCGCTTTAGTTACAGACGTAGGAACTATCGACGACGAATCCTTCAACCAAGCTGCATGGCAAGGCGTAGTAGCTTATGCTCAAGCAAACAATATTGATTACAATTATTTCCAACCCAACGAAGACAGCCTTGAAGCAAGAGCAACATCTATCGCTTTGGCTATTGAAAACGGCGCTGACGTTATCGTATGCCCCGGTTTCTTGTTTGAAGAAACAATCTTCGCTGTTCAAGATCAATATCCTGACGTAGCTTTCATTTTGTTGGATGGCACACCCAACCACAACTATGAAGAATTCAAAATCGCTGACAATACTTTCTGTATTCTTTATCAAGAAGAACAAGCTGGTTTCTTGGCTGGATACGCTGCTGTAATGGACGGTTATACAAAACTCGGTTTCTTGGGCGGAATGGCTGTTCCCGCTGTTGTTCGTTATGGTTACGGATTTGTTCAAGGCGCTGATTACGCTATCCAAGTGCTCAATGGTACTGCTTCTGATGTAATAACTATTTCTAACTCTACTGATGCTAGACCTACTGTATCAAGCAATACAACAGTTATTTATATCGACTAACAAAAAACGTTTTGTGCAAGAAGAAAGGGCTTGGTCCCTTTCTTTTTGCTAAAAAGGCTAATTTTTGCTACAATTAAGAGAAAGGTAAAAGGATGGTGCAATTTTAATGGACAACAATTACGTTATTGAAATGTTGAACATTACCAAGGAATTTCCCGGAATAATTGCGAACGATGACATAACGCTTCAGCTGAAAAAGGGCGAAATACACGCTCTACTAGGTGAAAACGGAGCGGGTAAATCCACGCTTATGAGCGTGCTGTTTGGATTGTACCAAGCGGAAAAGGGGATTATAAAAAAAGACGGGCAAGTAGTGGAAATCAAAAACCCGAACGACGCTAACGCTCTCGGCATAGGAATGGTGCATCAGCACTTTAAGCTAGTCGAGATTTTTAGCGTTCTTGACAATATAATTTTGGGAAAAGAACCTTGCAAAGCGGGGTTTATTAATAGAAAAGAAGCAAGAGAAAAAGTCGTAAAACTGTCCGAAAAATAC
This sequence comes from Eubacteriales bacterium, assembly GCA_035446985.1. Taxonomy (GTDB): domain Bacteria; phylum Bacillota; class Clostridia; order Christensenellales; family CAG-314; genus JAQUSX01. The sequence goes on from DAOTGG010000027.1 coordinate 5,394, forward strand.
GGACTGAATATCGACCCCGATGCGTTAATAGAAAACGTATCCGTCGGTATGCAACAACGCGTCGAAATTCTCAAAATGCTTTACCGCGACAATGAAATACTTATTTTTGACGAACCGACGGCAGTACTTACGCCGCAGGAAATCAACGAGTTAATGGATATAATGCGCGGCTTTGCAAAAGAAGGCAAGTCGATATTGTTTATCACTCATAAACTCAATGAAATTATGGCGGTATCCGACCGCTGTACGGTACTAAGAAAAGGAAAATGTATCGGTACGGTTGAGACAAAGAAAACTAACGTGAGAGCGCTAAGCCGAATGATGGTGGGACGCGAAGTTCAGCTTCAAGTAAAAAAAGGCGAAGCGCACCCGGGCGAAAGAGTGCTTTCAATAGAAAATCTTACGGTACCGAGTAAAATACACAAAAACAACGCCGTAAAAAAAGTGAACTTAAATGTTCACAAAGGCGAAATCGTCTGCGTTGCGGGTATCGAGGGCAACGGACAAACGGAATTTGTTTTGGCGCTTACGGGGCTGGAAAAACCGAGCGAAGGAAGAATTTTGTTTAAAGATATCGATATTACAAAAGCGAGCATTCGCGAACGCAGTAAAATCGGTATGAGCCATATACCCGAAGACAGACATAAATACGGACTGATTTTGGATTATACGTTGCAGGAAAATTTGATTTTGCAGCGTTATTGGCAACCCCAATTTCAAAATCACGGCTTTATAAAAAATAACGAAGTCACTAAATACGCTGAAAAACTTATAAAGCAATACGACATTCGTTCGGGACAAGGTCCTACCACTATGGCAAGAAGTATGTCGGGCGGCAACCAGCAAAAAGCTATCGTTGCAAGAGAAATCGACAAAGACCCGGATTTACTGGTAGCTGTGCAGCCGACGAGAGGTCTTGACGTCGGAGCTATCGAGTACATTCACAAACAGCTTGTGGCGGAACGCGATAACGGAAAAGCCGTTTTACTCGTTTCGCTGGAACTTGAAGAAGTTATGAGCGTTTCTGACAGAATGTACGTTATGTACGAGGGCGAAATAGTAGGCGAGTTTAATTCTAAAGACATTACGGTGGAAGAACTCGGCTTATATATGGCAGGCGCGAAAAGACAGGGGGAAACCGCTAATGAAAAATAATTTTTGGAAAGTATTAGGCGGTTGGTTTAAAAAAACCGCGCAAAATATCGGACGCTGGTTCAAAAGCTTATTCGTATCGATGGACGATAAAGAACCAAAACTCCGCACACTTATGAACAGCCCGAAGACTTTAAGTTTTGTTTCATCAATAATCTGCATAATCGGCGGACTTTTGGTAGGCTACTTAATTATTATTTTAATCGACGCAAAGAACGCGACTTCGATTTTCGGCTCTATTCTAAAAGGCGGTTTCGCGAATCCGTACGGAGCGGGTTACGGCTTGGGCAATCAGTTAGCTTACACCGCGCCGCTCATTATGGTAGGTTTGTCGGTTTTGTTCGCTTATAAGACAGGTATGTTCAATATAGGCGTGGCGGGGCAGTATACCCTTGGCGCTTTTGGCGCATTATACTGCGCAATCGTTTTGAACGCTCCTTGGTACGTTTGTATACTAGCGGCAATGCTTTTGGGAGCGGTATGGGGAGCTATTCCCGGATTGTTTAAGGCGTTATTCCAAGTAAACGAAGTAATAACTTGTATTATGTTCAACTGGATAGGGCTTTATATGGTAAACGATTTAATGTCGTCAAAGATTACGTTTACCAGAGTAATTAACGACAATCTCACAATCTCGAGTATGTTTAACCGCGGCGGCGCAAACACCTGGTCGCTGGCAACGGTAAATAAATCGTCATTACTGCCCGACTGGGGTTTAGGCGAACTTTTCTCGGGAAGTAGTATGTCGCCGTCAAAAGTTTCCATCGCAATAATTATCGCTATCGTAATAGCCGTAGTGATACAAATTTTATTAAACAAAACTACCTTCGGCTACGAGCTAAGAGCTTGCGGAAAAAATAAAAACGCAAGTAAATACGCTGGAATTAACGATAAAAGCAATATTATTTTATCAATGACAATAGCGGGCGCGTTGGCAGGTATAGGAGCGGCTTTATTGTTTCTGACCGATATACAGCAGTTCCCAAAAAGCACGACATCGTTGTCTTCCCTGGCGTTTAACGGCATACCCGTAGCCTTTATGGCTTCATTAAACCCGATAGGTTCAATCTTTGCGGCGTTTTTCGTAGCGCATATTTCGGAAGGAGCGGGTTTGCTTACGGGCACTACTTTCAGTAAAGAAATGGCGAACGTGTTTACAGGCATCATAATCTACTTCTGCGCTTTTGCGCCTTTGGTAATAGAACAATTATCAAAACGCAAAAACCGTTTGGAAATGCAAATGCTCGAAGAAGCGGATAACGCGAAACCAAAAGAAGAAGACGGCAAGGAGGTAAATTTATGACCAATATATTATTGATATTGCAATTTACAATCTTGTACGGAACAGTTTTGTCATTAGTCGCTTTCGGCGGTATGTTTTCCGAACACAGCGGTATCATAAATATCGCTTTGGAAGGTATCATGGTTATCGGAGCGATTGCGGGAGCCGTTGTTTTGGCGTTATGTCAAAGAGCGGTGGACGCGGCTACAATGTCCGCGGGAACGGTACAGTTTTTGACCTTTATGCAAGCTAATCCAGGTTTCATCGTGGTGCTATCAATCTTGGCTGCGGCTTTGGCGGGCGGCGTTTACTCGCTTTTGCTGGCATTCGCTTCAATCAATTTGAAAGCGGACCAAACGATCGGCGGCACAGCTTTGAACTTACTTGCTGTTGCTTTGGCTATCGTTATCGCAAAATCTATAAATATGACGTATTTAACTAACAGCGCAAATCCGCAAGTAAGATACGTTAATTCGGCTTTTAAAATACAAATATTAGAAAATCCAAGATTTGAAATAAGCTGGTTTTTCATTATAGCTCTTATCGCCTTAATCGCGGCGTATATAGGACTATATAAAACCCGATTTGGTTTGAGATTGATGTCTTGCGGCGAACATCCGCAGGCGGCAGACAGCGTAGGTATTAACGTTTATAAATTCCGTTATATCGGCGTTTTGATTTCGGGTATCTTAGGCGGTATCGGCGGTTTGGCTTACGTTGTGCCTTCGGTCAGCACTTGGAACTTTGAACAAGGCGTGACAGGTTTCGGTTTCTTGGCGTTGGGCGTTATGATTTTCGGTCAATGGAAGCCTTTGCGAATTTTCGGCGCGGCAATGTTTTTCGGTCTGTTTAGGGCGATTGCGAATATGAGCGATACTTTGTTCCCGACGTTGGTAATGAACGGATTTACGACGAATATATTTAATATGCTTCCGTTTATTGCTTCAATGATTATTCTCGCGCTGACCAGCAAATCGTCCCGCGCGCCAAAGGCGGAAGGTATACCTTACGACAAAGGGCTGCGGTAAAACGCGTAAAAATAAATCCCCGCAAAAAGCGCGGGGATTTTGTTTTTAATTTAATATGATTTTTAATATTTACGGAGAAAAAAATGACCGAACAGATAAGAAAAACTTTGGAATTCGTTAATAAAAAATTACTAAATGAATACGACAAAACGTTTTTTACAAAAGAGCAAATGTTATATCGCTACGACCATACTTTGCGTGTGGCGGCAATAGGGCAAAAAATCGCCCGCGCTGAAAAAATGAACGAAGAAGCCTTGATAATTGCGTGCCTTCTGCATGACGTCGGTTATTGTGAGATTTCCGATTTTAGTCAATATAATGAACACGGTTTTATTTCGGCAAGAGTAGCGAAGCCATTCGTTAACGGCTTGGATTTCAACGAAAAAACTAAACTCGATATTTTGGCGGGGATAGCTTCGCACGTCACGGACGAAGCGGATTTTGCTTGCGAATTAAACGCTTTCACCAAAACAATCGGCGACTGCGATAACATCGACAGATTTGACGCATTTAGAATTTACGATAATTTACAAGACGTGGAATTTCGAGATATGCCGCTTGAGAAACAAAAAACTTTTATAGAAGAAAGGTTAACCAAACTTAAAAAATTTGAAAAGATGCAGTTCGCCACGGTTACCGCCACTAAAATGTGGAATGAAAAAATCCAATTCCAAATAATTTTTTATACTAGACTGCTTGAGCAGCTTAATCAAACGATAGTTTAACAAATTTGCGGCAACTAAGGCGCGAATTAATAGGGAGCGAAAAATAATGCGGATTATAAAAATAATAGATAAGGCTAATTACGATAAAAATCTACCGCATTCCGTGCGGCGCGCGGCTAGAGCGATTATACGCATAGACGGCAAATACGCTTTGGTCAAAAGCGAAAAAGAAGGATATTACAAATTCCCGGGCGGCGGAGTGGAAAAAGGCGAAACGATTATCGACGCGCTTATTCGTGAAGTCCGTGAAGAGATAGGTTTTGTTATCGACGCGGAAACGATAGCCGAATACGGCGAAACGGTGGAGTATAGACTTTCTGACATCGAAAAATATACCGATACGATTTTTGAACACAGGTCGTATTATTTTACGTGCAATATATCGGGCAAAACAACTCAAAATCTCGACAATGATGAAGCCGAATTAAAGTTCGTTTACGAGCTTGCAGACATTGATACCGCTATTAAACAAAACGAGCCTATAATGGAAAAATATTATTCCACAAATATTATCAGAGAAACAGCGGTCTTATACGACGTAAAGAAAAATCTTAAATAATATTTGTAAAAAAACTTTTAAAAATAAATAAAAGATTCTAAGCTAATTTAAAATCAAAGTCCTTAAATACAGAGTTCATATTTGTTATTATTATATTGAATAAATATACGCCTTGTGGTAAAATGGTTTTAAATTTTTATGCAACACTAAAAATACGTAAAGAAAAAACGGAGGAGAAAAGATGATTATTAAAGTAAAACAAAATACGTTAAAACTTATTTTGCGAATACTGAATAACAAAGAAAGCACCGAGCCTGTTTTGATTTTGCCGCCCCAAAAAGACTGCGTGCTATCGCAAAATCACGGTTCGCTTTTGCTTCGCTCAACTCCGCAAAAAGAGGGCGTTCCGAATAATCTCGTTGAGAATTTTTTTACCGAAATAGACGCAGACAAAACTATCGCTCCGCATACCGTTATGGTTGCGAAAAACGACAAGATAATAGCGGCAAAAAATTACGCTCCGTATACCGATAAATGTTGGGCGACCACTTACTCCATGTGCAAGACTATCGCGGGTATGGCCATAGGTTTTCTCGCCGATGAAGGTAAAATAAACGTAAATGATAAATATCAAAAAATATTGCGCCCGAGTTTTTTCACGCGCAATTTTTATCAAAGAAATATCACGGTAAAAAATTTATTGACGATGACTTCCGGCGTAGCTTTTAACGAGGCGGGCAGCGTTACGTCTACCGATTGGGCTAACGACTTTATGACCAGCGAAGTAAAATTCAGACCCGGAAAAGAATTTATGTATAACAGTATGAATTCTTATATGCTGGCGGCGCTGGTAAACAAAATAACAGGTCAAGGCTTGGTAGAGTATCTCACACCAAGACTTTTCGAACCGCTGGGCATCACCGATATTTTTTGGGAAAAATGTCCGCAAGGCATTGAGAAAGCGGGTTGGGGACTGTATATTTTGCCCGAAGATATTTTAAAACTCGGCATTTTCGTTTTGAATAAAGGCAAATGGAACGGTAAGCAACTGCTTTCTGAAAAATGGATGGAAGAGGCGACTTCCACGCAAATGGAAGTACCCGAATATATCGGCAAATACAATTACGGTTACCAAATGTGGACAGGCGACGAACCAAAAATGGCAATATTTAACGGAATGTTCGGTCAAAATATTTTTGTTTTGCCCGATACCGGAATAGTCGTCGCAATCACAGCGGGCAACAGCGATATGTTTCAGTCTAATAATATTTTCCCGTTGGTCGAAAAATATTTTGGAAAAATAAAACAGCAAACGTTATTGCCAAGCGTCAAGTATACTCAACCGAAACCGCTCAATCAATCTATGCTGGACGGCATTTTGGGAAGACAAATATTTTTGACTTCGCTTACGTCGGAAAAAATCGGTTTACTGCCTAATCTACTGCAAATTATTCAAAACAACTACACTATGGGACTGGATAAACTTACGGTCAACTGCGTGGAAGGAAAATATTTTTGCGAGTTTGTCGAAGGCAGCGCGGTCTATAACGTGCCTTTCGCTTTTGAAAAAGCGGTTAAAAGCGTGATACAAATAAACGGTGAAAGTTACGAGATAGCGGCGCAAGGGTATTGCGCCCAAAATGAAGACGACCAAGACGTGTTGAAAATAAAGATCAACTTTTTGGAAATGGCAAGCGTCAGGGAAATAAAAATCACTTATTCGGGTAACAGAGTGCATTTGAAATTTATTGAAACGCCCGGTAAAGACTTTTTGCTCAAAATGCTCGTATTAACGCCTGAAAATATTAAGAAAAATATTTTGATAAAACAACTGGCAAAAACGATAGATTTAGACTATCTGATTTATAAAGTCAAGGCGACGCTTGAGCCTGACTTACTCGGCGCGTTTAAACCCGAAGACGACAAAGAAATTTTTTACGATTTTTTCCCGAGCAAAATCAACGCAGAAAAAGAAGATTTTTCTTTATAAAAAAAACAAAATCGGCTAATTATTTAGCCGATTTTTTTATACTGATTTTTATATTAAAATTAAGTCTATATAATATTTAAAATAAAAAATTTGAGATAGCTCGTTTCTTCTGCGAAAATGGGCGAAGGGTGGTCGGGGGACTGTGTTTTTATTTCCGCCACTCTTACCGTTCTGCCGCTGGCGGTTGCGCTTTCGGCAAGCATTTTAGTAAATAGAGGAAAAGTCATATACCGCGAGCAAGACGACGTCGCCAAAAAACCGCCGCTTTTGACTAGCTTCATAGCCAAAATATTGATATCGCGGTATCCGCGCATAGCGTTAGCCACGTTATCGGCTGTCTTAGCGAAAGCGGGCGGGTCCAGTATAATAAAATCGAATTTTTTATTTTGCTTTTTGTAATCACGTAATAACTCAAAAACGTCGCCTTGAACGCAAGTCACGGTTTTATCAAAGCCGTTGAGTTTTGCGTTTGTTTTAACGGCATCAAGAGCGGTGTCGGAGATATCAACGGCGACGACATTTTTTGCTCCGCCTGCGCAAGCGTTAAGCGAAAAGCCCCCGTTATTGCAAAAACAATCCAATACTTCTTTATCTTTACAGTATCGGCGAATAGCAAAGCGGTTTTCTTTTTGATCCAAAAAATATCCTGTTTTTTGTCCGTTTTCAACGTCGACTAGCATTTTTAAACCGTTTTCCGTAATAGGCGCGAGAGTATCAAAGTCGCCGTACAGTTTGCTTTTAACTTGCTGCAAGCCTTCTTTTTCACGCACGCCGACGTCGCTGCGCTCGTATATACCAACGGGGTGAAATAGCTCCGTTAGACATTCCACGATTAAAGGTTTCATTCTGTCCATTCCGAGCGACAAAAACTGACACGATAAAACGTCGCCGTATTTATCTATGATTAAGGCGGGCAGCTCGTCAGCTTCGGCGAATACCATACGGTAACAGTTGTCGTAACCTAGATTTTTTCTATATTCGTCTGCTTGTTTTATGCGGTTTAAAAACAGCGACTTATCGTCCGTTTCGTTTTCATTGCGTATAAAAATCCTAACGAGAATTTTTGACAAATGATTGATATAACCTTTGCCGATAAACTTTCCGTCGTGGGTATAAACGGTTGCGAGCGAGCCGTTGTGGTCTTTGCCCGTTATTTTTTCCGCTTCGTTAGCGTAAACCCAAGAGTGACCCAAGACGACGCTTTTTTCAGCGTTTTTTTTCAATATTATTTCGTAAGGCATAAATTTTCTCCCGTAATCTAATATTAGCATATTTTCATACGCTTATCAAATTTTATCGAGTGAAAAGTCCGTATTGACCGCCGTGTCAAAAACTGCTAAAATCAAAAAAAGGAGTAAATATAAAATGAACGAAGTCTACGAATTTTTGAATAAATGCGAAACCTATTATCTCGCGACTATGGACGGAAACGAGCCGAAAGTCAGACCTTTCGGTACGGTCGCGCTGTATAAGGGCAAACTGTATATTCAAACGGGAAAATCTAAAAACGTATCAAAACAAATGAAGTCAAATCCGCGCGTAGAAATTTGCGCTTTTGACGGCGACACATGGCTAAGGGTAGCGGCAACGGCGGCAAACGATGACGATATTAAAGCGAAAGAGTTTATGCTCGATAAATATCCGATG
>DAOTGG010000028.1:0-2928 GCA_035446985.1 Eubacteriales bacterium
AGCGGCGTCGCAAAAAGCATAACTATGGGAACGATACCCATTAGTTCGCCTACCTGATAATCAGAAAAACCGTAAAGCGATAAATACAATGAAAAGAAGGAGAAAACCAAAGTTTCTCCTACTTGTCTGAAAAAATATACAGTTTTTAATCGATTTATCATTTTCATACGCGACGAGTATACTACAAAAGCAGTCAAATGTATTCAAATTTTGATCAATATTTTTTTAAAAAGTTTTATTCGTCGTCTTCGTCATCATCATCATCGTCTTCGTCGTGGTCGTCATCATCCTCGTCGTCGTCCTCGTCATCTTCGTCGTGCTCGCGTTTGATTTTGATTCCCAAATCTCTGATAATCCGTTCGTCGTCTTTGTCTTTTCTTGAAAATTTCAATACGATATGCTCTTTGTCCTTTTCTTCGGGCTTTTGAAAATCTCCTTTTTCCAGGCTGTAATCGAACAAAATTTTGACGTCCGCTGAATCAAGGAAAGGCAGGATGGTATTGGGCAGCGTTCCATAATCGTTTTCAATGTGGTACGTTACTATTTCGTGCAACGCCTTGGAAGAAGCGAAAGCGCAGTAAGAACCTTTTATTGTGCCGTTTTTCTTAAATTCTTCAAGTACCAGTCTGTCGATGGTTTTTGAAGAAGCGAAAGGCAAAATCGCTTTTAGCGGTATTACGCTTAGTTCCTCGTCTGAAGCTTTTTCTACAAGCTTGTCAATTTCTTCTCTGTCTAAAAAAGGCAGCATCTTATAAATATTCATATTATACCTCTCTTTAATTACTTAAAAATTCTGTTCAAAAAATAGTTTAATAAAATTTCACGTCTTTTGATATATACTTTATCATTCTCAGGTAATTTTCTTTCTGTGTATTGTGCACGAGCCGTAGTCATTTTTTATTTCCTCCTTGTATCTGTCAATGTCTAATAATTGTTTTTCCTCGTCCGTGAGTTTTAACCAAAAATATTTTCTGTTCAAATTTTTGATAAGGCTGTTGTCTATGCCGTTTTCGTCAAAATTTTTCACAGCGCGGACGATAACGATTCTTTCTTCGGGCGAGAAGCGATACATCTCTTCACTCAAGTCGAAATCCACGTTTCCTTCAACAATAGCTCCGACAACATACGGGTTGTTCTCGTTTTCTCTAAGGTTTTCAGCCGATATCGGTTTGTTGTCGTTCAGACAAAGCAAATCATCTATCGTTGTACCGAAAATCTCAACAAGAAAACATATATTGTCGATAGAGGGCATCGTCATGCCCATTTCCCATTTTGAAACCGCTTGTCTTGAAACGTACAGCATTTCGGACAGCTGTTCTTGAGAGATATTTTTCTCTGTTCGCTCGATTTTTATTTTGTTACCTATCTTTACTAAGTCCAGCATATTCTGCCTCCTTACGTTTCAAAGTTTAGCATAACGCAATTGTGATTGCAAGCAACCTAAGGTTGCGCTGTTTTTGACCGTAATTAAAGCAAAAAAGCCCGTAAAAACGGGCTTATTGTAATTATTTTTTATAATACCTTGAAAGAAACGGGATTTGAGTAAACGTATTTCGGCGAATGTCCCATTACGGAACAAGGGATATAACATATTCTTGCCAATGCGGTAACTTTCTCGCAAAGCGGTTTACAGATACAACAAAGCGAGTAATCGCAAGGGAATATCGCGCCGAAAGTAATACGGAGCGTTTGTCCAGCGCCTACGCAAAGCGAAACGCCACGCCGTATATCTCCGACAATAGGCACATCGTTTACAAAAATTTCGGGCAGCGGGCAAAATCTTTTGTCAAAGTCGGCGGTAAAGACAAAGTGAGTTGTTTTATCAGAAACGCCTTCTACCGCAGCAACAAGCCATAACGGCTGACAGCACCGCGCACAAGCAGTCATCGTGGTAAGGCGGAGGAGGGGGTCTTCTGGGTGGCAGTGGTCTATGACAACTACATTCCGAGCGCCAATAGACTTGGTTACGGACTGAGTCCCAATGGTGTATTGGTACGTCACCGTGGCCGTGTTGATAATTTCTTTCATAATTCATCATATTACCCTCGCTGTAAACGTAATAACAAGGCTTGCTCCGCCTGCAAGAGTAATAGCGCTTGTGTTATAAATTTTCAAGCCGTCAAACGATATCGAGGCAGGCGGCGCAACAAGAGTAATGTCGGCTAGATCGGTTAGCGGAGGATAATCGGTAAAATCGCCTGCCGCTATTACGCTGTCAACATTGCCCGTATTGGTAATCGTTATTTGGTAAGTTACAATTTGCCCCACATATACGGGGCTGGGCGTGAGCATAACCTTGCTAATAGTCAAGTCACCGTTTCTGATGATAGAACCGCAAGTATCGGTAGCGGTTAATGTAAGACCCATCGAAACCATAAAAGTTCCGACAGCAGTAGTTACAAATTGGCTGGGATCTACTGGTACGGATATAACCGTAAATGTAACCGAAGCCGTGATAGATTCTCCGGGATCGATTTCCCCGCCCAAGCTGCTTAAATCGACGGTTCCTATGCCTGTGCCCGTATCTATACTTATGAAGTTAATCGAAGTCGTAATGGTAGCGTAAGACGTCATAGTAAAAATCGGGTCGGTAACAGTCACGGAAGTGAATTTGGGTCCGCTAGATCCCACGTCGACGTTTGTCAAAATATAATCAATAGTAAAAGTGTCGCCCAAATCCATATAATCAGGCGCGCATACTTTGTCAAGCGTGACCATCGGAACGACCTTGGGTTCATCAGACGTTGACGAAATAGGCCCTTTCGTGACCGTTTCGTGTGTATTGGGGTTTATTTCATATTCATATAAATCAATAGATGCTGTGTTTAAAATATTGCTCATAGGCTTTTTACTCTCTCTCCAAACAAAAAATAGTATGTAGTCGAGGTTTACTACATACTATGATTGGTCGGAAAATCTTTGTTACTT
>DAOTGG010000028.1:3028-13496 GCA_035446985.1 Eubacteriales bacterium
GTGGACAAAATATTGTCCATATGATTTTTGAAAGCGAATTTATTTGCCAAGTCCCAAAAGTCTTTGGGTTCCATTTTTAGGCTCGGAATAAAAACGTATTCCTGCATATCGACGGTGGAGAGAGTTTTATCAAAATCGTACATTAAAATGACGTCTTTTTTACCTTTCATAATTACCAAAATTTTCCTCTGAATTTTTTGTATTTATTATATCAAAAATAACGCAAAACTACAACAAATGTTGACAGTTTTCGTGAGCAGGTTTACAATATTTAATATGAGTAATCTGTATTTTTATGTGTCCGATTCATTGAATTCTTACTTAAACATTTCGAAAGAATGTTTTTTTGTGGAACAGCCTTTAAACGGGGTTGTTTTATATTTGTGGAGCAATGAAAGAACGGTCGTTATCGGCAAGCACCAGAACGCGGCGCGCGAATGCGACGTTCGTTCGCTTTTGGCTGACGGCGGAACGCTGGCGAGACGTTATTCGGGCGGCGGAGCCGTGTTTCACGACGCGCATAATCTTAATTTTACTTTTGTGGCGCAGTCAGAGTTTTACGACCAAAACAAGCATTTTGACGTTATCGTAAACGCATTGAAAGCGTATGGATTAAATGCTGTCGTATCGGGCAGAAACGATATGGAAATCGACGGCAAAAAGTTTTCGGGAAACGCGTTTTACTCTAAAAACGGCGTAAAGCTTCATCACGGTACTATATTGATAGACACAGACAAAATGCTAATGCAAAAATATCTTACAGTTAGCAAAGAAAAACTTGTCGCTCACGGCGTGGAAAGCGTAAAAGCGAGAGTAGTTAATCTCAAAGAGCTTAAGCCCGATATAAAAAAGGAAGATTTAATCGTTAAATTGCGCGAAAGTTTCGAAAAAACATATAATACAAATGCGGTCGATATTAAGGAAAAAGATTTCGACGCAAATTACATAGAAAACAAGCGAAAATTTTTGGCCAGCGACGAATGGCTTTACGGTTTTGAAACCTACGAAAACTCTGTCGAACAAAAATTCAGCTGGGGAAAAGTGGAAGTCAATTACAAGGTCGAAAAAGACGTTCTTACAGGTGTCAATATTTTTACAGACGCGCTGGACGTTGACATAATAGAAGAAATAAAAAAATATCTTATCGGCAAAAAACTTAGCGGTCTTAGTCTTATCGGCGAAGCGGTAACGGACGACGTAATAGGGCTGCTTTTAAAATAAAATCAAATATCGTTTGACAAAAAATATAACGATAAAATAGAATAATTGCGGAACGTTTTCAAGGAGATTTATATATATGACAAAACAAACACCGCTATATAACGCGCACGTTAGACACGGCGGCAAAATGGTGGAATTCGGCGGATTTATCCTGCCTATCCAGTATGAAACGGGACTCATTACGGAACATAACGCCGTACGCCATGACGCGGGTATTTTTGATGTCTCACATATGGGCGAATTTGATATCAGCGGAAAGGGCGCGTTTAATACCGTTCAAAATCTTATTTGCAACGATATCACAGGTATGAATAACGGCGATTGCCGCTACACAATGATGCTCAACGATAACGGCGGTATTGTGGACGACTTTATCGTTTACAAGTTTGCCGACACTCATTACTGGCTTGTCGTAAACGCTGGCAACACGCCGAAAGACGACGCGTGGGTAAAAAATCATCTACTACCCGATACTGTATTTGTAAATAAATCTGACGAATACGGACAATTGGCTTTGCAGGGACCGAAAGCGGAGAAGATTTTAAATAAAATCGTTAACGAAAAATTTATTCCGAAGGGCAATTACACTTTTACCGACGACGTAGAAATCTGCGGAGTTAAATGCGTTATCTCCCGCACGGGTTACACAGGCGAAGACGGTTTTGAAATTTACTGCCCCGCAAACGCTACCGAAACGATATTTGAAAAGCTTTTGGAAATCGGTGCAAGCGACGGACTTATTCCTTGCGGACTGGGCTGCCGTGACACGCTGCGTTTTGAAGCTTGTATGCCTCTCTATGGACATGAGCTTAACGAAGACTTTTTGGCTACCGAAGTAGGACTTAATATATTTATAAAGATGGATAAAGATTTTGTGGGCAAAGCCGCATTGGCTCAAAACGCTCCAAAATATAAAAGAAAAGGCGTAAAACTACTTGAACGCGGTATCGCGAGAGAACACAGCGACGTTTACGACGGAGACCGCAAAATAGGTTTTGTTACGACTGGTACGCACTCGCCTACGTTGGGCTATCCTATCGCTATGGTTCGCATCGAAAAAGATTTTAACGGCGACACCGTCGATATAGACGTACGCGGAAAAAGAATTAAGGCTCAAATAGTCAAGATGCCTTTTTATAAACGCACATACTAAGAATTTTTTAAGGAGATAAACTATATGAAACAGTTTACAAAAACTCACGAATGGGTCTCAAATCAAGGTAAAACGGTAAAAGTAGGTCTGTCCGATTTCGCGCAAAAAGAAATGGGCGATATAGTATACGTTTCGCTCCCTGCTGTCGGCGACACCGTTACTATCGGAAAATCTTTCTCGGACGTAGAATCCGTAAAAGCGGTATCCGAAGTATTTTCTCCCGTTACAGGCAAGGTTGTTGCCATAAACGAAGAACTTCTTGATAAGCCCGAACTTATTAACGAAACGCCGTACGACGCTTGGATGATAGAAGTGGAAGCTGCGGAAACCGAAGAGCTTATGACCGAAGACCAATATCTCGAATTCATTAAAAAATAAAACGAGGATAAATTATGTCTAAATATACTCCGCACACGGAGCAGGACGTCAAAACAATGCTTAACACAGTTGGTGTCAGCAGTCTTGACGGTCTGTATAAAGACGTTCCGCGTGAAATTTTTCAAAAAGAATTGAAGTTGCCAAAAGGCAAGAGTCAATACGCGGTTGAAAAACAAATGCGTGTTCTTGCGGGCAAGAACAAGACCTACGGTTCCGTATTGCGCGGCGGCGGAATTTACGACCATATTATACCCGCCGCGGTAAACGCGTTAACCGGCAGAGCGGAATTCGTAACCGCGTATACGCCTTACCAAGCGGAAATATCTCAAGGCGTTTTGCAAGGTATTTTTGAATATCAGTCGCTTATGTGCGCGCTTACCCAAATGGATATCAGCAACGCTTCGATGTACGACGGAGCCCAAGCCGCTGCGGAAGCTATCGTTATGTGCTGCGAACGCAAAAACAAAGCTCTCGTACTAGGTCAGGTAAATCCTCAGTATATGGCGGTAATGCGCACATACTGCAACAGTCATAATATTAGTATTGATAGCATTAGCGCAAAAGACGGTTTGGTAGACATTAACACGCTTGCCGATAGTATCGACGCCGATACTGCCTGCGTTGTCGCTCAATGCCCCAACTATTTCGGTTTGATTGAAGACATGAAAGCCATAGCCGATATTGCTCACGTTAAAAACGTAAAATTCATTTATATTTTCAACCCCGTTGCGGCGGCGTTACTTCCCACTCCCGGCGAGTGCGGAGTCGACGTTGCGGTAGGCGAAGGTCAACCTTTGGGTTTACCTATGGCTTACGGCGGAGCGACGGTTGGTATACTTACCTGCAACAAAGCGTTACTCAGACGTATGCCCGGCAGAGTTGTCGGACAAACGACAGACCATAACGGCAGAAGAGTTTTCGTTTTGACAATGCAAGCGAGAGAACAGCACATAAGACGTGAAAAAGCGTTATCGTCCATTTGCTCTAATCAGGCGTTGAACGCTCTAACGACAACAGTATATCTGTCGCTTGTCGGTAAAGTCGGATTTGTCGAAGTTGCTCGTCAATGCGTTGACAAAGCGCATTATCTGGCGAACGAACTTGTCAAAGCTGGCGCAAAACTGAAATACAAAACTGAGTTTTTCCACGAATTCGTAGTGGAAGGCGACGGCGAGAAATGGAATAAAATCCTGGCAGAGCAAGATATATTGGGAGGAATGCCCGCTCCCGACGGCACATTGTGGTGCGTAACGGAAAAAGCGGACAAAGAGACTTTGGATAAAGTTGTTATTGCTTATAAGGAGGCGCGCTCTATATGAAACTGATTTTTGAAATTAGCGTAAAAGGAAGAAGAGCGTTCGACCTTGAAGAAAGCAAAGTGCCTTCATATACGCTTAAACAAACGAGAAATGATTACGCCGAACTTCCCGAAGTAGCGGAAATAGACGTGGTAAGACACTTTACGGAAATGTCCCGTAACAGTTACGGCGTTGACAACGGTTTTTATCCTCTAGGCAGTTGCACAATGAAATACAATCCTAAGGTCAACGAAGTAATAGCGGCTTTGGACGGATTTAATAACGTTCACCCTACGCAATGCTGCAAAGAAGTAGGCGGAACTACTGAAGTCACCGAAACCTTGATTGAAAAACTTTGCGTACTTAGCGGTATGGACAGTATGACGCTGCAACCCGCTGCGGGCGCGCACGGAGAATTTACAGGTATCGCTTTAATAAAGGCGTATCACCAAGACCACGGCGACACCATAAGAACAAAAATCATCATTCCCGATTCGGCTCACGGAACAAACCCCGCAAGCGCGAATATGAACGGATTTGAAGTCGTAACCTGCCCCAGCGACAGCGAAGGCGGAGTCGATATCGAAGAGTTGAAAAAACTTGTCGGTAAAGACACGGCGGGACTTATGCTTACAAACCCCAATACTTTGGGACTTTATGATAAAAACATTTTGAAAATAACGGAAATCGTTCATAACGCGGGCGGACTGTGTTATTACGACGGCGCGAACTTCAACGCTATTATGGGCATTTGCCGTCCAGGCGATATGGGATTTGACGTTGTGCATCTTAACCTTCATAAAACAATGTCCACTCCTCACGGCGGCGGCGGACCGGGAAGCGGACCAGTCGGCTGCAAAGCTTTCTTGGCTAGCTATTTGCCTGTGCCTGTATATGGACCAAAACCTAGTGATTACGACCAAAATAAATCTATTGGCAAAGTCAGAGCGAATATCGGTAACTTCCCCGTTTATCTCAAAGCATTCGCATATATCGAAACGCTGGGCGGCGACGGATTGCGCGAAGCAAGCCAGCTTGCCGTACTAAACGCAAACTATATGCTTGCGAAACTGAAAAAAGAATTTACCGTAGCGTACGACAAAATCTGTATGCACGAATTCGTTTTGTCTTTATCCGACATTAAAGAAAAGACGGGAGCGTCCGCTTTGGACGTAGCGAAAGCTCTTATCGACAACGGCATTCACCCGCCGACTATGTATTTCCCGCTTATCGTTCACGAAGCTTTGATGTTCGAGCCTACCGAGACCGAATCTATCGAAACGCTTGACCACGCGTGCGAAGTGATGTTCAAAATCAAAAAGCAGGCGGAGCAAAACGGAGAGGCGTTGCACAACTGTCCCGTTACAACTATCGTGGGCAGAGCGGACGAAGTTAACGCGGCGCGTAACCCGATTTTGAAATACGAACATTAATTTAAAAGCTTAGTATTAATAATGTAAAGGAATTGCAAAAAATTAAATATTTTTTATAAAATACCGTATGACCAAAAAGCCATACGGTATTTTTTTGTGTTAATAATAAGAATGGGTTAAATTATATCTTTTGACCGCTGCAAGAAAAAAATTTGCGACAATTTTATACAAAAATTCTTAAACCTCCGAAGTTCTTAAAGTCGGGGGTTAAGTAATATCGTAATAGTATGTATGAGCGCAAAGTAATACTTATAAAACAGCTTGACAAAACCTATTCGTTGAAAAACAAAACGCTTGGCGGTGTCGCCACATTTTTGTGCAACGGCAAAACGGTTAAGGTTAACCTGAATCTGGTCAACATCGACAGAAGGAAAGCGGAGAAATGGTCGGTAGTGGCGGATTTTGGCAGCTCGGGTTTTATTTATCCGTTGTGTCAGGAAAAGGAATTGCCGATAAACAGCATTGCGCAAGCCAGTTTGATTATTACCGCCGATGACGTTGCGGCAGCCTTTGCCGATACATCGGGCAAGCCGAACGAAGAGCTTTTGAAAAAATTTTCACTAGGGGGCTTTGCAAAAAAAGAAAATATAGATATGAAAGAGAATGTTAATTTAAAATCTAACGATATATTTGAACAAGCGGAAAAAGTAAATCCGAACGCTGAAAAAAAGAACGGTTTAAAAGAAATCTTCTCAGACCAAAAATCTACGGAATACGAAAAATTTATTCTTTCTTCCGACAATTATTATTTATCGGATTACAGCGACGAAAAAACTTTTGATTCAAAAAGTGAAGACGAGCAAAAACATTTTGACGCGACCGTTTTTAGCTGGCAGACGAACGGGGAGGGCAAAGCGAAAGAAATTTTTAAAAGAACATCTCCTAATAAAGCGGTAAAAGAATACGCGGACGTATTTACGGAAAACGCGGGCAAGAGCGGATTTTACACAGCGGTAAAAAAAGAAATAGCGACACTATTCGACAGTTTTCCCGTATATATAGAACTTACGGAAAAAATAAAAAATTCTGTCTGGACAAAAATAGACGGGAAAAACGGAAGATATTTCGTTTTGGGACTTGTGCTACTGGAAGGTATGCCAAAATATATTTGTTACGCTTTGCCCGCAAAGCAGGGAATGTTTAGCGCAAAATCAAAATATTTAAAAACGGGCAGCGGTTATCAAATAATAACGCAGGACGCCGAGACGGGACTTATTGAGGAAAACGCCGAGTTTTTGCGTTCGCTTATCTAAATAATAAAATTTTATTTCTCCGTTCGAGAGTTAATTTTCTGTTGTAAATCATTTATGTTTTTGATATAATTATTTACGCATTTTTTATTAATTTTTTACTAAAACATAGCGACAAAAGGATATTGCTAAATGACAAAGAAAATCTTTAAAATAATAGGGTGGGTAGGAATAGCGCTTGTTTTATTGCTTCTCATTGGTGTATTCCATCCAACATGGACGCCTCGAATAAATAGCGATAACAGCATAAGTGAATTAAGAAAAGTTGAAATTAATAACGTCGAGCTTGAAATTATGATACGCGGAAGTGACCGAAATAATCCCGTAGTTTTATTCGTTCACGGAGGACCATGTTGCTCTGAAATACCTTATGTAAGAAAGTATCAGGATTTATTGGAGCAAAAATTTACGGTAGTTCATTATGACCAGCGAGGAAGCGGAAAATCTTATGAGTTTGGAGCAGATTATTCCAGCGTGTCAGCGTCGGATCATGTAGATGACTTAATTTCGATTACACAATATATTGAAGAATATTTGAATCAAGACAAAGTAATTTTGATCGGACATTCCTACGGAACATATATCGCAACAATGGCTGCAGCTCAACGCTCGGACTTATACAGCTCTTATATAGGGATAGGACAGTTATCCAACACGATTGAAAGCGAATTAGATAGCTTGCATAAATGTATCCAAGCTGCTCAGGCAAGCGGTAATTTTGAAGACGTTATTTTTTTAAGCGAAATGGAGACGGCTATCGCGCGAGGAGAGGCTTTTGCGCCGAGAAACTACATACGCAAATATGGTTTTGCCGCCAGACAAATAGATGATAATAAGGATTATATAACCGGTTTTCTTTTTGGCAGCGAATATAACTTGTTGGATGCAGTTCGGTTTTTTGCTGCCGCAAACAAGGGACAAGAAGCGTTGCTGATGGAAACTATGGATTATCCAATTTCTGATATTGTAACGGAAATAAATCTGCCCGTATATTTCGTTATGGGAAAATATGACGGTATGACCTCGCCTCAAGCCGCGGAGGAGTATTTGAAAAATCTGCAGGGACATGAGATTCGAGAATTTGTCATATTTGAAAATTCGGCACATTATCCGCAATTTGAAGAAAAGGAAAAATTTTATGAATGGATCTGTAACACATTTATAAATGATACTTATCTCACACGATATTAATATACTTTAAATTATAAAGATACTCGGTTTTACATTAAATTATTGTTCGTCCTTCTTAAAATTTAATTATATTAAAATTATTTTATTCTTATAATATTTTTCATTTATTACGAGATATAGAATTAATAGATTAAAAAACCTTTAAACCACCAAACAAAATCAACGCGCTCCGCATTTTTTTGGGTAATAAGCCTTGCAAATATCGTCAAACTAATATATAATGATGTTTACTGAAAAGAGTTTATCCAAGGAGTTTATTTATGGCAAAAAAATTTGCGTTGGTAGTCGTTTTATTACTTGTGGCGATTTTTGTTTTCGCCGGTTGCGCTACCGAAGACTATACAGCCGTTCCGCTTGAAGGCAACACCAGCGGACAAGTTTACAGCAACGGCGGACTAGCCGTCATTAAGGGCGATTATTTGTATTACGTTAACGGATGCCCATCTTCCAACGGCGTTGAAAACACTTACGGAAAAGTCGAAATCGGCGCGGTCGTAAGAATTTCGTTATTCAATATGAATCAAGCTATGATTTCCGCAAATCCCGAAGACGTTATCGAAGCGAATGCGGAAATTGTTGTTCCAAAAATTATATATTCGGAAAACGTTACACAAAAATTCCTTAACGGTATCCATATATTTGGAGACAGATTATATTACACAACGCCTGACACAACCATTGACCGCGAAGGCGCGGCACAATACACAAGACTGGCGATAAAAAGCTGTAATCTCGACGGCACCGACACAATGCACCACTATATTTTTGACGAATCCGATTATACGGTTGCGTTTGCTGAAATAAACGGCGTTCCTTACGCTTGCTTTGTTCAAAACGCCAATCTTTATTTATTAGATTTAACAAAAGAAAACGTAACGCCGCAATTAGTAAAAGAAAATGTAAGCTCGGTTATGTATGGAGAAGGTATAGCTTTCTTTATCAACGATACCGATATTTGTTCTTATACTTTCGGCGGAGAAGTAAAGGTAGTAATGGAAAATCCGACAGTAGACGGAGAACCTGTCACCGATACGACTTTTGCGCTTATGAACGTTCAAGACCAAACTTTATATTACTCGGCTTCCGCGTTAATAAATTTTGGTTTTTACAAAGTTACGGTTAACGGCGACTCGCAAAAACTTTCAAATCTCAATCCGACTTCATATTCAAGCTACACTATGATGGGTTGGAATGACAAATTTGTTATGATAAAAGCTACGGACATCAAACTTTACGATCCTATCGCAAAAACAAGTCCCGAAGATATCAAAATCGAATCTTCCTCGGTCACGTTTGTGGGTATTCAAGACGGTTATATCATTTATACTGTACCCGATGCAGATGACGCTGCCGTTACTGTCACAAAAATGGCTTATTACGACGGCTCGCAAGCGGTCATAACCGTTACAAGCACAAAAACCATTTCAAACTGGACAACAATTGATATTTGCGGTAACGGCGAAGACAATTACGTATTCTTTATTAACAGCGTAACGGATCTGCGCGGATTTTCTATCCTTGCGGTAGATATCGACGAACACGCTCACGAAGACAAAATCGTTACAAAAGGCTACGTTCCCGCTGCATAAAACCAATAAATTTTAACCATACAAAAGAAAAACGGCGAATTCCGCCGTTTTTTGCTTTTTAATAGCGGTAATGAGAAAAATTTTGGTTTTGTGAAAAAATTGTGAAAATTTTGTGAAAAAGGTCTTTACAAATTGAATATTATATGTTAGACTATGTTCGGTAAAAAATATGCTTTTACAAGGGGCAAAACACCTACATACCGCATCACAGCTTACTTTTTTAAAATTTTTAATCAAAAATCCTTGTAAATAAACCGCTTATTTGGTACAATATTTTTTACTCGATATTAAATTTTTCTTTCAAATAACCGAAAGAAAGTGTTTTTTATCTCTATTATTATTGATAGTTCGACCCCAAAAGGTCTTGCTATAAAAAAAGAAAATCTTTTAAAAGGAGAGAAAATAATGAAAAAACAAACCTGGTTAGTTTTATTGCTCGTTCTTGCTATGGTAATGACTGCTGGTCTGTTGCAAGCATGCACACCTGAAGTGCCTGAAACGTTCACAATTACGTTTATGGCTGACGGTATTGTTGTTAGCACACTGACAGTTAATGAAGGCGAAGCAGTAACTTTCCCCGCTGTACCCGCTAAAGAAGGATACACCGGCGTTTGGAATCCCACCAGCATTGCAGCTGCTTCCGCTGATGCTACAGTAAACGCTGTTTATACTGCTATTGCTGCTACAACTTACGATGTAACATTCGTAGCTGACGGCACAACAGTTTCAACACTTACTGTTGAAGAAGGCGAAGCTGTTGCTGCTTCTGCATTCCCCACTGTACCCGCTAAAGAAGGATACGTAGGTGTTTGGAATGTTACAAGCATTGCTGCTGTTACTGCAAACACAACAGTAACCGCTGTTTACACAAAGATTCACACGATCACTTTCGTCGCTGACGGAACTGTTCTTGATACGATCGAAGTATTAGACGGCGAAGCTGTTCCCGCTTTCC
>DAOTGG010000029.1:0-12883 GCA_035446985.1 Eubacteriales bacterium
CGTCTAAAAATTTTGTTATTCCGCCGCCGAAAACGCCGTTTTCGTCTAGCTTGACGTACGCCGCTCCGCTGCCTTTATTTTCTTTGACAAACTCATTCAAGCCGTCAAAATAACTGCGCGGCTGACTGCAATCCATTATCGGAATAGCTTTCACTATTTTGTTTTCAAAAAAGCGTATTTCGGAATTAACAAAAATATCGGTTACGTCGGTCACCAAAAGGGGATTGCGTAAATCGGGTTTGTCCGAGCAGTATTTTTCCATCGCTTCAAGGTACGGAATACGTTTAAACGGCGGTTTGCTTACGTTAAAGGTTGAGTACTCGGTAAAAATTTCATACATTACTTCTTCCATAACGGCAAAAACGTCTTCCTGTTCGGCGAAAGCCATTTCGATATCAAGCTGATAAAATTCGCCCGGCGAGCGGTCCGCTCTTGCGTCTTCGTCGCGGAAACAAGGTGCGATTTGGAAATATTTATCGATGCCCGAAACCATTAACAGTTGTTTGAACTGCTGAGGAGCTTGGGGCAAGGCGTAAAATTCGCCTTTGTGCGTGCGGCTGGGCACGAGATAGTCGCGCGCGCCTTCGGGTGAAGAACTGGTCAAAATAGGAGTTTGAATTTCCATAAAACCGCGCTCTATCATTTTTTTGCGCAGAGAAAAAATAACGTTGCTGCGCAAAATCAATTTATCTTTATTAACGGGGTTTCTTAAATCTAAAAAGCGGTATTTAAGTCTTGTGTCTTCGCGGCTGTCCAGCGAATTACTGATTTCAAAAGGCAGCTGCTCGGTGCATTTTCCCAAAACTTCGATTTTTTCGGGTTTGATTTCAATATCGCCCGTCGGAAGTTTCGGGTTTTTGTCCGTGCGTTCCAATACAGTTCCTTGTATCATAACGGTGGATTCACGCGGAATGTCCCTTATTTGCTGTTTTAAATTTTCGTCGGAAACGACTACTTGCGTTATACCGTAAAAATCTCTCAAAGTGACGAATATAACCGCGCCAAGATCGCGCGCGCTGTTGAGCCAGCCTGCCAGCGTGACTTGCTTTCCAACGTCGGATATACGCAATTCGCCCAAATTATGTGTTCTATACATAAAAAACCTCGTATTTTCGGTTAGCCGCTATTACGGTTACCGCTTAAATTTCTACATTTGATTATACTTTAAGCGGGGTTTTTTTGTCAATTAAACTAAACATAACCAAAAAAAGCTTTTAGCGCGAGTAAAGGGCGATAAGCTCCATATACTCCGCCCAATGCTTTTCCCTTATAGGCATAATCTTTTCATTCTTATTGTCGTCGGGCAGCGCGAAATGTAGCACCAAAGCGGGCGAAATACCGTTATGATTTTCGACAAACTCATATCGGATAAGCAATCCGTTTTTTATAAGCTGTTTCGCTTTGTTGTGATAACTGAAATACATAAATATATTGTACCCAATAAAACAGTCTTTTTTTCTTGCGCTGCCGCCTCGCATTGCGGTTATATTAGAATTTTTTCAACATTTTTTTAATTGAAAAAATATCTGTCCAGACTTTGCTATTTAAAACTGTATTTCGTCAATCAAAATACGCTTATTTTGACCGCAAAAAAATCTTGCTTTTATTCGCCGTAGCGTGTTAAAATCAAAGCATTAATACGGTAAAAAGGGAAAAGGAAAATGATTGAAAATAAGGACGAACTGAAAAAAACTTTAAAAAAATTATCCGAAAACGATTTTCATTTGAAAGAAAAAGAAACCGCTGAGAAACTATTGCCGTCAATGCTCGCTTTTATCGGCGATCCCGATCCTATTTTGCGCGACGAACTGATTTACTCGGCTTTCTGCGTTTTTGTCGCCGACGGCTGTTTTTCGGAAAAAATATTGTCCGAACTGACAGATAAATTGATTTCCACAGATTACATATTCTGGCATATAAACGAAGACGACATTTTTGGGGTTTTTCGCCGCAGTTTTTCGGTGTTATTTCTGGCTGAAACGCTAAGCTGGCACGCTGCAAAGCCGTACTTGAACGAAAAGCAAATCGACGATGTCAAAAACGCTTTGATTAAATATATAAACAGCGAACGCGATTTGCGCGGCTACGACGAAACTTACGGTTGGGCGCACGCCGTCGCGCACACTTCGGACGCTTTTTGCGCGCTGCTTGGTTGCGAAATACCGCAAAAGGATTGCGAAGAAATTTTATATGCAATTCAAAATAAATTTATGCGCGGAGAAACAGTTTTTTACGCCGAAGAGGATGAGCGCGCCGCGAGTTTCGTTTTCGAAATAATAATTAAAGCAAAAACAGATAAAGCTTTTCTGTATAAATGGCTGAAAGATTTTTCCAAAGCCGCCGAAATAGCGGATTATTTCTCAAGGCTACACGCGCGAATAAACTGCAAAAATTTGCTCCGAGACCTTTATTTCCGCATCGTTCATAACGGCGGCGACAAAGAGTTTTTGTCTGTTATATCGGAAACGGAAGCGAAATTAAACAGGTTCGTTAAAAGATAAAATATCTTTACGTGCGCTGCGTTGGTTGCGTTCTAAAAATTACAAAATGTTCAAATATAATACAAAATCGCCGCTTTGCTATTGGTCATATCGATAAACAATAAATATCCGATAACAAGATACTGTACCGATTTTTTCAAAAAAATATCTGAAAAACACGAAAATTTACATGACTATTAAAAACGCTTTTTCTATGAAAAAAGATTGACAGAAATCGCCGCCCTGTGATAGACTAAGGCAATTTTATATTATAAGGAGGAGAAAAATATGAAATTCAACGAAACTATCGTGACGGCAAAAAACGGAACGAAAATCATCGCACGCAGCGCGACTGTGGACGAAGCGGCAGAATTGCTTGATTATCTAAACAAGGTAAGCGCGGAAACGGATTTTCTTCTCCGCGGCGCGGATGACGAAAAACTTACGCTGGAAGATGAAAAACAGTTTATCCAATCAGGACTGGAATCTCCCACAAAATACAATATTTGCGTTTTTTGCGACGGAGAAATTGCGGGTACTTGCTCGCTGTTTTGGAGCGACAAAAAGAAAGTCGCGCACAGAGGCAATATCGGCATCGCTTTACTGAAAAAATATTGGAATCTGGGCATCGGTACGGAATTATTTAAGATAATGATAGAGCTTGGCAAAAAAAATAATTTGAAGCAGCTTGAATTGGGTTACGTCGACAGCAACCAACGGGGCAAGGCGTTGTATGAAAAAATGGGTTTCCGCGAAGTCGGAAGAATACCGAATGCTTTTATAATGAATGACGAAACATATCGCGACGACGTGCTAATGGTTAAGGAACTTTAAGGAGTAAAATGAAAAATCGACACGATACGACAATAACCGCCGACACGGCAAGTAAAAATTTGACTGCAACCGCTATCTCAACGGAAGACGAAAAATTAACTCAAAAGCACGGAACCGAAGCGGCTGACGGTACGGCAGTCGAAACGGATACCGCCAAAAAAGTATTGACAAAAACTGAAAAGAAAAAATTTGTCTACCGCGTGCTTATCTATATATTAGGGCTGTTTATAATAGGAATGGGAGTGGCTTTCGCAATCAACAGCAATCTCGGCATTTCCGCAGCCAGCAGCTTGCCTTACGTTTTGTATTTGGTTACGGATATACCTTTGACTGTCACCATAACCGCTTTGTATACGCTTTGGGTTTGCGTGCAATGGATTGTTTTAAGAAAAAATTTCCGCTGGTATAATATTTTTCAAGTCGTATTCGCGTTGATTTTCGGTTATTTTTGCGATTTGTGTAAATCCTTATTAGGGAGCTTTTGTTTTCCCACGTATTTCGGGCAGCTTGGCATGATAGCGATATCGGTAGTATTGATAGCGATAGGCATCACTTTATACGTTGACGTGAAGCTTTTGCCGCTGCCGGTCGAAGGTATGGCGCTGGCTTTTGCTTCCGTTACGAAAATTAAGTTCCCGTACTGGAAAATAATTATAGACGCTACCGAAGTTGCTTTGGGCATCATCCTGTCTTTTATCGCTTTCGGCAAACTCGTCGGCATACGCGAAGGCACGATTATATTGGCGTTAACGGTGGGGCTAGTCATAAAAGTTTTGCAAAAATTCATTAAACCCGTCGTTGATAAAATTTGCTTTTAAAGCAAAAAAAAATCAAAAAAAGTTAAATATAATAGACTCTTTCAAGATAAATGTCAATAGTTTTAATAAAAATTTAATAATTTTATTTAGTTAAATAACGTTGACACAGTATAACAAAATCTTATAATAATTATAATATTTATTCGGAGGAAGTTATTAGGTGGCGATTAACGAGAAAGACGATTACCCGCCCTTAAAAGTCGGTTTGTTTTATAATGTCAAGCACAAAAGCGGGTCGGACGAGGAGGCGGAATACGATAGTTTTAGCACTATAGAAGCTATCAAGCGGGCTTTGGAAAAAAGAGATAACACAGTCGTGCTCTTTGAAGAAGACAGTTCGCTATTGGAAAAAATTAAAGACGCAAATATTGATATAGCCTTTAATATTGCGGAAGGTAAAGGCGGAAGGGGCAGAGAAGCCCAGATTCCCGCAATATTAAATTTGTTCGGTATACCTTACACGGGTTCCGACGAAACAACGCTTTGTATCGCTCTTGACAAAGCCTTGACAAAAAGAGTCCTGGCTACTTACAAAATAAAAACGCCGAAGTACGTATTAGTCCCCGCGAAAAATCCCACCCGTCCAGTAAATTTGACTTATCCCGTCATTGTCAAACCAAACGCCGAAGGTTCCAGCAAAGGCATTTCCGACGTGGCGATAGCGAAAAACCACAAAGAGCTTACCGAAGTATTAAAAATTAATATTGAAAAATACCGTCAAGATATGCTTGTGGAAGAATACATTCACGGCAGAGAATTTACGGTAGGGCTTATAGGCAATGGAAAAGATTTGTTCGTTTTCGAACCGATGGAGATTATCTACAAACGCCCAACGCAGGAAAACTTTTGCGTTTACAGTTATTCGGTTAAACAAAATTACGAAAAATACGTCGATTACGTTTGTCCGCCTGACTTGCCGAAAGCACAAATAGAAAAGATGAAAGCCGTCGCGGCAAACGTATTTAAAATACTGAGCTGTTCGGATTTTGCCAGAATAGATTTTCGGCTTGACGAAAACGGTTCGCTGTTTTTTATCGAGGTAAATCCTTTGCCCGGACTTGCGCCCAATTACAGCGACTTCCCGATGCTGGCGAACTTTTGCGGAGTGGATTACGATACTTTGATAAACAAAATAATGGTATCCGCGTTAAAACGTATAGAAAAAATATAAAAAAACACCGCTCTACTTTAGAGCGGTTTTTATTTTAACAATTTTTAGTTAATTGCAGCTTTACAAAGGTTTTACTTTATTTTAATGATTTTTTAATATTACTAATGTATAATAAAGTCGAAAAAAGGAGATTTGGTTTAATGAGAGTTCTTTTGGTGGAAGACGAAAAAAAGCTTTCCGAAGCTCTGACCGATATACTCAAAAAAAACGGATATGAGGTGGACGCCGTTTACGACGGGGAAGACGGACTGGATTATGCGTGCGCCAATATTTACGACGTGATTATTTTGGACGTGCTATTGCCCAGCCTAAACGGATTTGAAGTTTTGACTAAAATGAGAAAGAAAAAAGTCGTCACGCCCGTACTTATGCTTACGGCATTGTCGGATGAACAAGACAAAGTCAACGGGCTGGATAAGGGCGCGGACGATTACTTGGCGAAACCTTTTTCCGTTCCCGAGTTACTTGCCCGCCTTAGAGCTTTGACAAGGCGCAGGGGAGAGCTTGTGACGGATAACGTTCTAACTGTCGGTAACGTTTCATTAAATCTTGCGACTTATTCATTGCAGACCGAAAAAAACGAAGTCAGGCTTTCGGGTAAAGAATTTGAGATAGCCAGATACTTTTTTGAAAGACCGAATTTTGTATCGACAAAGGACGATATTATTTCAAAAGTCTGGGGATTTGACGGCGAATTTATCAGCAACAATCTTGAAGCGTATATCTCTTTTTTGAGAAAAAAACTCGCTTTTGTAGGCGCGAATATCGCTATTGAAGCGGTAAGAGGCGTAGGCTACAAAATCAATATAGAAAAAGGCGAACAAAAATAAAATGCAGGAAAAAATATTTAAAAAACTCAGATCACGATTTATTTTGGCATGCGTGGCTACGGCGGGCGCGTTTTTGCTTATCGTATTTTGCGTAGTTTTCGGCGTTGTGTATTCCGATAATCAGAATCAAATATATTCTACGATAGATAACGCTCTTTACGGCAAAGACGAGCCTGGTTTTCAAGGCAGAACGGATTATATAAAATATACCGTGCGCGAAGACGGTTTTTCTTTCGCTGTTGGCTCGGATAGATACGATACGGAGCTTTTTTCTACGATATTGGATAAAGCCGTGGAAACGCAAAAAGGCAAATTTTCCGTGAGCGGATTCCAGTTTGTGGTTGATAACGCTCAAATTGTTGATATGTTCGGTCAAAATAATACCGTATATATTATTTACGACGTAACTACTTTTAACGATAACACGCTTACATTGGGGCTTACGCTCGCTATTTCTTACGTTGCAAGTATTGGTATAATTACCGTTATCGCCTGGCTGTTTTCAAAATCGGCTGTGCAACCCGTTGAAGAAGCGTTTGTCAAGCAAAAAGAACTAGTCGCTAACGCGAGCCACGAACTCAAAACGCCGCTTACTATAATATCCACCAATCTTTCCGTTGTGCAGTCAAATAAAACGAAAACCGTGAAAGAAAATGAAAAATGGCTGGACAACATAAATTTGTACGTTAACAGAATGGACAGCTTAATTTTGGATATGCTCGAACTGTCAAAACTTGAAAACGCGGAACTTATTAAAGAAATTTTTGATTTTTCGCAGCTTGTGAATAGGGCGGGCTTATCTATGGATGCGGCATGTTACGAAAAAAATATAAATCTAAACACCGTTATTACGCCCGATATAACGCTATTTTCAAACCCTAAGCAAATTGAAAGACTGGTTTTGATATTACTGGATAACGCCGTAAAATATACCAATCGCGGCGGAAATATCGACCTGGGATTAACAGCGACAAATAAAAAAATAACGTTAACTGTAAAAAACACGGGCGATGGCATACCGAAAGAAAAAATAGACAAAATCTTTGATAGATTTTACCGCACCAATGCCGCGCGCACGAGCGATGAAAACCATTCTTTCGGTCTTGGGCTTGCTATAGCAAAAGCCATTACGGATAATCTAGGCGGTAAAATAAGCGTAGAAAGCGAAGAACAAAAGTTTACTCTGTTTACGGTAACGTTTCCCGTTTAACGTTATGTGATTTTCAGTTTTTTGCGAATTCTAAATCCAGTACAAAATAACGAATTTTTTAGGTAAAAAACCTACAAAATATAATACCTCTTCCTCCTTATATTTTTTTAAAATCCCAAGCATAAAAAAAATCGGCAAAACGCCGATTTTTTTTGCTTTTTAATAATGTTTTAATATTAAGCGTTTAAAATTTCATTAATAAAAACATTAGGAGTAAAAACGTGACAAAAACTTTTGAACGCAGCGAGAAAAAATATCTTCTCACATTAAGTCAATACGAAAGAGTTTTTAACGAGTTTTCAAAGTATTTAAAACCCGACGAATACGGCGAGCAGATAATATGCAACGAGTATTTTGATACGGACGATTACAGGCTTATTCGCGCGAGCATAGAAAAACCGCCGTATAAGGAAAAGCTGCGTCTACGCAGTTATGGTATACCAAACGGCGAAAGCGAAGTGTATCTTGAACTAAAGAAAAAATACGACGGCATAGTGTTTAAACGCCGAGTTATGGGTAGCTTAGTCGAGATGCGCGAATATATTAACGGCAAAATTCCCGATGATGAAAATCAAGTGCTGAACGAAATAAATTACTTTCTTTTGTTTTATCACGCAAAACCCAAGATTTTTTTAGCGTACAATCGTATAGCCTTGATAGGTGAAAAAAACAGCGGCATACGGGTGACTTTTGACAGTAAAATCCGCAGCAGAACGGAAGATATCGATATGTCAAAAGGAGACTACGGAGAAGAATTTTTCACCGACGGCTCGGTTGTTATGGAAGTAAAAGTAAACG
This sequence comes from Eubacteriales bacterium, assembly GCA_035446985.1. GTDB lineage: Bacteria > Bacillota > Clostridia > Christensenellales > CAG-314 > JAQUSX01. Next base: position 8,142 of record DAOTGG010000029.1, read on the forward strand.
GCGCAATGCCTTTGTGGATGAGCGAAATAATAACAAAATCAAAAGCGACGCCTACTTCTTTTTCAAAATACGGCTCGGTTTACAAAAGATTTATCGCGCCTAAAACGATAGTTTTTCAAAAAATGATACTCGCAAACGTTTCTTATCAGGAGGTAATAAATTATGTTTGAAAGCATTATTCCGTCTACGGGAATAACCGCGCTGACCGCGCTTTATTGTTCGGTAGCTTCACTTGCCTTAGGACTAATCGTAGCGTTAGCTTATATGGTAAAAAGCAACTATACAAAAAATTTTGTTATAACATTGACTTTATTGCCCGTGATAGTTCAGGTAGTAATAATGATGGTAAACGGAAATATAGGCACAGGAGTGGCTGTACTGGGAGCTTTTAGTTTGATAAGATTCCGTTCCGTTCCCGGTAACAGCAAAGATATTATGTCAATCTTTTTGGCAATGGCGATAGGTCTTGCTACAGGTATGGGATATATCGCATTTGCGATTGCGTTTTGCATGATTGCTTGTTTAGTGTTTATCGTACTCAAAGCGTCAAAGATAGGCGAAGCGAAAAACCAAAAAGAAAGACATTTAAAAATAACTATTCCCGAAGACCTCGACTATACCGGCGTGTTTGACGATATATTTAAAAAATATTTTTCAAAGATAACATTGGAAAAAGTAAAAACGACAAATCTTGGAAGTATGTTTGAGTTAAAGTATTACGGTCTGTTAAAAAACGCGGGACAGGAAAAACAGCTCATCGACGAATTGCGCTGCCGTAACGGCAATCTGCCTATTATTTGCGGAATATATCGCGACGGCAACGAAGAACTGTAAAAGGAGAGTAAAGTAATGAAAAAATTAACGGCTATTTTTATCGCGCTTGCGCTTACGTTTACCCTGACCGCTTGCCAAAATATCGATAATATTATTAATGGCAACGATTCCGACCAAAGCGGAGAAAACGGGGTTTCGGTAGCGGTTAGCGTTGAAATTACCGAAGATGATTTAAACGAAGACATTTCGTCGTATACGGAAATAATTTTTTCGCAATCCGGTGTGACGGCGCAAAACTGCACGGTGAGCGGAACTGTCGTTACGATAACAAAATCGGGAACGTATTTAGTTAGCGGTTCTTGCTCCGACGGACAAATATTGGTTAATGCGAAAGACTGCGAAGTAAAAATCGCTCTAAACGGACTTACGCTAAGCTGCGGTTCTTCCGCTCCGATATTTATTCAAAAGGCTGAGAAAGTAATCATAACCTTATGCAGTAATACCGTAAATACTTTAACGGATACCGCGAATTATGTTTTGAATGAAGACGAAGAGCCGTCGGCAACTATATTCAGTAAAAGCGATTTGACGATTAACGGCGGCGGAATTTTAACCATTAACGCGAATTACAACAATGCGATTCAATGCAAAGACGTTTTGAAAATTACAAACGGCACTATAAACGTTAATTCGGTGGACGATGGTATTATTGGAAAAGATTTTCTTTATATTATGAACGCGGAAATAAACGCGGAATGCGGCGGCGACGGATTGCGCTCGACAAACGACTCCGATACAAAACTTGGAACTATATATATTGAAAGCGGCATTATTAACCTTATTTGTGGAAACGACGGTATTCAGGCGGCTAACGGCATTTTAATAAACGGAGGAACGTTTGATATCACGACGGGAGGCGGAAGCGCAAACAGCAGTTCGCAAAGCCAGCAAACGCCTTGGGGAACCTGGGGAAGTTCAACTTCTAATAGCGACAGCGCAAAAGCTATAAAAGCGACGAATAGCGTTGTGATTACTAGCGGCGAATTTAATATTGACAGCAGCGACGACAGCGTTCATTGCAACGACTCAATGCTTATATCGGGCGGAAATTTTGAAGTGAGTTCGGGCGACGACGGTTTCCACGCCGATAATATCCTTATCATAAGCGGCGCCGTTATAGATATTGAAAAAAGTTATGAAGGGATAGAGAGCGTGGATATTACAATAAGCGGCGGCGAAATAAAAATTATCTCCAGCGATGACGGAATTAACGCGGCGGGCGGAAACGACCAAAGCAGCGTTTCGGGTAGACCTGGACAAAATCCTTTCGGCGATACAAGTAACGCCTGCATCACTATAAGCGGCGGTACTATATCAATAATAGCCGACGGCGACGGAATAGACAGTAACGGCAATATAGTAATGAGTAACGGATATATCATTGTTGAAGGCCCTACAAACGACGGAAACGGCGCGCTGGATTATCAAAATCAGTTTACTTTCAGCGGCGGAACATTGCTAGCCTTGGGCAGCAGCGGAATGGCGCAGATGCCCAGCTCCAACTCGACAAAATACAGCGTAATGATAGGATTGAACTCATATACGCTTTCCACAATAAAAATTGCAAATTCCAGCAATGAGACGGTTATTGAATACACTCCATCAAAAAAATATTCCAATATTGTGTTCGCTTCGGACACGTTAATAAAAGACAGTTACAGTATCTATTTAAACGGCGTAATTTTCGACGAATTTACGATATCTTCAACAACCACAACCGTAGGCGCAACTTCGGGAATGGGCGGCATAGGCGGTCAACCAAGACCGTAATTCATATATTTCTCCAATCAAAAATACCGTTAACAGCGGTCTTTTTGTTTATTGCAAAATTTTATATTATTTAAAACAATTGCTTTAAAATCTAAATTTCGGGCGAAAATCTATATTGGCTTTTTTCGCTTGAATATGCTGATATTTTCGAGGAACGTTGTATCTTACGCCGTCTTTAATAAAATTCGCTCCCGTTTGTTTAAAACTAAAGGGCACGTTATTTTTTACGCAAGCATCGCGGATTTTCAAAATCCACTCGTACCGACATTCTCGTGCGTTTTCACCCGATTCGCCGCCCGCGACGACGCTTTCGATTGTTTCGTTAAGATACGGCGATAAATTGATTTCTTCAAGCAAAGGCTCGGAAGTGATACATTTGTGCTTTATAGGCAAACTCAAAAAAAACGGTAATCTTTCGTCCGCCCGTTTTTGATTTTCCACAGTTGTGACGATAGTGACGTTTTCGTAACCGTCGCCCCAGTCGGGCGGAATACAATCGTAAAAACGCAATATTCGTTTTGTGATAAACAAAAAGTTGCAATCGCTCCGTTCTTTTATCATTTTCCATGCGTCCGCGCGCCAAGCGTCGGCGTCGCTCAAAAAAAAGTCGCTGGAAAAGCACAGCCAGACCAGCTCGCCGCTACTAAGTTTATATTCGCCTTTTCGGTTTTTACTGACAGGCATATTAAAAGACTGCGTCTTTACGACATTCTCGGTGTCACGGTCGTATTTAAGGTCGCCGCGAAAAACATAACAATTTTTGCAGCCTTCGCTGTATTTGTGGCAGCCGTGCCACGGATTCCAATTCGCGCTCATAATAAATAATATTATAATGCTAACAAAAACCTTTTGCAACGGCATTGACATAATAGATTTTTTGTCCTTATAATTAGGAATAGAGGTGATTTTATTATGATTACTATACGTCAACCCGAGCTGCAGGATGCTCAAAAACTTTGGGATATGATGAATACGCTCGATGGGCAAACGAAATTTATGTTATACGAACAAGGCGAACGCCCGAAAACGATTGCGCCGCAAACCAACTTCATCACCGCAGCCATAGAAAACAGAGCGTTCGTTCTGGCGGCTTACGACGGAGAAAAAATCGTAGGCTATATTACCGCTAACCGCGGAGGCACAAAAAGAAACCGACACAGCGCGTATATCGTTACGGGTATTCTTTCAAATTATCGGGGACAAAAAATAGGCTCGCGTTTTTTTGAAAAACTTATAGAATGGGCAAATATGAGCGAGATAAATCGGCTTGAACTTACCGTCATTTGCAGTAACGAAAACGCTTTGGCTTTATATAAAAAATTCGGCTTTGAAATTGAAGGCGTAAAAAGAAATTCTTTGATAGTCGACGGGACTTTTGTGAACGAATTTTATATGTCGAAAATTTTGTAATTTAATTCGCGATAGAATTTATATAAGCAACTAATAAATTCCGTACTAAAAAAGCGGGATTTTTTTCTTTTTTTGGTTTTTAATATAACTCTAATTTTTATTTTTCATCTGACGAAAAACTTTTCTTTTTTTTACTATTAAAGCGATTGACCGCTTTCGCCGCGTCAGCGTATAATCAAAATCAGATAGGTGACAAATGAAAAATACTGTCTTAATGACAAAAGGCTCAATAAGTAAAAATATTATAAAGTTCGCCGTTCCCATTTTTTTTGGGAACGTTTTCCAACAACTTTATAATTTTGTCGATTCCATTATTTTGGGCAACTTTGTAGGTAAAGAGGCGCTTGCCGCCGTTACCTCGTCCAGCTCTATGATTTTTCTTTTCGTCGGTTTTATCTCTGGTATTTTTATGGGCGCGGGCGTAGTTATTTCCCGTTATTACGGAGCGGAAGATAATGAGACGGTATCCAAAGCTATTCATACAAATATCGCGTTCGCTGTTTTTGCGGGCATTGCGCTAACTGTTATCGGACTTATTCTCACGCCTCATATATTGGTGTGGATGAAAACGCCCGACAGCGTAATATCCAGTTCTCTTACTTATGTCAGAATATACTTTGGCGGAATAATGTCCGTCGTGTTATATAACGCCGCAAGCAGCGTTTACCAGGCCGTAGGCGATACGAAACATCCGCTGATATTTTTAATTGTGGCGTCGCTTATAAACG
>DAOTGG010000030.1:0-12841 GCA_035446985.1 Eubacteriales bacterium
CGCTTCACGCCGAGAAAAAGCCGAAAGTATTTTTGCGTGCGATTGTTTGGTTTGAGTGGTATCGTAATCCATTCTCAAAACGCCGACGTCGGGAAAAAGTTTTTTTAAATAAGCCACTACTTGCTGAGTGCCTATTTTGCCTTGCCTGATATACTGGCTTTTACAGTTTGGGCAAAGGTCGAACATACGGTATCTTTTGCCGCAGTAATGACATCTTAGTTCGTTTTCTTCGCTGTGGTATGTAAGCGAAACGTCGCAGTCTGTGCATTTTGCGACATAACCGCATTTGGAACACATTACAAAAGACGAAAAACCCCTGCGGTTGACGAATAACATAGCTTGATTGCCTTTTTTCACCACATCATTCAGCTCTTCCAATAGCCTTGATGAAAACATACCCTTGTTTCCCGCTCTTATTTCCAAGCCCATATCGACTATTTCCACTTCAGGCATAGGACGGTTGTTGATACGGTTAGGCAAAGTCAACAGTTTGTAATCGTCTTTTTGAGCGTGATAAAAACTCACCAGCGACGGCGTCGCGCTGCCCATAACAAGAGCGCAGCCGTTAAAGTTTGCCCGAAATTTCGCCACTTCAAGGGTGTCGTAACGGGGATTGCTGTCGCTTTGGTAGCTTCCGTCATGTTCCTCGTCTATTATTATTACCCCCAGGTTATCTAAGGGGGCAAATATCGCGCTTCTCGCGCCTATGGCAATATTGGCTTTATTTAGCCGCAGTCTTTCCCATTCGTCAAAACGCTCCCCAGCCGATAGCCCACTATGCAATAACGCCACTTTGTCGCCGAAACGGGAACGGAAAAGCTTTAGCATATTGGGCGTAAGCGATATTTCAGGCACGAGCATAATAGCCTTCTTGCCTTCTGCTACTACCTTTGAAATAATGTTCAGATAAATTTCCGTTTTACCGCTGCCCGTTACGCCGAAAAGCAAATAAGTTTTTGTCATATCGGCTAGAATTTCATTTAGCACGTTTTGCTGTTCGGTAGTAAGGTTATGTATATTTTTCGGTGCGTTAAGTTCTTTATACGGTCTTCTTTCAGTCTGTTTACTGAGTATTTTTATTAAATCTCTGTCCGCTAGCATCTTAACAGCCGTTCCGAATTTTTTATTCAGTTCCGCTGTCGGGGTTTCGGGGTTTTGCTGCAAAAATTCCACAAGCTCCAATTGTTTTTTTGCTCTTGGTGAGATTTGCCTTATTATATCTTCATACGAATAATCGTCAAGATTAAGCTTCGCCGCGTTCTCGTATTTTTGCTTTACCTTCCCCCCGCGCATTTGCGACGGCAGACAAAGCCGTAATACATCCACCAGTCTGAGATTGTATTTTATTTTCAAAAATACCGCCATCTGAAGCATTTCGGGCAGTATTACCGTGTAATTATCCAGAGGCGAAACGATGCTTTTGAGTTTTTCTTCGGGCAAATCCGACGTTTCTTTGCAACCGACGATATAACCTTCTATCTGCCGTCCCCCGAATGGAACCAGCACTCTTTGCCCTATTTGAAAAAAGTCTTCGCCCTTGTAGTCGAAAACTTTGTCAACTTGGCTATTGGAAATATCAACGATTACCTCAAATACCATTTTTTTATCTATTTATCTCGCTAACTATTTTATCAATAATTTTTTCCGCAACCGCGTTTTTAGTCATAAGCGGTAGTTCTTCCGTTCCGTCTTTTGTGATAAGCGTAACGATATTCGTGTCCGCGTTAAAGCCCGCGCCCGTTTTGGTTACGTCGTTCGCCACGCATAGGTCGGCGTATTTCTTTATGAGTTTTGCGGTCGCGTTTTCAAGCAAATTTTCGGTTTCTGCGGAAAATACGGTCAAGAATTTTTGACCTTTAACTTTGCCCACGCTTGCAGCTATATCGGGATTAGGCAAAAATTTTGCAGTTAATTCTTTTTCTTTTATCTTATTGGCGGAATATTTTTCGGGTTTGAAGTCGCACGGCGCAGCAGCCATTACGACAATATCGCTCTTGTCAAGATTTTCAAAAACCTTGTCGTACATATCTTGTGTGGTCGTAACTGTTATTACATCGATATTTTTCGGCAGCTCAGCCGTATGTCTGCCGACAATTAACGTGACTTTCGCTCCGCGGTTAAACGCTTCCTGCGCAACGGCAAAACCCATTTTCCCGCTGCTGTCGTTAGTTATATATCTCACAGCGTCAAGCCGCTCGATAGTTCCGCCCGCAGTCACCAAAATTTTTTTATTTTCCAAGTCGCGTTTTGGAAAAACGGTCTTTATTATCGTATCCAATATCACTTGCGTGTCGGCAAGTCTTCCGCTTCCGACGTCGCCGCAAGCAAGCCTGCCGCTATCGGGGTCAACGATTATCGCGCCCCTTTCACTGATTGTTTTCAGGTTTTGCTGAGTAACAGGATTTGTGAACATTCCCGTATTCATTGCGAGGCATACGATAATGGGTTTTTTGGTCGCCAATATAGTAGTGCTGAGCATATCGTCGGCAATACCATGAGCCATCTTCGCGATGATATTCGCCGTTGCGGGAACAATGACAAAAGCGTCCGCTTTTTTTGCGAACGAAATATGTTCGATTTCCCACGCGTGATTGCGGTCGAACATATCGGTAACGACAGCGGTCTTTGCCAACGCCTCAAAAGTAAGCGGTGCGACAAATTCCGTCGCGTTCTTTGTCATAATAACGTCGACGTGAGCGTTTTGTTTTACAAGTTTTGAAACAAGGTCGCACGCTTTATAAGCGGCTATACCGCCGCACACACCGACTATAATGTTCTTGCCTTTTAGCAAAGTCTTACTCCTCTACTATCTTGATTTTTCCTTCGGCAAGTTCTTCCGCTGCCAAAGAAATAGGTTTTTCTTTCGCGCTGATTTCGTCTTTGTTTTGAAGGTCGTTTATTTGTTTTGCTCTTTTTGACAAAGCGCAGCACAAAATATATTTGTTCTTCGCAATTTTTACCATATCGTCAATCGGCGGTTTTGTTATCATTTATTTTCATCTCCTTAATAATTTGAATTATTTTATTAACAGCGTTATCAACGGTATCGTTAATAACGACGTAATCGTATATTTGACGGCATTTCATCTCTTCTTCAACCCGCAAAAGCCTTTCGTCAAGTTGATTCTGCGATTCGGAGTTTCGGCAAACAAGCCTTCTTTTCAGTTCGTCAATGCTTGGCGCGTCAATGAAAAAAAGTTTTGCCTCGGGGTATTTTTCTTTTACTTGTTTTGCGCCCGCAATATCTATTTCCAATAAAACGTCTTTGCCTTGCTCTAAGTTTTCAAAAACGTATTTAACGGGAGTGCCGTAATAATTTTCAAAATGACGGTCGTATTCCAAAAATTCCCCGTTACTTATCATACTTAAAAATTCTTCTTCATTTATAAAAAAGTAACTTACTCCGTCGACTTCTCCGTTACGGGGTTTTCTTGTCGTTGCGGATACCGAGAGCATAATTTCGGGCATACGGCGCAATAATTCGCACACAACCGTGCCCTTGCCCGCGCCGCTGGGACCGCTCATAATGAGCAGGTGCCCCTTATTCGATGTTTTGTATTTGCTCTCTGATTTTTTCGATTTCATTTTTCAATTCCACTCCGCAACCTGTAATATTAACGTTGTTTGATTTTGAACAAATAGTGTTTGCCTCGCGGTTAAATTCCTGTATCAAAAAGTCGAGTTTTCTGCCTACGGCTTCATTGCTTTTGAGCAATTTTTTCGTCTGAGCGATATGACAGTAAATTCGGTCGATTTCTTCGTCTATGCTTGCCTTGTCTGCAAAAAAAGCTACTTCGTTTATTAGCCTTGCCTGGTCGATTTCCACGCAGCCAAGCACTTCGGTTATTCGCTGCGTTAATTTTTCTCTATATTCGGTTACTACCTTCGGAGCATATTCTTTTATCTCGCTCGTCAGTTTTTCAACGGTTATTAGTCGCTGAAAAATAATATTTTCAAGCTTTTCGCCTTCCGCTTCGCGCATTTGGTTAAGTTTGTCGCACGCGTCGCTCACGGTGTTTTCCACAAAAGCGGATATTTCTTCTTCGTCAAACTGGTTTACGTTAAACGTTAACACGTCTCCCGAACGCATAAGAGCGTTAAGCTGAAAATCATCTTTTAATTCAAAATTTTCTTTTAGCGTCTTTGCGGCGTCGAGTATGTTTTTCGCCAAATTTACGTCCAAAATAACTTGTTTTGAATCTTCGTTGTGGTCGGTGTAGTTGATAAAAACGTCAATGTGTCCGCGGTTCATTTTCTTCGCCACGGTTTTTCTTATCACGTCTTCAAAAGCGATAAAAGCTCTGGGCAGCTTTGTGTTTACGTCCAAATATCGGTGATTTACCGCCTTTAACTCCACGGTAAGTTCGCGTCCGTTACTTTCCGCCGTTACACGGGCGTAACCCGTCATACTTTTCATATATTCGGTTTTCCTTGTAGTTTTATTTCACAACCGTTTTTTCAATTATTTTTACGGTTAATGACGAATTTAATAGCGATAAAATAACTCTAATTCGCTTATAAGCCAAAAATCACCTATTAATTATTATATCACAGCGTGTCAATCGTTTTCAAGCATTTTGATAAACTGTTCTTCATCGATTATTTCTATACCGCTTGCTTTGGCAGCGTCAAGTTTGCTGCCAGCGTCAATACCAGCTATCACAAGATTTACGCTTTTACTGACGGTTGACGATATTTCGCCGCCTTTTTGCTCGATTAATTTTTGCGCTTCGCTGCGGCTGTATTTAGTAAGACTTCCCGTCAAAACGACTTTTTTGCCGCTGAAAACGCCTTCCGCTTTTTTCTCAAATTTAGGATTTATTCCATATTCACTCAGTAACTCTATTTGTTTAAGGTTAAATTCGTCTGAAAAATATTCCGCGATACACCGAGCGACTACTTCGCCGATTTCATTTATTTTTGTCAGCTCCGTTTCGGTCGCCTGGCTCAAAGCGTCTATATTCAAGTAAATTCGAGCCAAATCTTTTGCGGTCACGCTGCCTACGTTGTCTATTCCTAAAGCGTAAATAAAATTAGCGAGTTTTACTTTTTTGCTTTTTTCAATAGCTTGAAGCAAATTATTTATTTTTTTATCTTTGAAACCGTCGAGTTTTTCTAGGTCGCTCTGCGTAATATTGTACAGCGCGGCTATGGATTTCACATTTAAAACGTCGACCAGCTGCTCAACAGTTTTATCCGAAAGTCCTTCAATGTCGCATCCGCTTTTTTCAGCGTAATGCGTGAGCCTTTGCACAATCTGCGGTCTGCAGCCGTCGTCGTTGGGGCAGTATAAATTCGCACCCCTTTCAACCAATGCGGTGCCGCATGCTGGGCAATATTCGGGTTTTAATATCGTTTCGCTGTCAATGGTCTTTGCGGCAAGTCCCAATACTTCGGGTATAACTTCGTTGCTTCTGCGAATAAATACCATACTGCCTGTTGAAAGATTTTTGCGCTCTATATCGCCAAAGTTATTTAACGTCGCTCTTTTTATTGTCGCGCCGCATAGCTCGACTGGGCTTAAATTGGCGAGTGGGGTGAGCTTGCCCGTGCGTCCGACTTGCCAGTCAACCGACAATAATTTTGTCGTAACCTGTTCAGCTTCAAACTTAAAAGCGATCGCCCACCGCGGAAATTTGTCGGTGTAACCCAGCTGTTCCCTGATTGCATAGTCATCGACTTTGATGACTGCTCCGTCTATCAAAAAATCGTATTCTGAACGCTCTTTGTCGATTTTTTGCACAATTTCTTTTATCTGTTCGAAAGTTTTGACTTTAATAAATACGTCGTTAGTTTTAAATTTATTTATCTTTAAAAACTCGACAAGGTCGGTTTGGGAGTTAAATTCATTTTCGCAATATCCGTTAGAATAAAAGACCACGCCGAGTTTTCGGCTTGCCGTAACCTTTGAATCAAGGTTTCGTAACGCTCCGGCGGCTGCGTTACGCGCGCTTTTTAGCGTATCGTTAGGGTGTCTTTCGTTATATTCTTTTAACGCCGACAGCTTCATTATACCTTCGCCGCCAAGCTCGATTAGTCCGTTATAGTTTATCGTAAGCGGGACGTTTTTTATTGTCTTAACTTGCTCGGTTATATCTTCGCCCGTTACGCCGTTGCCCCTTGTAGACGCGCTTATAAATTCGCCTTTATCGTAAGTAACTACTACCGTCAAGCCGTCGTATTTGAGCTCTACCGTAAATTCGGCGTCTGGATAAAGTTTTTTTACTTTAGTTACCCAGTCGCCCAGTTCGCCGAATGTCTGTGCTTTATCAAGCGAATAAAGCCTTTTTATATGCGTATGCTCTACAAACTTAGCCAAAGGCTCTCCGCCCACTCTGCGCGTCGGGCTGTCAGGCAAAACAATCCCCGTCTCTTTTTCCATTAAGACGAGCTTGTCGTACAGCGCGTCGTACTCGCTGTCCGAAACTGTGGGATTGTCCAAAACGTAATATTCGTACGCCCATTGATTAAGTTTTCTGACTATTTCTTTCATTTATTTTATTATCTCCAAAGGAGCGTATTTTAGAGCGAGAGTTTTTTTGCCGACTTTATCAAAAATTATGTCGGCGTTGCCGTTTGCAATATTAAGTATCATACCTTTTCCAAACGTCAAATGATTGACCACATTACCGACTTTGTACTTTGATATTTCTTTGTCGTCTTTGGTTTTTGGAGCGGCGGCTTTGACAGTCGGCTGAAAATCAAACTCGCCGTAAAGCTGCTGTTTTTTCGGCGAAATGAGTTCGCACGCTTCGTTGAAAAATCTTGAAGCAATCGTACCGCTGCGGTCGCCGAACAAAAATCTGCTTTTTGCGCGCGTGAGATATAGCCGCTGTTTTGCCCGAGTTACGGCAACATACATAAGTCTGCGTTCTTCTTCCATTTCCTGTTCGTTAAACATCGCCCGACTAATAGGCATAATATTTTCATCAAGACCGACTACAAAAACGGTGTCAAATTCCAGTCCTTTCGCGCTGTGAATAGTAGCCAAAGTAACGGCGTCTCCGCTTTCTTTGTCGGAATCCGAGGTCAAACTAACCGATTGCAAAAAGTCTTCTACAGTCGCGCCCTCGTTGTTTTCCTCGTATTCTTCCGCCGCTAGGACAAACTGGTCGATATTCATAGCCTTTTCGTCCGCGTCGTCCGTATCTTTAAAACTTTCCCGAAAACGAATTGTCTTTATCATATTTTCCACAAAGTCCGTGAGGGTATATTCCGCCGCGTGTTGTGATAAAACTTGATAAGTTTCGTAAAAACTTTTTATTTTAGTCTTCGTTCCGGAAGAAAAATCTTCCAGATTATCGTCGTTTGAAATATACTCGACGATACTTATGCCGTTTTCGATAGACGCTTCCCTTAGTTTGCTTTGAGTGGTATCGCCTATTCCCCTTTTGGGGGTATTGATAATTCTTAGTAACGCTTCGTTGTCGGATTTATTTATTACCGCGCGCATATACGCGATTAAGTCTTTTATTTCTTTGCGCTCAAAAAATTTGAAACCGCCGTAAACTCGGTGCGGAATATCGTATTTCAAACATTCCTGCTCAAAAACACGCGAAAGAGCGTTAAGCCGCATAAGTATGGCAAAATCGCCGTAACTGCGTCCCGAATAACGCATCAAAGAATTTATTTGCGAAATAACGTACGCCGCTTCCTCGTTTTCGGTAAAAGCGGAAAAGGTTTCCACCTTTACGCCGCCGTCGCTGTCAGTCCAAAGCTTTTTGTCGTGACGGGACAGATTTTTTGAGATAATTTCGTTTGCCACGTCCAAAATTTTCTTTGAAGAACGGTAGTTTTGTTCGAGTTTAAAAACTTTCGCGTCGGGGTAGTCGTCGGAAAAATGCAAAATATTAGTCACGTCAGCCCCGCGCCAGCCGTAAATAGACTGGTCGTCGTCGCCAACGACGAAAAGATTGCGGTATTTACTCGCAAGCATTTTAAAAATATCATACTGCACTTTGTTGACGTCCTGAAACTCGTCGATGCTTATATATCTAAATCGTTCCTGGTAAAAATTCAGCGTTTCGGGAAACTCGGAAAAAAGTCTGTGGACGTTTAAAAGCAAATCATCAAAATCCATCGCGTTATTGTCACGCAAAATCTTTTCGTATTCGGCGTAGATTTTGCATACTGTGCCGATATCATCGCCTTCCATTTCCTTGCGGTACTCGTCGGGAGACATAGCGTATGTTTTCGCTATAGAAATATGTTTTGCCGCGAGTTTTTTTATACGGTCATCTTCTATACCTCGACGTTTACATATTTCTTTTATAACTTTTGCAGAATCCTGCTCGTCGTAAATGGAAAAATTACTTTCATAGCCGAGTTTTTTCGCTTCGTAACGCAAAATTTTTCCGCACAGCGAGTGTATGGTCGAAATCGTCATCAACTCGGCGGAACAATCCATATTTTGCAAACGTTCCCGCATTTCGTTCGCAGCTTTATTTGTAAAAGTTATCGCTAAGATATTTCTCGGATCGACGCCAATGGAAACAAGGTAAGCGATACGGTGCGTAAGCACTCGCGTTTTGCCCGAACCAGCCCCCGCAAGCACCAACACAGGTCCTTCCGTGGCTTGCGCCGCGGCTTTTTGCACGTCGTTAAGTTTGTCAAAAATATTGTCAGTCAATGCGTCTCTCCGTGTATTTTTTGGTACTCTATATTTTAACAAATATATACAAAAAAGGCAACCGCGTTTTGGGTATACATTATTTTTGCGGCAGCCTCACTCAATATATTTATCGAAAAAAATTTTAAAATTATTGATTTTCTTTTTCTTTTTTATACCGCTCGCAAGCGGCTAAATATTTATTTGAAAGCTCATACAAATAGCTTTGGCGTTGTTTTACGTCAAGCGAGTCTAAAAAATTTTTATCGGCGAGCGCGCCAAGCGGATTGGTAATCACGATTTCGCTTTCCAATAAGTCCACCACTCTCAGATAAAATTCTTCTTCTTCAAAATAGCGTTTGTTATAAATTTGATTGCGGATTTTTTCTCTGTAATCAATGAGCGTGGGTATCGCGCTCTTTCCGTCGTCCGCAGCCGTCTTTAAATGCGCTTGTCTTTGCTCCTTAACATTTTGCCAAAACCCGTCGGCAAGTCTTTGTTTAGCTTCTTTGGCGTAATGCTTGAAACCTCCTCTCATATAACCAATGCCCCTTTGTCGAAATTTGTCGAAACGTCCAAATACGCAAAACTGCCTATCCCGTAATTTAGGGATAAGCAGTTATCTTTGGTTATTAAAAAATATTAGCCTTTCGCATTGCGTTTACGAGCAGCTTCCGCTTTTTTCTTGCGGCGTACGCTCGGTTTTTCATATTGCTCTTTTTTACGAAGGTCGGAAATGATGCCGTCACGCGCGCACTTACGTTTAAATCTACGCAACGCGCTGTCTAATGTTTCAGTTTCGCCTACTTTGATAGTTGACATTCGTTTCGCCTCCTTTCCCAGAGCCAGGGACAGTTTTTGCCGTATTCACGACTATTTTTTATTATACGAATTTTGCCGCGATTGTCAAGGACTTTTAAATAATTTTAAGTTTTTCGCAAATTTCCCGCAAATTCATTTCTTTTTTCGGTTCTTTCGCCCACCACCACATACCGTCGCCGTTTTTGCGCGGAATGATATGAAAATGCAAGTGATAAACCGACTGGTGCGCAGATTCGTTATTGCAATTAAGTATATTTACGCCGTCGTAACCGCAATTGTCAATGTAGTGTTTTGCGATTTTTTGCACCGTACGCATTACCTTATCCAAGGTTTCGGGCGGACAGTCAAGGACGTTTTCACAATGAAATTTCGGTATGACGAGCGTATGCCCGATAGCGTCCTCGGCAATATCTAAAAAAGCGTAAGTGTCCTCGTCTTCATATATGCGGTGGCTGGGGATTTCTCCCTTTATTATTTTACAAAAAATACAATCGTTCATAAAACTCCAATAACTCCTTCTTTAAATTTTTCCGTTAAAGTAACGTCGACGATATCGCCGATTTTCGCTTTTTCGCCGATATAAACCCGAATATAATTATCAGTATAACCTACGTTCATATCGCCTTTTTTCTCTTCAACTAATACGCTTGCGCGTTTACCCAAAAACTTTTCGATATACGCGTCTTTTAATTCTTTTTTGATTTCGGTAAGCCTTTCAACTCGGCTTTTCATCTCTGCGGAATCTATTTTGCCAAGCTCGTACGCTTTCGTGCCGCTTCTCGGCGAATACGGAAAAACGTGTATATCGGAAAAACCGACCTTTTTTGTAAACTCGCAAGTATCGATAAAATCTTTTTCCGTTTCCGTCGGAAAACCTACGATAATATCTGTGGTAATGCCGCAATCGGGGTAAAATTCGCGTATTTTGCAAACGGTTTTAAAGTAATCGTCGGCGGTATAATGGCGGTTCATAGATTTTAAAACATTATCGCAGCCGCTTTGTAGCGACAAATGCAGATGCTTGCAGACGTTTTTTTTCATAGCCCGCAAAAACTCGTCGTCAATTACGTTTTGATAAATACTTCCCAGCCGTATTCTCGCGTTTACTCCGCTTAACGCCTTTAACAATTCCGTCAAAGACGATCCTATATCTTTTCCGTACTGTGAAATGTCTATTCCGTTAAGAACGTACTCTTTCGCGTTTTGCGAGCTTACTTCGCTTAGTATTGATTCAATGCTTCTGCTTCGGCTTTTGCCTCTAAGATACGGCACGATACAGTACGAACAATAATTGTCGCAGCCGTCTTGTATTTTAACGTAGGCGCGCGTTTTTTGGTGTTCGGCGTCTATATAATGAACGTAATTTTTTTCAATCGGCTTAACTATCACGCCGCAATTATTTACCGCTTCGCAGATTTTTATTTTGTTTGCGTTTCCGCTGATTAACGTAACGTTCGGCAGTTTTTCAAATTGAGCCGCGTTTTTTTCTGCGGCGCAACCAGTCACAATTATTTTGCAATCGGGATTAAGTTTTCTTACTCTTGCCACAGCCTGACGTGATTTACCTTCCGCTTCCGCTGTCACGGCGCAGGTATTCAGTACATAAATATCAGCCTTAATTAGCCCCTCTGAAACGTCGTAGCCGATATTTTTTAAGGCGGCTGCTATTTGTCCGCTTTCGTATGAATTTGTCTTGCAGCCCAAAGTAAAGACCGCCACAGTTGTTTTTTTCGTCATTTTTTATAAATTAATTATCTGTTATTTAATAATTTGATAATAACCGAAAACTATCAAAAAGTCTAAGCATTGTTGAAAGATTTTTGGAAATAAATTATATTTGATAAAGCAGCGCGCACCATTCGCCTTTAATAACTTTTTCGAGCAAAGAAAAGCCCGAATACGCTGTCTCAACATCATTGCAATAAGTATTAAGTATACCGCTCAAAATCAAATACGTTCCTTTTTTTACGACGTTCTCTATGCCTTTTCTTAGTTCCATTAAAATCGGAGCTGTGAGATTGGCAAGCGCAATGTCGTACTTAATAATCGTGCCGTCGGTGAGATTGCCTTGGCGCGCTTCGCAAACATTTTGAAATTTATTTAAGGCGATATTCTTTTCGCTTGTTTCCACCGCCAAAATATCGTTATCTATAAGCGTGACTTTTTTCGCGCCGAGTTTTGCCGCGCAAAGTCCAAGCACTCCGCTTCCGCAGCCGATATCCAATACGGTTTTATTCTTAATATCAACTTTTTGCATAAGTTCCACACATAACGAAGTGGTTTCGTGCTGACCTGTTCCAAAAGCGAGTCCTGTGTCGATTAGCACATTCTCCGCTTTGCCGTCGTCGAGCCATACGGGACAAATGATCACTTTGCCTATGGGAATGGCGTAATAATTTTTCTTCCACTCGTCTTTCCAAACATCGTCGTCCAATATATTTGAGTAAATATCTGATACCGTCAGGTTTTCGAATTGCGAAAAACCGTTTTTCAATGATTTTAGCGTTTCGTCGAGTTTGTCAACCGCACAATAACCTTTGACTAAAACCTCTTTCGGAAAATTTTCCATCAAATTATCTTCAGCGTAATCCCAACTTTCCACCGCCAAATCCTGTCTGTCCACTACGCAAACGCCGTCGCCAGTAATTTCATTCATAACGTCGGCTATTATTTCGACGTCTTTATGTTCCGTCTTAACTGTGATTTCACAGTATTTCATAAATAAATTTAGTCCTTTATCAAAATGTCAATAAGTTTTTTTGCCGTTTCCCATTCTGCTACATTGTAGCGGTAGGTGTCGATGCCTTTTTGCGTGATAGAATAATATTTTCGCTGCACATCGCCTTCGCCCCATTCGCCCTTTACACAACCGTTGTCTTCCAAACGGTGATAAGCGGTGTAAAGGCTCTGCTCGTTGGGGTGATATATGCCGTTTGTTTTTTCTTCGATAAATCTGCGTATTCCGTTGCCGTACATTTTTCCTTGCATTAACGCGCTCAAAACAAAAGTATCTATATGTCCTCTGAGCAAATCTGAAGAAATGATTTTCATAAAAATCTACCTCCTTTACATTCTTATGTCTAACATAATACCACTTTTTAGTAAAAAAGTAAAGCCGTGCGTGCCGTCGAGTTTTGTCGAAAACCGATTGCGCCCTGTCGAAATAACATACGACCTGTATTTTTGTGTTCGAAAAAATTTTAATTCTATACCGCTCAAAATCAACTAACCGATTAGTGATTTATGAAATAAAAATCATTTTTTATAATTTTTTTCACGTTATAGTTTTTCAAAGTATATTGACATTAAGTATAAAAATATGCTATATATAAAGTATAATTTTTGTTAAATGACCGTAGTTGTGGAGTAACGCAATATGAAATCTGGTAAAAAAGTAATAGCGCTAATAAT
>DAOTGG010000031.1:0-12729 GCA_035446985.1 Eubacteriales bacterium
CAGCCCGCGCAAAAAATAACCCTTGTCGGGTCGCAGTTTACCAAGTCAGCAACATTTTGTCTTGTATCAAATACGCTTGAAGCCGCCTTTCTGCCGCCCGCGCCCCGATTGGAGTTAAAAGACGCCGTTAAAGTCGCGGTTACGGCGTTTATAACTTCCTTTGGTTTGAAAAAGGTTGTCGCAGCATTATCAAAATAAATCATATAATAAATATATTAAGCCATTAGGCGTGGAATACATAAAAACAACTAATGAGGTGGATTTTATGGCTGCAATTATCGCGGCTTATAGGTCGAGAACCATAACAATGCAAGTTTACACCTTCTTAACCGAGCAAGGAATATATTGCTCGCTTATTTCCACGCCCCGAGAAGCGGGAGTCGGTTGCGGACTTTCTATAAAGTTTGACGAAAGCTATTTTGGCAGAGTATCAAGCATTTCCACATATCCTACTTTCGCGGGTTTTTTCCGAGTAATGGATTCAAACGGAAGAAGAATAGTCACGCGCGTGTGACTTGCGTAAATATGCTCGATATGTTAAAATTTAACGTATGAGAGAAAAAACAGCGGCGATTTTAAAATTGCTTTCCAAGCAGTTTCCAAACCCCAAAAGCGAGCTTAATTACAATAACGTTTTTCAGCTGTTGGTGGCTGTGATTTTGTCCGCCCAATGTACCGACAAAAGAGTGAATGAAATAACCAAAACGCTTTTTAATGTCGCCGACACGCCCGAAAAAATGAGGGACATTCCTCTCGGCAGATTGGAAGAGCTTATTCATTCCGCTGGTTTTACAAAAACAAGGCGAAATTTTTACACAATATGTCGGCGGACTTGGTGGACAGATTCGGCGGCAAAGTGCCGAACGATATCGTTTCTCTGCGTTCGCTCGACGGCGTGGGACAAAAAACCGCTAACGTCGTTTACGCCGTAGGTTTTAACGGACAAGCTTTGGCTGTCGACACTCACGTATTCAGAGTTGCACGACGGCTTGGTCTTGCGGACGCGAAAACGCCCGAAAAAGTAGAGGAACAGCTAAAAAACGATATAGACGAAAATATGTGGACAGACAGTCATCATTATCTGCTGCTGCACGGACGGTACGTATGCAAAGCCAGGAGTCCCGAATGCGAAAAATGCGTAATCAAAGATTTTTGCGAATATTATCAAAAAAGTTTGATTATTAAATAATTTCATAAAAAATTTTAAGTATAAACTAAAAAAATTGACTTATTATAAAAAAGGCGGCAAAAGTTATAATAAATTTGATTGTGAAATGATGTTAGTATGTTACAATGCTTTTGCCTTAAAATAACTAAAAAATAACCAAAAAAGCAGGAATAAATAAATTATGTATCTTGACAAAGTCAGAATTTTCATAAAAGGCGGAGACGGCGGAAACGGCGCGGTGGCTTTTCATACTGAAAAGTTCGTGCCTAACGGCGGACCCGACGGCGGCGACGGCGGAAAAGGCGGCGACGTCATATTCGTCGCGTCTAACTCCGTAAATACTCTTAACGAATTTTATTACAAAAAGCATTTTCGCGCGGGCAGCGGTGAAAACGGCGCGGGCAAACGCTGTTACGGCAAACAAGGCGCGGACATCATTGTTACCGTTCCCGTTGGAACTGTAATAAAAGACGCCGAAACCGATAGAATAATCGCCGATATGTTTTCCGACGGAGAAAAAGCCGTGGTTTTGCATGGCGGAAAAGGCGGCAGGGGAAACATTCATTTTGCAAATGCCCGCAGACAAGCTCCGCATTTTGCGCAGGACGGAATAAAATGTCCCGAAAGACAAATCACGCTGGAATTGAAAACGATTGCCGACGTAGGTATTATCGGTTTTCCTAACGTAGGAAAATCCACGCTTTTGTCGGTTATTTCTCAGGCAAAGCCCAAAATAGCCAATTATCATTTTACGACGCTTACGCCTAATCTTGGAGTAGTGTCTTACAAAGAACATACTTTCGTTGTAGCTGATATTCCAGGACTTATCGAGGGAGCGGCGGAAGGCGCGGGACTCGGACACAATTTCTTACGCCATATCGAACGGAACAGAATTCTTGTTCACGTCGTGGATATTTCGGGTAGCGAAAACCGCGATCCCATACATGACTTTGAGCTTATAAATAACGAACTGTCCAAATACAGCAAAGTTATGGCAAAACTACCGCAAATAGTCGTAGCAAACAAAATGGATATGGCGAACGCGGAAGAAAATTTCATAAAATTTAAAGCCAAATACGGCAAAAAATACAAAATCATTCCGATGACCACTATCATACACGAAGGCATAAACGACTTACTGGACGTATTGATTACCGAACTGGACAAGCTGTTTCCGCTTGAAAGAACACGGTTTGAGCCGTTTGAGTTTGAAGACAAAGACAATTTGAGCTTTAAGGTAATTAAACACGAGCCGAGCGTTTATGAAGTTATCGGCGGCATTGTAGAGGACTTGACTCGAAAAGTATTTTTCGACGACTATGAGAGTTTTCGGTATTTTCAAAATACTCTCAAAAAACAAGGCGTTATCGCGGAGCTGAAAAAACAGGGTATGAAAGAGGGCGATACGGTTATCGTCAGCGATTTGGAATTTGAATACGTGGAGTAAAAATAATGTTAACAAGTAAAGAAAGAAGTATCTTAAAAAGTAAATGCAATACGTTAAAACCGTCGGTGAATATAGGCAAAGGCGGCTTAACGGAAAATATCGCCACGGAAATCGAAACGGTATTATTTCATAATGAAATCGCAAAAATAAGCGTTTTGAAAAGCTGTACCGAAAAAGCGACCGACTTAATGACCGCCGTATGCGAAAAAATAGGCAGCGAGCCGATAGCGAGTATCGGAAATAAATTCGTTGTGTATAAACGCAGCGACAAAAAAGAAATCGAACATTTACTTTAAAATTTAGCAAAGAACTATTTTAAAAAAAAATTCAAGGAAAAATCGAAAAAAGGCAAAAAAAATTACAAAGAACATGCGGTTTTTATAAAGAAAACCGCGTTTTTTCATTAAATTTTTTATTAAATTTGCTGTATATTCCCGCAGCCAACAGTAGCGCGGACATAACCAGCGAATATATCGGAAAGAAACTGATAAACGAAATTCCCACCAACGCTATTGACGAAATGATATAATACGGGAAACGTTTTTCGTTAAAAGCGTAAATAAGTATTTTTTTATCTTTTTTCACCGTGTTTTCGGGTAGCTCGGGAAGGGTATTATTTTGTTCCAAAATCTTGCATAAATCGTCTACCGAAAAAACTGTGCAGCGGGTGTCGGTGTAATCGCAAAACGGCTTGATATCAAAATCGGTTTTGCCGTAAATTATAATTTTGTCGGCGTTTATTTTTCGGTTAAACGCAATCAGCTCGATAAAGTTTTGTTTATTCAACGCAGTAAATTTAAACCAAACGCAAACGAACAGTTTTTTTTCGGCTTTACTTGCGATAAACCCGTTTTTTACAAAAAATGTTTCGTAGCCTTTTGAGCTGAAAATATCGGCTACAATTTCCGTTCCGCCGTTAATGGACAAAAACAATTCCAATTTTTCCAAAAGCTCTTTTCTTTTTTTGGAATAGTATTTTTTTGTTTTAAAAGGCAAGAGTTTATATAAAATAACGCAACAGCATAGAGTGATTCCACCCGCACAGACCGCGGAAATCCATGCGACTTTTACAAAATAATAAAGCCACACAAAACTTACCATAAAGATCGCAAGACCTATTAAAAGTACGTTAAAAAACTTTGCCATAATACCTAAGTGTTGACTAAATTAAAATTTTTAAACAGCGTAAATCGGCTTGAAAGGAATATTCGTTTAGTGTATAATAGCCATAAATGAAAGTAGGCGTTTTTGGCGGTACTTTTTCACCGCCGCATATTACCCATATCGAAATGGCTGAGCAAGCGGTATCGCAGCTCGGTCTGGACAAACTTTTTATTTTGCCTAACGGTATTCCGCCGCATAAATATTGCCGTGAAAACAAACTCGACAGACTCAATATGGCAAAACTGGCGTTCGACGGATTGTCTAAAACAGTCATAGATACTTATGAGATTGATAAACAAGGCGAAAGCTACACTTATCAGACCTTGCTCCGTTTTAAAGATATTTATCCAAATGACGATATATATCTCATTATCGGGGGCGACAGCCTAAGGGATTTTGAAACGTGGAAAAACCCCGACAAAATTGCGGGTTTAGCCGGTATCGCCGTTTGCCAAAGAAAAGGCAACGACTATGAAAACGACAAAGTTGACGTAGAAAACCGTTACAACGCAAAGGTAGTTGAAGTAAAAATAACGCAGAGCGAAATATCGTCCACCAAAATAAGAGTAGATTATCAGTTCGGCATTGATTGCACGGACAGAGTGCCTAAACAAGTGGATGAATATATCGTTAACCGCGGACTGTATTCATATTACGGCGATTACGTGGAAAAACTCAGACAAATGTTAAAACCGTCGAGATTTAAGCATACTTATTACACCACCCTTACTGGCGAAATGCTTCCTAGTAAATGTGATAAAGATAAAGTTTTTTTAGCGTGTTTACTGCACGACTGCGCAAAAAATATGTCGCCGTCGGAGTACGCAAAATACGGATTTACGCCCGACAAGAATATGCCCGAGGGTATATTGCACGCTCCGCTGGGGGCATTAGTCGCCGAAAAAGAATTCGGCGTTACCGATAGTGAAATACTTGACGCAATACGATATCATACAACCGCAAGACCTAATATGACCGAGCTTGATATGGTTGTTTATACCGCCGACAAAATAGAGGAATCGCGCCCGTACCCCGTAAAGCACCTTTATGCAGATACATTGGAAGAAACTTTTACAAACTGCCTGCTTGAAGCTGCGGAATACGTTTCAAAAAGACTAAGTATGACGAGTTACTACGGTCTTACCAAACAGGCGATAGATTTTTACTTGAATAAAAGGAGAAACAAATGAACGACAAAGTAAAATTAATTTGCAAAACACTCAGCGACAAAAAAGCGGTGGACATCAAAGTAGTCCAAGTAAAAGAGATATCTTCGCTTGCGGATTATTTTGTAATATGTTCAGGCAAAAACGCGCCCCAAGTAAAGGCGCTTTATGAAAACCTTGACGAAACGCTCAGTAAACAAGGCATCGAACCGCGCCGCCAGGAAGGCAGCAGCGAAGGAAAATGGATCGCTATAGATTACGGCGACGTACTCGTGCATATTTTTCACAGCGATACGAGAGAATTTTATCAGCTTGACAAACTGTGGTCAAACGGCATGAACGTCGTAGATTATAAGGAATAAAATATTTTTTATTCAAACAAATTAGTTAAATATATCACTTATATAACTTGAAAACGCAAGAAAAAACGCGGCAGTATCGCCGCGTTTTATTTTTTTACCAAAATCGTTTTCATATAACTACATCACAAACGTAAAAAATTTTTTAAAATTCGTGTTATCTAAACTAAAAAATATCGTCGTTTCGGTTTGAAACCATATCGAATTTTCTGACAAACAGCCACGCAGTCATAAAGATGCCGGCGATACCGACTAAAACATAAATAGCGCGTTCAAGCCATATCATACTACCCGTAATCCAGCCTACAAAGTTGAAATCGAAAATTCCGACCAAAAGCCAGTTAAGCGCGCCGATAATTATAAGAATAAGAGCGATAATAGACACAACGTTAAAGCCTCTTTTCACAACAAAAATCCTCCTTGATTTATTTACTAATAGTTTGGCGAAAATTTATATTATTATGTGTTGTTGCCAAGACCGTAAATATGTGAGATAATTTTTTTATGAATAATACCACAAAAATCATATGCTTTAACTCCGTTATGGCAGCTTTGTATATAGCTTTGACAATGGCTCTCGCTCCAATAAGCTACGGAGCTATACAGTTACGGGTAGCCGAAAGCTTAACCATTTTACCCGCCGTTTTGCCGTTTTCGGTTTTCGGACTGTTTATCGGTTGCGCAATCTCAAACAGTATTTCAATGTTCGGTATATACGACGTTATTTTCGGAAGTCTAATAACTTTATTGGCGGGATTTCTTACTTCAAAATTAAAAAACAAATGGCTCGCGCCTTTGCCGCCCATTATTTTGAACGCTTTTGGTTTGCCGCTTATTTGGTATTTAATCGGGTCGGAAACTGTTTATTGGATAAACGTTTTCAGCATTTTTGTCAGTCAAACGATAATATTGTATTTACTTGGCGTGCCGTTGCTTATTTTGATAAAAAAAACCGTGGCGAAAAAATTTTTTGCAGATTATTTAGACGACCGCTCCTAAAAATGGGGCGGTTATTTTTCTAATATCTTACGAATATAGTCGTCGGGCGGAGATTCCGTGTAAACTACGTAAGGCAAAGTGCCGTCCATAGGATAAATTTTTACCGTGACGTATCGCGTCATGTCGTCATAAACCGCGCAGTCGATTAATACGGTATCCACGTAATTTTCCGCTTTTATGGTTAAAGTGACGTGAAACCACTCGTATTGCGCTACCGCGTTTCGTGACAGGGGTATAAGCAAAGTTTTGCCTTGCTTATCGGTGACGAACTTTTGTCCCGTCTCTACTACCGTAACTGTTGCGTTCTCTACGGGGCGGCCGTCGAGATTTATTACCGTTACGCAAAGCAAGGTATTGTTTTTATCATTATAGACCCCTCGGGAATTGTCTAACGCAAAAAGAGTAGCCACAATAATACATATCAAAAATATCGGTACGATAACGCGAAAAAAAGCCGAGTCGTTTTTCATAATTTAATTTTATTCTTATGAGTTGTCCATTATTAGTCATTAGAGTAGTTTAGGTACAAAAAATATTGTAATCTTAGTTCGGATATGGTATAATACCTATACGTAATAATTAATATAAAAATTATTATATCTTACATTTATAGAGGTGCGATATGGAAAATCTGCTTATGCAATTTTTATGGGGTTATCAGCTCTCAATGGGAGACAGCTTTGTAAGACTGTTCACCGAAATGACGCCGATAGTTATCGTATTGTTTATTTTGGGAATATTGTTTTGTTTTGTGGAACTATTCGTTCCCGGTTTCGGCGTTTTCGGTATATCGGGTATTATATTGCTCATAGTAGCGATAGTACTCAGAATGATTGGCGGCGGCGACATTTTTATGTTCGTCTATATGTTTCTTATTTCGCTCATTATCATTGGCATAATGTTCGCGATAGTGACGCATTCGGCAAAAAAAGGATTTTTATCGAAAACAAAAATCTTTGATATCGGCACGTCGGTTCCTACTGGTCACACGGAAGGAACAAAAGATTTTTCTTCGCTTATGGGAGCGCACGGAACGGCTTTGACGTTTTTACATCCCATTGGCAGAGCCGACTTTGGCGGACAAGCGGAAGACGTAATCGCCGAAGACGAAATTATTGACGCCGGTGAAGAAATAGTCGTGGTAGGAATAGAAGGACAAAAAATAATGGTGGCAAAACTTAAAGACAAACAAAAAAAAGGAGAAAATAAATGACGAATTTAATATTTAATATGCTGCAATTCGCAACCACAACCGGTCTGGAAAGCTGGTTGGTGGCGTTATTGGTAATCGTTGGCATACTAGTGCTTTTGCTTTTACTCTTTGTTCCTTTGGGAACTTGGTTCAGAGCTTTAATAAGCAAAGCGCACGTTAGTATGGCGCAGCTTATCGGTATGAAGCTGAGAAAAATCAGATTCAAAATGATTGTCGAAGCGTATATCAGAGCAAAAAAAGCGGGTTTGGAAATACACGTTGACGAACTTGAAACCCACATCATGGCAGGCGGTAACGTGCTTAATATCGTAGACGCTTTGATTTCCGCGCACAGCGCGAATATAGAACTGACTCTTCAAACGGCAAAAGCAATCGACCTTGCAGGACGTGACGTATTGAACGCCGTAAAAGTATCGGTTAACCCGAAAGTTATCGAAACTCCTATTATCTCGGCTATCGCAAAAGATGGTATCGAACTGAGAGCGAAAGCGAGAGTAACAGTAAGAGCTAATATCGGCAGACTTGTCGGCGGCGCAGGCGAAGAAACGATTATCGCGCGTGTCGGCGAAGGTATCGTCACAACAGTCGGTTCGGCAGTAACTCATAAAGAAGTTTTGGAAAATCCCGATATGATTTCAAAAACCGTTTTGAAAAAAGGTCTGGACGCTGGTACAGCTTTTGAAATTTTGTCAATAGATATAGCGGATATCGACGTAGGCAGAAACATCGGCGCGCAACTGCAAATGGATCAAGCCGAAGCCGACAAACGTATCGCGCAAGCGAAAGCCGAAGAACGCAGAGCTATGGCTGTAGCGCGCGAGCAGGAAATGAAAGCTCAAACGCAGGAAATGCGCGCGAAAGTTGTTGAAGCTGAATCCGAAGTTCCTAAGGCTATGGCGGAAGCTTTCCGTAAAGGCAGACTCGGCGTTATGGATTACTATAAAATGGAAAACGTCCAAGCCGACACTTCAATGCGTCAAGCTATTGCGGGCGCAAAAAAGGAAGATAAAAAATAATGGGTGAAGATTTTGGCATATTTGTGCCGGTAATAATATTCGCTATAATTTCTATTTTGGCGTCGGTAGGCACCGCTGCGGCAAAGAAAAAACAAGCAGAAGCTAAACAGGCTGACCAGGCCCGCAGAATTACTAAAACCAAAACCGAAACGACAAGCCGTCCCGCAAAACCTGAAAATAAGGCTTTTTACAATCCGTATCAGGTTGATACTTCCCGTGTGGCAAAACCCACGATAAATACGGGAGAAGAAGATAACAAATCGGGACACGCGATGGGGCAAGCCGAAGAGGTGGAGCCAATCGTAGGAAGTTTGGGCGAAGTAAAAACGGAAGGATGTTTCGAGCACGAGGCATTTAGGTTCATCGCAAACGATAAACCAGAAAATGATAGTGAACTCGCCTTTGACTATAACAAAATAGCGGCGGCGATAGTGTTCGGCAGCGCATTTTCCGATCCTGTCGGAACAAAGGAAACAAAATATTAATAACCGCAAAATTT
The DNA here is from genome assembly GCA_035446985.1 of Eubacteriales bacterium. GTDB lineage: Bacteria > Bacillota > Clostridia > Christensenellales > CAG-314 > JAQUSX01. Next base: position 9,032 of record DAOTGG010000031.1, read on the forward strand.
AAAAGAAAGCCCCCGAATAATTCGGGGGTTTTTGTTATTCAAAATAATACAAGTTTTCACTATATTGAAGTTAAGTTTGCTAAGAGCTTTAATTTTTTTTTTATGTGTTTACGATTTTCGGTTAAAGCGACTTGGATATTTACAACTATTTTTAAATCAAATTTATAATAATTTATAAACCACCGTTTCATAAGGCCGCAATATGCATTCCGATAGTTTTGTCGGGCTGTCGGGGTAGTTGGAAATTACAAGCTCTGTTCGGTCGGCGTTAATTGGGGGAGTGAATTTGTAATCGCGTTTAGTGAAATTCGCCGCCAAGAGGATTTTTTGACCTTCATATTCCTTTGTGTAACAATAGAGTTTATTGCCGCCGACTTTTATTAACTCATATTTTCCGAAAATCATAGCTTTGTTCGTTTTTCTTATTTCGAGTAATTTTTTATAAAAATTCAAAACGCTGTCGGGGTCGGTTGTTTCATTTTCGACGTTAATCTCGGGGTAAGCGGGGTTGACTTTCAGCCATGTTTTTGGATTAACTGAGAATCCCGCTTGCGGAGAGTTGCTCCATTGCATTGGAGTGCGGGCGTTGTCACGGCTTGCGTAAGCTATGTTTTTCATGGTTTTTTTGACGCCGAAAATCTTTTTCATCAAGCTGTAACTTCTTTTCGCCTCAACGTCCTGATAATCGTCGATATTCGTCATTCTGATGCCTGTCATTCCGATTTCTTGTCCCTGATAAATAAAGGGAGTACCCGATAAGCACATCTGGACGGTGGCGAGCATTTTTGCCCCCAAAACGCGGTACTGCGGTTCGTCAGAGCAATATCTGCCTACGATACGGGCTTGGTCGTGGTTTTCAAAATACGTAGCATTCCACGCTTTGCCGTAAAGTCCCGTCTGCCAGCGTTCATGAGCTTTTTTGAGTTTTTTCAGACTGAATTTTCTCACGAGCTGTTTTACGCCGAAATAGTTGTCCGCGTCCATATGGTCGAACGCAAAAACGGTGTTCAATACTTGATTGTCTTCGCTTATATAGCGCAAAGCTCTCGGCACGTTAATCATAACGCTTTCGCCGACGGTAAAAGTATCGTATTTACTTAATACGTCGGTTTTCAGCTCTTTGAGTATATTAAACATATTTTTGTTGTCTATATAATGCTCGCTGCCTCTAAGAAAAGAGCTTTTTCCGTTCGGCAGCCCGGGAGTTTTATCCAGAATAGTTATCACGTCGCAGCGGAAGCCGTCCACGCCTTTATCAAGCCAAAACTTTAAAATATCTTTAATTTCCTGCAACACTTTCGGGTTTTGATAATTGAGGTCGGGCTGGTTGACGTCAAACAAGTGCAGATACCATTCGTCCGTGGTTTCGTCGTATTTCCAAGCCGAGCCGACAAAAAACGAAGTCCAGTTGTTCGGCGGTTTTTTGCCGTCTTTTCCCGTGCCTTTTCTCCAAAAATAATAATCGCGGTACGGATTGTCAACGCTTTTGCGGCTTTCCTTAAACCATTTATGCTGCGAGCTGGTGTGATTTATGACCAAATCCATAATACATTTTAGTCCGCGTTTGTGCATTTCAGATAGCAGTCTGTCAAAGTCCGCCATAGTGCCGTATTCGGGATTGATAGCCGTGTAATCGGATATATCGTATCCAAAATCCGCGTTCGGGCTTTGGTATAACGGAGAAAACCAAATCGCGTTTACTCCGAGCGAGGCGATATAATCAAGTTTAGTAATAATACCGTTAATATCGCCGATTCCGTCGCCGTTGCTGTCGCAAAAACTGCGCGGATAAATCTGATATATCGACATATTTTTATAATCCATATTTTTTTCCTCCGATTTTTTTCGTTTATAATTTTAACATAAATATTTACGCGTTTCAACCCGATTGAAATTCTTTTGTTATTTTATATTAGCTTGCAAGCAAAATATATATGTGTTAAAATATACCAAAGATTTATCAAATTTTTTTATCGGAGGCAAGCCTTATGGATTACCAAAGCGCATATGATCTTTGGTTACACAACGTTACGGATAAAGAAGTTATTGAGCAGCTTAAATCAATGTCCAACAACCTAATTAGAAAGCAAATGTGTTTTGCCAAAGATTTAGAGTTTGGCACGGCGGGAATCCGCGCGGAAATGGATGCTGGGACGGATCGTCTTAATATCTATACCGTCGCGCGCGCGACGCAGGGCGTGGCTAATTACGTTAAGTCGTGTTACGGAAAATGCGTGACGATTTCTTACGACAGCAGGAATAATTCCGAATTATTTGCAAAAATCACCGCTTCGGTTTTCGCCGAAAACGGGTTAAAAGTTTATATAACTGGGAAAGTGCAGCCTACAGCGATAGTGTCTTATATGACAAGACATTATAACGCTGAGTGCGGCGTAATGATTACCGCTTCACATAATACCAAAGAATATAACGGCTACAAGGTATACGGCAAAGAAGGCTTCCAGATAACCGAAGACGCCGCGATGAAAATAACCGAAGAAATAGAAAAAGTTAATCTTTTCGACGTAAAATATCTCAGTTTTGACGAATATTTGAAGTCTGGTCAAATCTCGTATATGAACGGCGCAGTTATGCGTTCGTATATGAGCGCGGTTATGGCTCAAAGCGTTGGCAGCGCGGAAGGATTGTCGGTTGTGTATACTCCGCTTAATGGCGCGGGACACAGAATAGTACCCGAAATTTTGGAACGGATAGGCGCAAAAGTCATCAAAGTAGTGGAACAAGCGTTTCCCAACGGTAATTTTACCACTTGCCCAGTTCCAAACCCCGAAAAACCCGAGGCTCTTACGCTCGGTCTACGATACGCTGAAACCCAAAAAGCGGATTTATTGCTTGCCACCGATCCCGATTGCGACAGAGTGGGGGTAGCGGTAAGGCATAACGATAAATACGTCAGACTTAGCGGAAACGAAATAGGAATACTTTTGACCGATTATTTACTTGCGACAAAACGCAATCACGGCGTTTTGCCTGTTGATCCAGTCGTTATAAAAACGATAGTTACCAGTTCTCTTACCGACAAAATCGTTGCAGATTACGGCGGAGTAACGGTTAATTTATTGACGGGTTTCAAATATATCGGCGAATATATCACAAAAATGGAACGCGAAAAGACGTTGGATCGATTTATTCTCGGTTTTGAAGAAAGCTGCGGATACCTTAGCGGTTCGTACGTCAGAGACAAAGACGGCGTTAATGCTTGTATGCTCATAGCCGAGATGACTGCGGAATATCTAAGACGCGGCGTAACGCTCGTGGACAGAATAAACTTTATTTATAATAAATACGGCAGGTATTGGCACAAACAACAGACGTATTCTTTCGGCGGAGTGGACGGTTCGGCAAAACGTGTCGCGATGATGGAAAAACTGCGCGAACACCATACCGAATCAATAGCGGGCATAAAAGTAACGTCAAAACAGGATTTACTTGGATCAGATATGGAAGAACTGCCTCGAGCGGACGTGTTGATATACAAGCTTAGCAACAACTCGCAAATAATTTTGCGTCCGTCAGGAACAGAACCACTAATAAAAGCGTATATAACGGTCGTCGGAGATTCCGCTTACGCTAACTTAATAACAGATAAAATTATCGAAAGTCTGAACAATTTCTTTAATTAAATTGTGGGGAGAATAAAATAAATGGCGAAAAAAATAATAGACGAATTATCGTTA
>DAOTGG010000032.1:0-10187 GCA_035446985.1 Eubacteriales bacterium
GCCGTGGAAGTGCTTGCGTTATCAAACGTAACCATAACGGCGATAGCGTTTACAATAGCCAAGCCCAATGTGACGTAACGGGTGATTTTTTCAATTTTTTTCTTTCCTTCTTCGCCTTCCTTGCTCATTCTTTCAAGAGCGGGAATGGCGTAGGCAAGAAGTTGCATTATAATGGAAGCGTTAATGTAGGGGCTGATTCCTACCGCAAACAATGTACCTTGTGACAATGCCGATCCTGTAATGGCGTTCATAACAGACATGAGCGTTCCTTCGCCAAGCGAGATAACGTCCATGTTTATACCCGGAACAGGAATGAAGCAACCTAATCTGTAAATAAACACGAATAGGATTGTCATCAAAATCTTATTGCGTACTTCCTTTACCTTAAAGGCATTTTTAAAGGTTTCAAACATTATTTAAGTACCTCTATCGTTCCGCCCGCCGCTTGAATAGCCTTTTGCGCCGCGTCGGAAAATTTGTGCGCTTTTACCGTAAGTTTTTTCGTCAATGTGCCTTTACCCAAAATTTTGATGCCTACGCCGTGTTTGATATTTACTATTCCCGCGTCCTGCAAAATTTCGGGGGTAACGGTCGCGCCGTCTTCAAAATTGTTGAGTTGTTCCAAATTTACTATATCATAAATAAGGGAAAAGTTATTGTTAAAACCGTGTTTGGGAGTACGTCTTGCCAACGTGGTCTGTCCGCCTTCAAAACCGGGACGAACGCCGCCGCCGCTGCGCGCCCATTGACCTTTATGACCCTTGCCGCTGGTTTTGCCCAAACCCGAACCTATGCCGCGTCCAAGTCTTTTCGCGCTGGTTTTAGAACCTTCCGCCGGAGCTATTGTGTGTATTCTCATAATTCGTCTCCTTAAACTTCTTCCACGACGACAAGGTGCTTCACCTTGAAAATCATTCCGCGGATAGCGTCGTTGTCGTTGAAAACTTTTGAATCGCGGATTTTGTGCAAACCCAACGCTTCCACAGTCTTTTGTTGGTCTTTCAAGCATGCTATTGTGCTTTTGACCAAAGTGACTTTTATTTTCTTTTTGCTTATTTCGTAAGGACGTTGACCTTTTTTAAAGCTAACGCTGTGCAAAGGTTCTTTCGACTTTACAATGTATTTACCGTTGATATACATGATGTCGTCTTTTTTCTTCGTTGCCATTGTAAAATCCTCCTTATAGTTCTTCTACTTTTTTGCCGCGTAATTCAGCGATTTGTTCTGCCGTTCTAAGTTGAAGCAAACCGTCGAGAGTTGCTCTTACGCAGTTTACGGGTGTATTGCTTCCGTAAGATTTTGTTCTGATATCTTTAACGCCCGCAGCTTCCAATACGTTACGAACGGGACCGCCCGCGATAACGCCGGTACCTACTTGAGCAGGCATCAAAAGTATATGTCCTCTGCCGAATTTTCCAATGATTTCGTGAGGTATGGTCGTACCTTTAAGAGATATTTCAGCCATTGAGGCTTTTGCTCTTTGGGTAGCTTTTTCGATAGCTTGCGGAACTTCCGCCGCTTTACCTGTACCTACGCCGACTTTACCGTTGCCGTCGCCGACAACAACCAAAGCCGAGAAACGCATTGTTCTACCGCCTTTTACAACCTTTGTAACGCGGTTGATGGCAACGAGCTTTTTAATTAAACCGTCGTCTTCTTTTTGATCACGGTCTTTATTAAATTTTCTGCCCTTGCGGTCGCCTTGGGGACGGTCTCCCTGAGGACGGTCGCCTTGACGTCTGTTGTCGCCGTAACTACGTCTGGGACGGTCGGCTCTAGCTTCGGTCTTTTGCTCTGGAGCAACCGCGGTTTGTTCGACTGCCACTACTTCTTTTACTTCTTCGTTCATTTCCGCTCCTCCTTAAAATTTCAGACCGGCTTCTCTTGCGCCGTCCGCCAACGCTTGTACGCGTCCTGTGTAAATATAACCGCTGCGGTCAAAAACAACTTCTTTAATGCCGAGTTCGATAGCTTTTTTAGCAATCGTTTGTCCGACAAGTTTTGCCGATTCGGTTTTGCTTTTTTCGCCCATTTCGCTTTTGAGAGCGAAACTGCTTGCCGAAGCGAGAGTTTTACCGTTTATATCGTCGATTATTTGAGCATAGATATATCTCGTGCTGCGGTATACATTCAAGCGGGGGCGAATTGTCGTGCCAAATATGCTTTTACGAACACGCGCGTGTCGTATTTTTCTATCGGCGTTTTTATCTAATTTAGTAATCATCTAATTATTTCCCCCTTACTTGCCCGCTTTCTTGCCTTCTTTCAGGATTACGGGTTCTTCTTTATATCTTACACCGTAACCGTGATAAGGCTCGATAACGCGCTTAGCTTTGATATTTGCAGCCACTTGTCCGACAAGTTCTTTATCGATGCCGCTAACGGAGATTTCCGTCAATGTGGGGCAAGCGAAAGTGATGCCTTGCGGTGCTTCCATTTCTACGGGGTGACTGTAACCAATATTCAAAACAAGTTTGTTTCCGTTTACTTGCGCTTTGTAACCGATACCGAAAATAATAAGGCTTCTTGTGTAACCTTTTGTTACTCCCGTTACCATATTGCTTACCAAAGCTCTGTAAAGTCCGTGTTTGCTGCGGATTTCTTTATCATCGTTATCGCGTGTAAACAAAATTTGATTGTTTTCGATTTTGCAGTTGATATCGGTTCCGATATCTCTTGTCAAAACGCCTTTCGGTCCTTTAACCGTGATAATGCTTCCGTCTAATTTTACTTCTACACCTGCTGGGATAGCAATAGGCGCTCTACCGATTCTTGACATATTACCTCCTACCAGATGTAAGCTAGCACTTCGCCGCCAAGATTGGCTTCGCGAGCGCGCTTATCTGTCATAATACCCTTTGAAGTCGATACGATAGCAACGCCGAGTCCGTTAAGAACTTTGGGCATTTGTCCCGCTTTCGCGTAAACGCGCAGTCCGGGTTTGCTGATACGTCTAAGACCTGTAACGACTTTTTGTCCTCTTGCGTACTTCAAAGTAATTTTTAATGTGCCTTGCAATGTGTCTTTCTTTTCTTCTACCGCCGAAATATAACCTTCTTCAAGCAAAATCTGAGCGATTGCTCTTTTTGTTTTGCTGGCAGGAATTTCAACGTCGGTATGTTTTGAAATCATAGCGTTTCTGATACGCGTGAGCATATCGGCGATTGGATCTGTAACTACCATTATTTTTCCTCCTTACCAGCTTGCTTTTTTGACGCCGGGAATTTCTCCCTTGTACGCCTTTTCTCTAAAACAGATTCTGCAAATTCCGTATTTGCGTAAAACAGAGTGCGGTCTTCCGCATATACTGCAACGCGTGTAAGCTCTGGTCGAATACTTCGCAGGTTTTTGTTGTTTGTTTATCAAAGATTTTCTTGCCATAATTTTACCTCACCTTACGCCCTAAACGGCATTCCCATTAGTTGGAGCAGTTGTTTCGCTTCTTCGTCTGTCTTTGCGGTTGTTACGAACGTGATGTCGTAGCCGCGTGTTTTTTCCACTTGGTCGTAAACGATTTCGGGGAATATCAACTGTTCTCTTACACCCATGGTGTAATTGCCTCTTCCGTCAAAAGAATTTTGATTTACTCCGCGGAAGTCTCTTACTCTGGGCAGAGCGATAGAAATAAGTTTATCCATAAATTCGTACATTCTGTTGTCGCGCAACGTAACTTTCGCGCCTATGGACATACCTTCTCTGAGTTTGAAGTTAGCAACGGATTTTTTCGCCTTTGTGATAATAGGGCTTTGTCCGCTGATTTGTTTCAATTCTTCTACCGCGATTTGGAAACTTTTGGCATTATCTTTCGCGTCGCCGATACCAGCGTTGATGATTATCTTAACGAGTTTCGGCACTTGATTGATGTTTGTGTAATTGAAATGTTTTTCCATTTGAGGAATAACATTGTCTTTATAATATTTTTTCAGTCTGCTAACTTCGGTTTTTTTACTAACTTCAGTTTTTTTGACTTCTGTTTTTTTAGCGGTTTCCGTTTTCTTTTCCGCCGTTTTCTTTTCCGCCAATGTCCTATTCCTCCTTTGTTATTTCTTGTTTTGTTTCAGCTTTTTTCTTTGTAGCTGTAGTTGTTTTTGTTGTTTTTGCTGTTGATGTTTTTGCAACTGATTTCTTTGCAGTTGATTTATCTTCTTTCACATCTAACACAGCTCCGCATTTTTTGCACGCTCTAACGAACTTTTTGCCGTCAGCGGTCAAGGTGTGTCCTACTCTCGTTGCTTTTCCGCATTTCGGGCAGACAACCATAACGTTGCTTGCGTCGATAGGTCTGGGTTGGTCTACAATACCGCCTTTTTCCTGAGCGTTGCGGGGTTTGATGTGTTTTTTAACAAGATTTAATCCTTCTATGATAACCTTATTGTCAGTCGGATGCGCCGCAATAACCTTGCCGCGTTTGCCTTTTTCTTTTTCGTCGCCGACGATAATTTCAACTACGTCGCCGCGTTTTACGTTCATACTTGACATTTTATCCTCCTTACAATACTTCCGGAGCGAGTGAAACGATACGCAAGTAATCTTTTTCTCTCAGTTCTCTCGCAACGGGCCCAAAAATACGGGTACCCTTGGGTTGTTTTTGATTGTCGATAATTACAGCAGCGTTATCGTCAAAACGTATATGCGTGCCGTCTTTTCTTCCGATACCGGACGATGTGCGCACGATAACAGCCTTGACCACTTCGCCCTTCTTTACGACGCCGCCGGGGTTCGCGCTTTTAACGCTTGCCACAATGATATCGCCGATATTGCCGGTTTTTCTTTTCGAGCCGCCCAATACCTTTATGCACATAATTTCTTTTGCGCCCGAGTTGTCGGCAGCTTTTAATCTGCTAAATGGTTGAATCATTCGTTTACTGCCTCCTTACTTAGCTTTTTCTATTATTGAAACCAGACGCCAGTTTTTATCTTTTGAAATTTTTCTTGTTTCCGCGATAAGGACTTTGTCGCCGATACCGCATTCATTCATTTCGTCGTGCGCCTTAAATTTCTTAGTTTTGGAAATTGTTTTCTTATACAAAGGATGTTTGAACCTGTTTACAACTTCCACGACTATCGTTTTGTCCATCTTGTCGGAAACAACCATTCCGACGAGTTCTTTTCTCATATTTCTTTGAACTGTTGCAGCCATGTTCATCCTCCTTACTTAGCCGGCGCTTCGTTTTTTCTTTCGCGAAGTACCGTTTTGACTCTGGCGATGTCTTTTTTGCAAATAGCCAAAGCCGTGTTATTCGTCAGCTGACCCGTAGCGTGAGAAAGACGCAAATTGAAAAGCTCTTTTTTCAGGTCAAGCAATTTTGCCGCCAGTTCTTCGTTATTCAATTCTCTAACTTTATTAGCCTTCATTCGTCTCTACCTCATCTTCTTTCTTGACAAACTTGCATTTGACGGGAAGTTTATGGCTTGCCAATCTCAATGCTTCTCTTGCCTGGTCTTCTGTGATACCGCCCATTTCGAACATAATGCGTCCCGGTTTTACAACCGCTACCCAATATTCGGGGCTGCCTTTACCTGAACCCATGCGGGTTTCAGCGGGTTTTTTTGTAACGGGTTTGTGAGGGAATATATTTACCCAAACTTTACCGCCACGTTTTATAAATCTCGTCATCGCGACACGGGCCGCTTCTATCTGGTTGCTTGTAATCCAACCGCATTCAAGAGCTTCCAAACCGAATTCGCCGTAAGCGACTTTGTTACCCTTGTGCGCTTCGCCTTTCATTCTGCCACGGAATTGACGACGTCTTTTTACTCTTTTGGGCATTAACATTACAAGTTACCTCCTTGCTTTTTTTTGCCGAGGATTTCTCCCTTATAAACCCATACTTTTACGCCGATAACGCCGAAAGTCGTGTGAGCGATAGCAAAACCGTAATCGATGTCCGCTCTTAGGGTGTGAAGAGGAATACTGCCCTCGTGATATTGTTCCGTTCTCGCGATTTCCGCTCCGTCCAGACGTCCTGAAACCATTGTTTTGATTCCCTTTGCGCCGGCGCGCATTGCTCTGCCGATACATTGACGCATAGCTCTGCGGAAAGCGATTCTTTTTTCCAATTGACCCGCAATATTTTCAGCTATTAGTTGAGCTTCCATATCGGGGCGTTTAACTTCCATAATATTAACCGTCAGTTCTTTGCCGTGAGCGATTTTTGCTACGTCGGCTTTGATACCGTCGATACCTGCGCCGCCTTTGCCGATCAATACGCCTGCTCTGCCCGTATAGATGTCAACGGTGACTTTGCCTTCGCTTCTTTCGATTTTGATTTCGCTTATTGCAGCTTGAGCGTATTTCTTTTCGATAAACTTACGAATATCGCTGTCTTCTTTTATATATTTTGCGAAATCTTTTTTATCTGCGAACCATTTTGAATTCCAGTCTTTATTTATACCGACTCTCATTCCATGCGGATTAACTTTTTGTCCCATAATTTCCTCCTAATTAACCTTTTGATCGAGCACTACCGTGATATGACAGGTACGCTTCAAAATGCTGTGCGCTCTACCCTTGGAAACGGGTTGAAATCTCTTTAAGGTAGGACCTTGATCCGCAAAACACTCAGCCACGTATAAAGCATCTTTGCTCATACCTTTGTTGACTTCCGCGTTAGCGGCAGCGGAGTTAAGTGTTTTTAATATCGGTTCGCTAGCGAGTTTGGGCGAACCCTTTAAAATCGCGACTGCTTCAAAATATCCTTTGCCGCGAATTAAATCCAAAACGACGTGCACCTTTGAAGGAGACATGCGAATGTATTTCGCTACGGCGTAAGGTCTATGTTCGCGATTTTGTTCAAACTTCTGAGCTTTTTCCCTAGTTCTTGTTGCCATTATTTTTTATCCTCCTTCTTATTATTTTGCAGACGACGTCTTGCCGCCCGAGTGTCCTCTAAATGTTCTGGTGGGAGCGAATTCGCCGAGTTTAAGTCCGACCATATCTTCGGTGATGTATACGGCAACGTGTTTCTTGCCGTCATGAACGCCGATAGTGTGTCCAACGAAATCGGGGAAAATTGTCGATGCTCTCGACCAGGTTTTGAGTAATTTCTTTTCGCCCTTCGCGTTAAGCTCTTGAACTCTTTTCAAAAGTCTTTCTTCTACATAAGGGCCTTTTTTTGTTGATCTGCTCATAACAATCCTCCGTTAGTTGATTCTCTTGACAATAAATTTGTCAGAAGCGTTCTTTTTCTTTCTGGTCTTATATCCCAATGCGGGTTTACCCCAAGGAGTAAGCGGTCCCGGATGACCGATAGGCGATTTTCCTTCGCCGCCGCCGTGCGGGTGGTCGCAAGGGTTCATAACGCTGCCGCGTACGGTAGGACGGATACCCATGTGTCTTGTTTTGCCCGCTTTGCCGACTGAGATGATTTCGTGGTCAAGATTTCCCACTTGTCCGATGGTAGCTCTGCATTTTACCAAAACGAGTCTCATTTCACCGCTGGGCATACGCAGCGTCGCGTATTTGCCTTCTTTTGCCATGAGCTGAGCCGAGATGCCTGCCGCGCGGGCGATTTGTCCGCCCTTGCCTGGGTTCATTTCGATATTGTGCAAAATCGTACCGACGGGGATATTTTCCATAGGAAGATTGTTGCCTGTTTTGATATCCGCTGTTGTAGCCGATATAACTTCATCACCTACGTTAAGTCCCAAAGGTGCCAAGATATATCTTTTTTCACCGTCTGCGTAATTAAGTAAAGCGATGTTTGCCGAACGATTGGGATCGTATTCGATTGTAGCGACTTTTGCGGGTATATCGTATTTGTTGCGTTTAAAATCAATAATTCTGTACTTCGTGCGATTGCCGCCGCCGATATGACGAACGGTTATTCTGCCCGTCGCGTTTCTGCCGCCGGATTTATTCAAAGAAACGAGCAAACTTCTTTCGGGAGTTTTGCATGTGATTTCTTCAAAAGCCGAAACAGACATAAAACGACGTGCGGGAGAAGTGGGTTTGTATCTACGTATAGCCATTAATCTTTCCTCCTAATTATGCCAAGCTCTCGAAGAACTCGATTGCCTTTGAATCATTAGTCAAATGAACGACAGCCTTTTTCCAGCTGGGAGTGAGACCTTTCGTTCTGCCTTGCACTTTCATTTTACCGTCAACGTTTACCGTGTTGACCTTTTCTACCTTGACTCCAAAAATTTCTTCAATAGCTTTTTTTATCTCAACCTTGTTAGCGGTTTTCGCTACTTGGAAAGTGTAAGTTTTGGAAGGTATGCCTTTATAGCTTTTTTCCGAGAGTATCGGACGAATAATAATATCGTAAGCGTTCATTTACGCATAAACCTCCTCTATTTGTTTAAGTGCCTGTTTTGTCGCGATAACTGTCGCATTTGAAACAAGTTGATATACGTTAGCCAAATCTGCGACTGTTACTGTCAATATATCAATATTGTTGCTTGCGCGTTGAATAAAGTCGTTGTTGTTTTCGATAACCAAAAGTGTTTTTCCTGTAAGTTTGAAGTTATCAAGAATTTTTGCCATAAGTTTGGTTTTGCCTTCGGTAAGTTCGATTTTGTCCAATACGATCAATTCGTTATTTGCAGCCTTGTAGCTGATTGCGCTGCAAAAAGCCGCCGCGCGTGCTTTTTTGTTTACTTTTTTAGAAAAATCTCTCGGCTTCGGAGCAAAGACGATACCGCCTTTTTTCCATTGCGGAGAACGAATACTGCCTTGACGAGCTCTGCCCGTACCCTTTTGTCTCCAAGGCTTTGCGCCGCCGCCGCGTACTTCGCTGCGGGTTAACGCCGATTTTGTGCCTTGTCTACCGTTTGCCATTTGAGCGACTACCACTTGATGAATAAGAGCTTCGTTATATTCGCGCTTAAAAACATTGTCATTAAGTTTTACGTTGCCAACTTCAACGGCGTTAGTGTCAAAAACTTTTACTTGCATTTTGCTTACTCTCCTTTCATCAATTATTGAGCTTTGACAGCGTCGCGAACGTACACTATGCTGTTTTTAGCTCCGGGGATTGCCCCCTTAATAAGTAGCACGCCCTTTTCAGCGTCGACTTTTACTACCTTCAAATTTAATACCGTCACTTGTTCAGCGCCGTATTGTCCGGGAAGTTTTTTGCCGGGGAAAACTCTGCTGGGACTGCTGTTTGCGCCCATTGAGCCTACTTCTCTGTGAACGGGGCCAACGCCGTGGGTTTCTTTAAGTCTATGTTGATTCCATCTTTTAATAACGCCTGAAAAACCGTGACCTTTTGTTACGCCTGTAACGTCTACGAGTTCGCCTTCGTTAAATATTGTGCAGTCTATTGTTGCGCCAACTTCCAACTTTGAATCGTTAAGTTTGAATTCTTTCAAATATTTCAAAGGAGCGACGTTCGCTGCTTTTGTGTGACCCAGTTCGGGTTTATTTAGTTTCTTTTCAGACACAACGTCAAAACCAAGTTGTACGGCGGAATATCCGTCTCTTTCGGGGGTTTTAACTTGAACAACGCTGTTCGGGCCAGCCAGAACAACCGTTACGGGAACCATCGTTCCGTCGCTCAAAAAGACTTGCGTCATTCCTAATTTCTTTCCTATGATTGCTTTATTCATTGATAAAGTTCACCTCTCTAAAATGTATTACAGCTTGATTTTGATATCTATGCCAGCGGGCAAATTCAGTTTCATAAGGCTGTCAACCGTCTTTGCGTTGGGGCTATAAATGTCAATCAAACGTTTGTGCGTTCTTAGTTCGAATTGTTCGCGCGCGTCTTTATATTTGTGCGTTGCGCGAAGTACCGTTACTATTTCTTTTTCCGTGGGTAGCGGGATAGGACCGCTTACTTTAGAACCCATTTTCTTTGCCGTTTCGACGATTTTTTCCGCCGAAAGGTCCACCAAATTGTGGTCGTAGGCTTTTAGCTTGATTCTAATCTTTTGATTCGCCATAAATTTTTGCTTTTCTCCTTTTTTGTTTTTATAAAACCGTCTTTTTCGGGCTACCGAACAACACTTCCGTGTGTGTCGCGCTGTGACATAAATTTTAGCATCTTTCGATGCCTTATCTTTGCCCGTGAAGTTTGTTAGTTTGCGCGTTAATTCGCGCACTTGACAATGTCTTAATCATGACGGATCGCGGAATATCTTTTGTTTCCGCTGGTCGACGGAAGTTTTCTGTTTGCTCAGTAACCTCCCGTGTCATACCTAAATTCACAGCTTTATTAATATATCACATTATTTCTACC
>DAOTGG010000032.1:10287-11892 GCA_035446985.1 Eubacteriales bacterium
CTCCCGTGTCATACCTAAATTCACAGCTTTATTAATATATCACATTATTTCTACCCGTGTCAAATATATTAAAGCATATTTTTTTGAAAATTTTTCGTTAAAATGAGCGTCTTATTAAGAAAAATTTTGGTAAAAAATAAAATTTTTCGTTATTCTTTTGAACTAAAACTATTTTTATTTCCGACTTCTGTTTACTAATAAAATTTAACTTAATTTCGAAAATCTTTACGTTTTATAAAAATTTTGATTTCTTATCTTTCCTATACTCAAAAAATCTGTCATTTGAATGTTTTTTGCTTTTCTATTATATACGACGCAATAAAAACACGCAAACGTTATGAAACAAAAATCACAAAAGAATGAACTTTTTTACACAAAAAAAGACGAACCGAGAAACTCAGTTCGTCTTGAAAAATTATTAGCTATTATTTTAGTTGAAAGCTTTTCGCCATAGTTTGAAATCTACTTCACCTGAGAAAGAATATCTTTGCCTGTAAGATAAGCTTCAAACCAGCCCGTGAGGTCCACTCCGTAAACGATTGAAAAGCTGTCTATCATATCCTGCGCCGAAGCGATTTCCAGCTTGTTGGTATCTATATAACTAAGCAAGGCTTTTTTGAATCTCGCTTCACCCATCGTGTCATATAGGTCATAAAACATCAAACAGCCTTTTACATAAGCGGCGTAAACATATTCCTGCTCGGAAACAAACTCATTCAGCGGCTTTTGCATAGACGTATCAAAAGTATTCAGGTAACTCGAAAGCACGTCTACGTAAGTGGTGTATGATTTCATCATCGTTGCGATTTCCGTTTTCATATCGTATCCGTACTCTGAATGAGCGTCAAAAAACATCAATGTAACGAATTCCGTCAATCCTTCGTCCATCCACGCGTCGCGGTACTGATCGTTTCCGACAAGTCCGTAAAGCCATTGATGCGCTATTTCGTGCACAATACTCCATTGATAATCCTCATTCTCCTGTTCCGCCGAAACCATTACCAATCTCGGATATTCCATTCCACCGAAGCAAAAATCAGCTTGCGCCACAGTCAAAGTCGGATACGGATACGCGCCGAACAGGTTATTGAAATATTCCAAAGCCTGCCCGCATATAGCTGCGTTTTGCTCGTAGTTTTCATCGTTGAAATATAAGTAAGTCAAAGTCGTTTTGCCCATGACTTTTTCTTGAGCGGTATAGTTTTCGCTTAAAATCAAGGCAAAATCACGCACGCTTTTCGCCGCATAAGTTCTTTTTACACCGCCCGTTATTTGTTCGGTAAGTATCAAGTCGCCGCTGGTGCCAACAACGTAATTTTCGGGCGCGATGAGTCCTACCTCAAAATTCGCCATTTCGCTGATAAACGGATCGCCGTTACAACAGTAGCTGTCGGTCAAAAATTCGCCGTTTCTGATGACGCACAGAATCGGGAAAAAGTTTCCCATATTGACGGTATTTTCGCCGTAACCGAGCCTGTGCTTAATATTAGCGAGTTGTATTTCAAAAATCATTTCCACTTCCACGCTTTGACCGGGATACAGACTTTTACCCAAAGGCACTTCCAAAATATCGTTATCGTCACCGCCTATCGAATAAGCGGCGTC
>DAOTGG010000033.1:0-9586 GCA_035446985.1 Eubacteriales bacterium
GTCTTTTACCACGTTTCCGACAACTACAAGTTCGCGCGGGACGATTTCCAAAGTGCCTTCGTTAACGTTTACGTCGTAAGCGTCGTTAACAAACCCGTGATTAAGTCTGGCTTTATATTTACCTACGTTTTTTGGAGTCGTTTCCGTTTCTTCTCCGTACGCAGTATAATAAACCTTGCCTTCGGGATAGTTACTTGCGCTGTCATTTTCCGAAAAGCCTTCCACGCTGTAATTTTGCGCGGCTATCTCGTCTCCGTAAATAGAAATAGCGTTATCAACGTTAACGTCAAGCGCGGGTTTCGATACGTACGCGTCGCATTCGCAAAAAACTCTTCCTCCTGCCACAACGCGAATTCTTTGGTATCCTAACGTATCTCCGTCAAGTTCGTACGTCAACGCGCCGTCTTCCGAATACATTTTTCGTTGGACTTCACGATCGCCGACATACCAAACTACCTGGTCATAAGGCATTATTGTCGCGTCGCCAATATCGTAAGTCAATACGCTGGTTTTGCCGTAGCCCACGTTTGTATTACCCGTGATACTGCCGGACTGCGCCGTCGAAGCGCTTCCTCCCGCAGTAACTACGATGATAAAAATTATAAACGCGGCTATTAATAATAATGCAACAACTCCGCCTGCGCCGATACCTTCTCTGTCTTTCCTTTTTGCCGCTGTCGCCGCGCCGCCGTTAGCGTTGGGAACGCTCATCAACGGTGTGACTCTATTGGTATAAGTGGTATTTGGAACCACGTCGGGAAAGATAACGTTTTCTTGAGGAATTTCCTCATTGTATCCGTTTTTCGCGTTAACGTCCGTCGCGCTTTTTTTCGGCGCGCTGCTTTTGCGGGGCGGACTCGATCGTCTCGGCTTGGACTCTTTGTCGTCGTCGCTGGACTTTGATTCCGATCTGCAAGCCTTAGAATTTTTTGATCTGCAATTTTCGGTTTTTTTGCTCTTGCTGTTTTTAGTTGATCTGTTTTCTGACATAAAAAATCACCTCCCACAGCTAGTATGGGAGGAAAGAGGAAAAATATTAGCCGCTAGTTAAGACGGCTTTCAACCTGATTGAAAAAGTAAAATAAATATTCTCTTATGTACTTAATCTTGCTTTCATCATCGACGTTTTGCTGGATTATGAAAAACAATCCATACACAAAACTAGACGCGGCAGCTGAATAAAAATCCGGGTTTTTAATTTTTTTAAGTATCGACGGGTGACGCTCTGTAAAAAGTTTTTTAATGTTTTCCGCAACGAAGGAAATAACTGCACGTATAAATTTTTCGTAATGCTCCGCGCTGCCTTTTACAACTATTGAAAGCCCTTCCGCGTATTCGTTGACAAACTCCATAATCATAACCGGCAGCTTTTCATAAGCTTCGCCTGTAAATTCAAAAAACAAATCCGCCCGTTTTTCCGTGGCGTTAATGACGGGGTTCACTACCGCAAGATACAACGCTTCCTTATTGGTAAAATAACGGTACACGTTTCCCAGCGATGTTTTTGCTGTCTGCGCTATATTTCTAATAGAAGCGTCGGCAAATCCGAGCTTATTAAACTCTTCCATTGCGGCGTCGATAATCCTCTCGCGTATTTCTTTTTTTAGATATTGCATCTCTTTCTCCTTGATGTAAATATACCACAACCAGTACAAAAATTCAACAGATTATGCTATTTTTCGTTGTTTTTATCTATTTTTCCCCAAAAAAGGTCAAAACAAAGTCACCGTAAAGGTGACGTTTGTATAAGGGGTTTTAGTACGCGCATTCAAGCAGCATTTTATCTGCAATCAGCGCGATGAACTCGCCGTTTGTGGGTTTGTCGCTATTGGAATAAACCCTAATCCCGAAAATAGAATTGATATTTTCTATTTTTCCTCTGTTCCACGCTACTTCTATCGCATGTCTTATCGCCCTCTCCACTTTCGACGGAGTAGTCGAAAAATGCTCTGCTATGGCGGGGTAAAGCGTTTTTGTAATACTATTGATAATAGTCGGCGTGTCAACCGCGAGTTTTATACCCTGTCTAAGATATTGGTACCCTTTTATATGCGCGGGTATTCCTACAGAAATAAAAATATTAGTTATTCTTTCGTCCAGCGTCCGATTGTTTTCTATCGAGCGAGTCTGCCCGACTTTGCCAAGTTTTGCCGGAGTAACGATACAGTTGATCAAATGACTTGAAACCACGGGTTTGACTATGTACTGATTGATTCCCAATTGGTACGCCTTGCTCAGAAATACCTCCCCTTTAAGCTCGCTGACGACGATTATTCTCGGCGGGTTCGCCATCGTTTTAAGCTGTTCAATCAATAAATACCCGTCAAGCTTTGGTGTCAAAAGCTCCGTGACAACAATATCGGCTTTGATTCTTTCCTGCATCTGAAACGCCTCTACTCCGCTGTCCACATCGTAAACGATTTCGCAATCGGAACATTGCAGAATAGTATCCGCCAATTCCGCATTACATACTAAACCTATTCTATGTTTCATACCACCTCTCCCAAGTATGAATGTATTATAACATAGATTATTGTAAAATATTATCTTTTTTTAAAAAATTTTTTACTAATATTGTTCAATAATGTCGAGGTTTGTCGAATAAAGTACCCTAAAAAAGCTAAAAGTTATGGTTTTTTACCTATTTACGCGACTGTTGTTGATAAAAGATTAAAATAAATTAGAATATAAGACTCAGCGCAATCAAAAATATTCCGGTAAAATAAAACGCGCTGTTGGAAATCAAAACCTTATTAACTTTAAATTTAAATAAATACGCGCCGAGTAGATAATCGGAAATCATAAACAAAGTTACACCTATACCGAAAATCGCGGTAAAAACTCCCGTTCCAAAAATCGCCAGCGCAACCCCTATCGAACCTGAAAGAGTCATTACGGATATGTAAATATTCAGCGGTACGATATATTTGCCAAAGGAGCAGAATTTTGTAATTTGCATTACGGCAAGTCCGCCGTAAACTGCGATAAATACCAGAGCGGTAACCCAAATAAAACCGCCGCTTACCTGCATATTTGCCAAAATAACGGTTTCGGCGGAAATAACGGCGAGATTAGATAAAAGGAAAAAAACCACCCCTACGCCGAAAGTTTTTTTGAAAAGCAAAAACAAATCGCCGAACCAGGCAAAACAGCAAGCCGAGAAAATAAGTATCTTATATAATTCTATTTCTTTTGTAAAAACCGCGCTCGCAGCAACGATAAGATACAGCGTCGCCATAACAATCTTGTCCGTCGCTCGCGCGGCAAACAGTCGCGGCTTTGTCTCCACAAAAAAATACGTTATCAAAGCTGCTGCGTAAACGCATCCGATAATAATATAAAAAATCATAACTCCGTCCTTAAAAGTAATATATCATATTCGTTAATCTAGTGCAAGCTATTTTGAAAATTTTTTTGGTTATCCTTCTTTATTCATTTTTTCCCAAGCTAGATTTTTGCAATAAATTTTCATCAATCGACTTTGTCAAATTCGGTTCAATAATAATATTATATAAATGCGCCACGAAATTTGATAATAAAAGGGCGCACCCCCCCCTAAACGAGTTGACAATGACGCATACTTGTGATAATATCATAATGTAAGTGGAGCTGAAAATCGGCTCGCTTTTTTTGGTTGAATTTTCAGCCGAAAACAAAATAAAAAAAATAATAAAAATCAGCGAATTTTCTTAAAAAAATTAAATTTTTAAAAAGAAAAGTTGGGCAAAATACTGCTCTGCTTTTTCTTTTGCGAAAAAAAGGAGGAACTATGCCTATCGAAAAACAAAAAAACAACGCATTGCTTTTGTGCCTTAGCCTATCCGTCGTATGGGGATTGGGCTATATTCTCGTGCCTTTAGGACAGAGAGCGGGCGCAACGTCGTCGTTTTTATGTTTTTTGAGATTCGTTCTTTCTGGACTTATCTACGGCGCAATATTTATTCGCAAAATAAAAATTAAAGCGAAAGATTTGCCCATCGGACTTTTGGCTGGAATGCTTTTGGCTGTAAGTTTCGCTTTGCAAGCGTACGGTCAAGAATACACGACTCCAAGCAACAGCGCGTTTTTGACGTCTATGACGACGGTATTTTTGCCGTTTTTGACTTGGCTATTTTTCCGCAAAAAACCGTCCGTATTGGTTTACGTTTCTTTGGCGGCGTACGTTGCGGGAGTATTTGTCCTCAGCTATAACGGAAGCTCGTTTGTGTTTAACCTTGGCGATATACTGATACTGACAAGCGCGTTGACTTTCGCTTTGCATTACATTACGGTAACTTACGCATTGAAACGCACGGATTCGCAAACGTTCAACTTTTTGCAACTGACTACTGCGGGAATAGTTTTGGGCGTATTTTTCTTTGCGTATGAATTTAAAACCCAAATAATTACGCCGATCGCGTGGGGAAGTTTTATCGTTCCACTGCTTGCATTGGTGCTTTTTTCCACCGTATACGCTTACTCGGTACAGACGCACGCGCAAAAGCTTCTTCCGCCCTATCAAGTCTCGCTTGTATTGAGCCTTGAAAATGTTTTCGGCGCGGCTTTCTCTGTTATATTCGGTTTTGAAGCGTTCAGAATAAATATGGTTTTCGGCGGCGCGCTTATGTTCGGCGCGGTAATACTTGCCCAAGTCGTACCGTCGCTTATTAAACGCAAACAAAGTCAAGTCAAATTGCGCGCAATCTACGGCAAAGCCGAACAACCAAAAACCGTTAACGGAACTATCGACAAACAAACGCCCGACCACAAAGCAGGCGCGTATCTAAAATAACAAAAACTTAACGAGTTTTAAAATAGAAAAGCTGCAAACGCAATAAACAATTTATAGACTTTATTCGCGTTAAAGAGTAACAAAGTTACAGATTTTACGCTAATAAATATGCTATTTTGTAATTACAAAAAAACAAAACGTATTTTTTGACAGAGCATAATGCAAAATAGATAAAAAAACTTATAGTCATTTCATTTCCTTATATAGTTTCCCTTAAGAAACAAAAAAAGAACGGCATTTAATTATGTCGCTCTTTTTTTATTTTTATTTCAGATTTAAATTAAAAACCTATTTCGTTTCTCGCTTCAATAAAAGCTTTTACGCATTTATCGATATCTTCGTGCGTGTGTCTTGCGGACATTTGAGTACGAATACGAGCTTTACCTTGCGGCACAACAGGATAATAAAATCCTACTACATAGATACCTTTTTCAAGCATTTTTTCAGCGACTTTTTTCGCTAAAACGGCGTCGTAAAGCATTACGGGAACAATCGGGTGTCCTTCGCCCGCAAGGTCGAATCCTGCTTCGGTCATTTTCTTACGGAAATAATTCGCATTGTCCATAACCTTGTCTCTGAGTTCCGTGCTTTTTTGTAGCATATCCAATACTTTCAATGAAGCCGCAGCGATAGAAGGAGCAAGAGTATTGCTGAATAGATAAGGTCTTGAATGTTGTCTGAGTAAATCGATGATTTCTTTTCTGCCGCTTGTAAAGCCGCCGCTCGCGCCGCCAAGAGCTTTACCAAGCGTGCCTGTGATAATATCGACTCTGCCAGTAACTCCGCAATGTTCCGCCGTGCCTCTGCCAGTTTTACCTACAAAGCCAGTGCTGTGGCTGTCGTCAACGCATACAAGCGCGTCGTATTTATCCGCCAAATCGCAAATCCCTTTAAGGTTTGCGATAATTCCGTCCATTGAAAATACGCCGTCTGTGACAATGATTTTTTGTCTTACTTTATCCGCGTCCGCTTGCTGTAGCTGCGCTTCCAAGTCCGCCATATCGTTGTTTTTGTAGCGGTATCTTTTTGCTTTTGACAGTCTGACGCCGTCGATAATGCTCGCGTGGTTAAGAGCGTCGGAAATAATAGCGTCTTCGTCGGTCGTTATTGTTTCAAACAAACCGCCGTTAGCGTCAAAACAACTGCTGTAAAGAATAGTGTCGTCAGTCGAAAGAAATTCGCTTATTTTTTGTTCGAGTTGTTTGTGTACGGATTGAGTTCCGCAAATAAAACGGACGCTGCTCATTCCGTATCCGTAGTTATCGTAACTTGCTTTTGCAGCGGCGATAACTTCGGGATTGTCGCAAAGACCAAGATAGTTGTTTGCGCAAAAATTGATAACGTGTTTTGCTTTAACGGTGTCGATAACGTTTGATTGCGGTGTGGTGATAACTCTCTCGTCTTTCCACAGTCCGTTATCTTTGATTTCCTGCAATTTTTGAGATATAATTTGTTTCGTTTTCTTATACATTTTACTTCTCCCAATTTAAAATAACTTTGCCGCAGCTGCCTTCGTTCATCAGAGCGAAACCTTTTTCATATTCACGGTAATCAAATCTATGCGTGATAATTTTACTTATATCAAGTCCGCTCTGAAGCATTGCGGTCATCTTTACCCACGTTTCAAAAACTTTTCTTCCGTAAATACCTTTAATATTCAGAGCGTTGAAAACAACTGTGTCCCAATCTATAATCGTGCCTTTTTTCTGCATAGCGAGTAATGCGATATTGCCGCCGTTACTCATATTGCCGATAAGCTCGTTAAAAGCCTGTCCGCTTCCGCTCATTTCCAGTCCCACGCCAAAGCCTTCTGGAACGTCGATTTCACCGCGAATATCTTTTACTTGACGGCTAGCCGTATTAACGCAGATAAGAGACGGACAAACTTCTTTCGCAAGTTTTAATCTGAAATCTTTTATATCCGTAATAACAACGTTTCTTGCGCCGTTATGTTTGCATATAGCCGCCGCCATAATGCCGATAGAGCCCGCGCCCGTTACCAAAACGTCTTCGCCTACTACGCTGTAAGTAAGAGCGGTATGAGTAGCGTTTCCAAAAGGATCAAAAATCGCGTACATTTCAAGCGGTATATCTTTTGCGCATTTCCATAGGTTTGAGATAGGAATAACTGCGTATTCGGCAAAAATACCTGTGCGGTTTACGCCAATGCCTTGAGTATTCGGACAAAGATGTTTTTTGCCTTCAAGACAGTTGCGGCATTTTCCGCAAGTGACGTGACCTTCGCCCGAAACCAAATCGCCGACTTTAAACGCGTCTGTGTTACCGTTGATTTCAACGATTTCGCCCACCCATTCATGACCGATAATCATAGGAACGGGTATCGTCCTTTGACTCCATTCGTCCCAGTTGTAAATATGAAGGTCTGTGCCGCAAATAGCGGTGCGTTTGATTTTTACCAAAGCTTCGCCGAAAGACGGTTTTGGAATTTCCACTTGTTCGAGCCAAAGACCTTTTTCGGGTAATCTTTTTACCAATGCATTCATTTTTGACATAAGTTTATGCCTCCTAAAAATTACGGATTATTTATCTAACTTGAAAACGCATTCCCGTATAATCTCGCTGACTGTCGGGTGCGGGAAAATTTGTCTTTTAATAGTTTCAACGTCCACAGCGGTATTTATCAGCATTGCTACTCCGTATATGATTTCTCCAGAAGAATTACCCATCATATGCGCGCCGATAAGAGTGTTTTTATCAATATCGAAAACCAGTTTGCAAATACCGTCAGGGTCCGCGTTTTCGGCAACGAATCTGCCGCTGTATTGCATAGGCAAACTGACGACTTTTGCGTTAATTCCTTTTTGCTGCGCCGCTTCTTCCGTAAGACCTACGCAAGCGACTTCTGGATTAGTGTAAATTACCGACGGAATATAGTCATAAATCATTTCGTCTATTTTACCCAATATCGTATTAACCGCCACTTCGGCTTCACGGTACGCCGTATGCGCAAGCATAACCTTACCGTTAACGTCGCCAACCGCGTAAATATTCGGTACATTAGTTTTCATTTTACCGTCGGTAACGATTGCTCCGCGTTCGGTCGCGATATTAAGATTTTCAAGACCGATATTCGCGGTATTTGCCCGCCTGCCGACTGACATCAAAATTTTGTCGCATACGATTTTTTTCGTTTCGCCGCCGATTTCGTAATTGACGCCGTCATCGGTAATACCGACGACTTTTGCGCCCAATATAAATTCTATACCTTTTTTCTCGTAAACGGTTTTGAGCATTTCGCTTATTTGCGATTCGGTCTGTCCGCCGATGTGGTCAAGCATTTCGATAACGGTGACGCGGCTTCCGACAGAATTAAAATACGACGCCATTTCAAGACCGATTACGCCGCCGCCTATGACGATAAGGCTTTCGGGGATAACCGTAAGGTCGAGTATTTCTCTGTTTGTAAGCATTTTGCCGCTAGCGTAAGCTTCTTTCGCGCCAGTAATCGGGGGCATAACGCTTTCGCTGCCTGTGGCTATAATGATATTTTTGCCGTAAAAAATTTGGTCGCCGACTTTTACGCCCGCGCCATTGCTGTCTTTAACCAAAACGCCTTCGCCAGAAACAACGTTTACGTTAGTCTCGCGCATGGTAACTTTTACGCCGCCGACAAGCTTGCGTACTATACGGTTTTTACGCTCCACTACCGCCTTTTGGTCGACGTTAGCGTAGCTGGCGTTAACTCCGTAACTAGCGGCGTGTTTTGCGTAATCAGCCACTTTCGCGGACTGTAAAAACGCTTTTGACGGAATACAACCTTCGTTAAGACACGTTCCGCCAAGCTTGTTTTTTTCAATTAAAGTAACGCTGAGTCCCGCTGCGCCAGCTCTTTCCGCAGCCAAATATCCGCCGGGACCGCCGCCCAAAACAACTAAATCGTAATTCATAAATTCTCCAAAAAATTCGTTTATTACCAAATGTCATTATACTTCAAACAAAAAAATATATCAATGTTTTGAAAGGTCTATGACGATTTTTTACACCCAAAAAAAATAATTTTTTTAATCGCTTAATTTGCGTTTATAACAGCGATATTCTCCCACACTCTTAAAGCCAAGTTCGATTAGTACGGGATGCTCCTTCTTTTCAAAGAAAAAATCTATAAAACCGCTCCCCGATTTTTTTCCTTCGTTAAGACACTTGACCATAAGCGACCGAAAAATATTTTCATCAAATTTTCCGTTTATATAGTTCACACCGAAAATTTCCAACATAAGTTTTTCGTCGATATAATAAATCGCGCCTGTAATTTCGTCGTTTTTTCGGTAAACAAAAATATTCCATCTGTCAAATTCTTCAAAAATTTTTTCCGCGTTCCAATACGCTTCGTCGCGCGAGTCGCCCAAAAGTTTTGAAAACTGTTGAAACTCGTCTTTTTTCAATTCCGTCACATCAGTCGGATCTATACCGCAAACGTATTTTGAAAAATCAAAAACGTCGTTGTAGCTGCTTTCGATAAGCGTAAAATCGTTTTGAGATAAAAAATTCACGGCTTGTGTGTTTTTATCGGAAAATCCCATCCACAGTTCGTACGAAGCAAATTTTTTCACGCAGAACGACAAAAACTCCGCCATAGCGGTCTCAAAATCCGACTCGACTTGAAAAGAGAAAATAGTTAAATACTTGTCTTTCGGAATAAAATAATAATGAATCCAGCCCAAAACTTTTTTGTCTTTAATAAACAACAAAATTTCCTCGTTTTTATTGTTAAACGCATTTTTTGAAAAAGCTATAAAATCCTTTTTCGTTTTTATGCCGTCGCAAAAGGTCGGGTAGGAAGATTTGGTTATGTCC
>DAOTGG010000033.1:9686-11749 GCA_035446985.1 Eubacteriales bacterium
GCTATTCGCCGCACTCGTCTTTATGCTGATGTTCGTGACAAACCGAACCCGTGGATTTTAAAGCTCCGTTAAGATAATTTTGCGCGGCATTTTTTGCGTCTGCGCTTGCGCCAGTTACGACTTCAATATTAAGTTCATTAAAAATATCTATCGCGCCGCCGCCCATTCCGCCTGAGATAATAACGTTAACCCCAAGTTCGTTTAAATAATTCGGCAAAAAACCGGGTTTGTGTCCCGGATTTGGGTAAGATTTTTCACCAGTTATTTTATTATCTACGCTTTCGTAAACCATAAAATTTTCACAATGTCCAAAGTGCTGTGTAACCGTTTTTCCTTCGCATGCAACCGCTATTTTCATTTTTTTATTTCCTCCATTTCTTTTATATGTTCCGCTAATAATTTTGCGCTGTATCCTACAAATTTTTCACAAGACCGATTGTGATAATATTTTGCCGTGCGTTTTTCAGGTATCGGGCTTATCGGCTCGTATTGAACGCCGAGTAAATCCTTGCACAGTAAAGACCCGTTTTCTTTTTTGAATTTTTCGGCTAACTCTTGCACGGAAATGTAAAGTTTTGTCTTGGTTTCGTCGTCTAATGGGTCAAAGTATCCGTCCAACATTCCCATTACGATAAACGCGCCGCTTAACGCTCCGCAAATTTCACGCATTCTGCCGACGCCCCCGCCGAAAGACGAGGCGATTTTTAACGCGGTATCGCGATCCACGTTTAGTTTGTCCGCAAAAGCCGCCGTCACGGATTGGGCGCAGTTAAACCCTTGTTTAAAATTTTCCATCGCCTTTTTTTCGTAATCCGTCGCTTCTTTTTGGTCTTCTTTCACTAAATTTTCGTCCATAATCTTTTCCTTTTCTAATATTTTATTAGTTAATAAAAATGATTTTTAATATTTGCTCATATATTTTTTTTACCGCGTCCGCGGACGGACAATCGACTTCCGCTATCGTTTTTCCTTGGTTTATCGCCTTTTGAGCGTAAATATCATAAGGTATTTCCCCTAAATACGGCAATCTTTCATCCAAGCAGAATTTTTCGATTTTTTTCGTGTTAGATATATTAGTGTCGTATTTATTAACGCACACGGCGATTTTTACGTCAAAATGTTTTGCCGTGCGGATTATTCTTTCCATATCGCTGATGCCAGATACCGACGGTTCTGCCACAATTAAAACCGCGTCCGCGCCCGAAAGCGAAGCGATTACTGGGCAGCCGATACCTGGCGAGCCGTCGATAATCGCGAGTTGAGTTTCTTGCGGCGTCTGCGATAAACCTTTTTTGACTTCGGTGACGAGTTTTCCCGACGTGCCGCTGCCCATTTTTAGTTTTGCCGTGGAAAAAACGCCGTCGCCGCGGTAAAGCGAAAGTTCGCCCGCAACGGCTTTATGGAGTTTTACAGCGTCGGCAGGACAAACCGCTTCGCATACGCCGCAGCCTTCGCAGCTAAACGAGTCTATATAGTAACTTTCGTTTTTATTTTTTATAGCGTCGAAGCGGCATTTTTCTTGACACAAGCCGCATTTATTGCAAAGTTCTTGATTGATTTCCGCCTTTGGCATACCGTAAAAATCTTTTTTTTCGGGTTCGGTATTTTGACGGGTAATGAGATGCAGATTTGGCGCGTCCACGTCGCAATCTGCGTACGCTTTTGATTGAAATAATTTTATCAAAGCTCCCGCGACTGTCGTTTTGCCCGTTCCGCCTTTTCCGCTAAGTATCACAAGCCTTTTCATTTTACCGCCTCCTTTATTTTAGCAAGCAGGTCGTAAAATAAATTTTTATTTGAGTAATTTTCTCTTACGGCGATTTTTCCGTTAGAGTTTATTTCGCCCAATTCATTATCGAACGGTATTTTGGCAAAAATTTCTATACAATTTTGTTGACAAAAATCTTCGGATGGATTGTATTCTCCTGTCGTTTTATTAAGTACAACCGCGCAAGGTTTATCGAAAACTTTTACAAGCTCAAACGCCATACTAAGGTTATGCGCGCCAAAAACCGTCGGCTCAGCCACCAGTAGGCAAAAATCAGCGTCGGCGATACTTTCCA
>DAOTGG010000034.1:0-11070 GCA_035446985.1 Eubacteriales bacterium
TAATTAAATTTTATTCGTAACTTAATGTTTTGTCAACCTTTTACAAGACCTTAAAGCGACCGACTGTCAAAAATTTTTAAGTTTGGCTTACTAGTAATTTTAGGCGTTACCACACAGCAAGATATTTTTAAAATTCGAATTTCATTTTTATACAATTTTACATAAAAAACTAACAAAAAAGACGGCTTAGCGTCGTCTTGTTTAATTGTTTATTTTATCTTATCGACGGTTCGGCGTTAAGGTCGTCCGCCGCTGTCGGCAGATTTTCTTTAAACTGAAAATACGCGCGGCTTGCTATCATAGCGGCGTTGTCGCCGCATAAGTCAAGACTGGGTAAAAAAATCTCGTAACCGCTTTTTCTTAGTTCCGTTAATTTTTCTCTCAAATATGAGTTCGCCGCTACTCCGCCAGCTATCGCTAAGCGGTTTTGTTTTTTCTCCGCCAAAATTTGTTTTGCTCTTATAATGAGTCCGTCTATCGCCGCTTCGGTAAAGGAGCGCGCGACGTCGGCTGGATTTATTTCTCCGCCGTTTTGGCGTATGCCGTGACAGTAATTTATGACTGCGGTTTTAAGTCCGCTGTATGAAAAATTGCCGTCTTTCAGTAAAACCGTCGGTAGTTTTATAGACGGTTTTCCATTGTTTGACAGCTTGTCGATTTGCGGACCGCCAGGGTAAGGCAAGCCGAGAACTCTCGCAACTTTATCAAAACTTTCGCCGATAGCATCGTCCACGGTCGAACATATTGTTTCTATATCGTTATAACCGTTTATTTTAACAATGCTCGTATGTCCGCCAGAAGCGATTAAGCAGATAAAAGGCGGGCAAAGATTTTTGTCCGTGATATAATTCGCCGCGATATGCCCTTCTATATGGTTTACGGCATAAAGCGGTTTTTTTGCCGCCTGCGAAAGAGCTTTCGCATAAGTGACACCCACGAGTAAAGCCCCCACGAGCCCCGCTCCGTAAGTCACGCCGATATTGTCGATTTGGTCTATCGTAACCCCTGCTTGTGTTAAGGCTTGTTTTGTGACGACGTCTATTACTTTTATATGGTTGCGGCTTGCTATCTCGGGAACAACGCCGCCGTAAAGGCTGTGGATATTTATTTGGCTGGCGACAACGTTTGACCGCACTTCGCGCCCGTTAACCACCACAGCCGCGCAGGTTTCGTCGCACGACGTTTCTATTCCCAATGTTAAAATACTTTTTTCCATTTTTTTATAAAGCTTTTTGCAAGTAATCTTCAATAAACGGTTGAATATCGCCGTCCATAACCGCAATAATATTCGCGTTTTCGTAACCCGTACGGTGGTCTTTTACCAAAGTATAAGGCATAAAAACGTACGAGCGTATCTGACTGCCCCACTCGATTTTTTTGATTTCGCCTTTTATCGCCATAGCTTCTTCCATTTGTTCGCGTTCTTTAAGCTCGGCTAACCTATTGCGGAGCATTCCCATAGCTGTTTCGCGGTTTTGAATTTGGCTTCTTTCTGTTTGGCACGCTACCACTATTCCCGTCGGAACGTGAGTAATACGTATCGCGCTATCGGTCTTGTTGATATGCTGACCGCCCGCTCCGCTGCTACGGAACGTATCTATGTGCAAGTCTTTTTCGTCTATGACTATGTCTGTATCGTTATTGAGTTCGGGCATTACTTCGACGGAAGCAAAGCTCGTGTGTCTGCGTTTGTTTGCGTCGAAAGGCGAAATTCTGACAAGCCTGTGTACGCCCTTTTCCGCTTTTAAGTAGCCGTAGGCGTTTTCGCCCGAAGCCAAAAAAGTAACGCTTTTTATGCCCGCTTCTTCACCATCCAGCCAATCCAGTAACTGCGTTTTATACCCTTGTCTTTCGCAATAACGGGTATACATACGGTAAAGCATTTGCGCCCAGTCCTGCGCTTCCGTGCCGCCCGCGCCCGCGTGTACTGTAACAATGGCGTTGCAAGCGTCGTATTTTCCCGACAAAAGCGTGTCGATATGAAGTTTGTTTATTTTTTCGTTCAGTTCGTCCAGTTCGTCCACCGTTTCGGCAAGCAAACCTTCGTCGTCTTCGGCTAAATCAAAAAGCTCTTCTATTCCGTTTAGGCGGTTAAAAAGTTTCTTGTAATGGGAAACCTTGTCTTCCACCGTTTTTGCGCGCTGCGAAACTTTTTGCGCCGTTTTTTGGTCGTTCCAAAAATTAGGGTTATGCTGTTGTTCTCTTAAATCCGCTAATTCTTTTTCAAGTTCAGGTAAGTCAAAGTGACTCACCTATCCTTGTCAATTTTTTCAGCAGTTGTTTCGCTCTGTGTTTTTGTTCATCTATGCTTATCATAATTAACGTATCACCCCTTTTTTAAATAATTTTGCTCGTAAATAAGATTTTATAAAACTTGATTTCGCAATGACTATATTAGAATTATCTAAATTATTGCTTTTTAGATTTTTTCCATTCTTCTTTTTGCTGAGCGGCTAACGCTGCTCCGCAGCAGTTTTTGTATTTTTTGCCGCTGCCGCAAGGACACGGCTCGTTCATACCCACAGCTTCGCCTTCTACTCTTTTCTTTACTTTTTGCAAAACTGTCTGCGCGCGCTCTTGTTTTTTAATATGCGCGTAAAGCAAAAATTTTACCGTGTCGGCTTGGATTTCTTCGTTCATTTTTTCAAACATATCAAAGCCTTCTTTTTTGTATATTGCCAGCGGGTCATGCTGACCAATGGACTGCAAACCTACGCCTTGTTTTAGCTGATCCATATCTTCAAGGTGTTCCATCCATTTTTCGTCTGTGATTTTAAGAAGAATATATCTTTCGACGTCGTTAAAGTCCATGCCCTGCTCGTTAAGTTCGCCCGCTTTATTTTCCAGCATTTCTTTCACAACGTCTGTCAGCATATTCATTATTTCGCGCGCGGAGTTATGCTCTACTATGTGTTCGTCAAGAATATCGCGTCCATCGGGCAAATATTTGGTCTTTAAAATTTCGTTAGCTCTTTCCCAATCCCATTTTTCTACGTTTTCTTCGCCGCCGCACGCGTCTTCCAAAGCCTTACGCGCGTAAGTAGCCGCCATTTTCACTATATCTTCGTGAACGCTCTTGCCTTCCAAAACCTTGTCTCTTTCAGCATAAATAAGATTTCTTTGATAGTTGTTTACGTCGTCGTACTGCAATACGTATTTTCTGGAAGAAAAGTTGCGGTCTTCCACGCGTCTTTGCGCCGCTTCAAGCTGCTTTGTCAGCATTTTTGCCGTGATAGGCGTATTCTCATCCACGTTAAGCACAGACAAAACCGATCTCAATCTGTCGCCGCCGAATACTCTCATCATATCATCTTCGGTGGATAGATAAAATACCGAAGATCCCGGGTCGCCTTGACGACCGCTTCGTCCGCGCAACTGGTTGTCGATACGTCTGCTTTCATGTCGTTCCGTGCCTATAATATGAAGTCCGCCGACTTCGATAACTTTTTTCTTTTCCTCGTCGGTTATTAACTTATTTTTCTCATACAGTTCGCCGTACACTTTTTGAAGTTTTGTCGTTTCTTCGTCGCCCTCGGCGTAACTCGTCGCTATGTTTATCTGCTCTTCGTTATAACCAAGACGCATCATATCCTGCATAGCCAAAAACTGCGGATTGCCGCCCAATAATATATCGGTACCACGTCCCGCCATATTAGTAGCTATCGTAACGGCATTAAATCTGCCCGCTTGCGCTACTATTTCCGCTTCACGGCTATGGTTTTTCGCGTTCAATACATTATGTCTGACGCCTATTTTATTAAGCATTTCGGACAGCTCTTCACTTTTTTCAACCGATACCGTACCTATTAGCACGGGTTGTCCAGTCGCGTGTCTATCTTTGACTTCGTTTACGATATTGTTTAATTTTCCTTTTCTCGTTACGTATACCACGTCGTCGTGGTCGGCTCTTATCATAGGTAAGTTTGTAGGAATAACGACGACGTCAAGGTTGTATATGGTGTTAAATTCGTCTTCTTCCGTTTTCGCCGTACCCGTCATACCCGAAAGTTTTTTATACAAACGGAAATAGTTTTGGAAAGTAACGGTAGCGAGGGTTTTGTCTTCTTCTTTTATGGATACGTGTTCTTTGGCTTCTATCGCCTGGTGCAAGCCGCCGTTAAAGCGTCTGCCTTCCATTTTTCTGCCTGTAAAAGCGTCTACTATTACAACTTTACCATTTTCGACGATATAATCGTCGTCTCGCTTCATAACCGCGTGCGCGCGTAAAGCCTGAATAATGTAGTGGTTTAGTTCCGTATTATCAAGGTCGGAAAGATTGTCGATTTTGAAAAATCTTTCGGCTTTTTCAATACCTTCGTCGGTAAGCTGCGCTTGTCTTTTTTCTTCGTCGACTTCGTAATCGACGTCTTTACGTAATGTGCAGATAAATCTATTTGCCGTAACGTACATTTCGCTGGATTTATTCGAGCGTCCAGAAATAATAAGCGGCGTACGCGCTTCGTCTATCAAGATACTATCCACTTCGTCAATAATGGCAAAATTCAATACTCTTTGGACTCTGCCTTCTTTTGAGCGCGCCATATTATCTCTTAGATAATCAAAACCGAATTCGTTATTTGTACCGTAGGTAACGTCGCTTAAATAAGCCTTTTTCTTCTCTTCCGTAGATTGTTTTGTAAAAATAATGCCGACTGTTAGCCCTAAGAATCTGAAAACTTTTCCCATCCATTCGGCGTCACGTTTTGCCAAATATTCGTTGACGGTAACGATATGCACGCCGTTACCTGTAATAGCGTTTAGGTATGCAGGCAAAGTTTCCACCAAAGTTTTGCCTTCGCCTGTACTCATCTGACAAATTCTGCCTTGATGAAGCGAAATACCGCCCAGTATCTGAACGTGGAAGTGTCTCATCCTTAATACTCTCGTTGCTGCTTCTCGGCAAACGGCGTACGCTTCGGGTAGCATATCGTCCAAGCTTTCCCCATTAGCGTAACGACTTTTAAATTCGTCCGTCATCGCTTTTAGCTGCGCGTCTGTATAACCCGCGTATTTATCCGCATTAGCTTCAACTTTTGCGGCTATTTTTTCTAACTGTTTTAACGCTCTTTTATTCGCTCCGCCTAATTCGTTGGCCATTATTTTGTCTCCTTTATCTATGTTAATCCATTAAAATATTTTCTTTTCTAACCGCGACGGTAAGAACCCAAACTTTGTCCGCTCCGTTTTTTTTCAAAACTCTCGCGCATTCGCTTGTTGTCGCGCCGCTCGTTATAACGTCGTCTATGAGTAAAATTTTTTTACCTTTAATAAGGTTTTTGTCCGTCGCTTGAAACGCTCCCGTAAGATTTGTCGAGCGATTTTTGTAATCGAGTTTTTCCTGCTTTTGCGTTTGCTTTATTTTTGTTAATAATTCCTCTGGCTGCGGCAGTTTCAGTATATCACAAAACCCATTGGCAAGCAAACTTGTTTGGTTGTAACCGCGCGCGCGTTTGTCTTTTTTTGTCAAAGGCACGAACGTCACGACGTCAAAATCTATATTTTCCTTTACCGCTTTATCGGCAAGCATTTTTGAAAAAGTATTCGCTATATAAGTCATACCGCCGAACTTATAAGACAGCATCGCTTTACGCGTCAATCCGTCGTAAATCAAAGGCGAATACGCTCTGTCAAAATACAGTTCTCTTTTTCCGCAGCTGCAAAAATCGTTTTCACCGACGGGTTTACCGCATTTGGCACAGGTTTTACCGTCGTTAAATTCTATTTTCGGTTTGCATTTTTCGCAAATTCCGCTGTCGTCAAAAACGTCCGCGCCGCAGCAAATACATTTAAAATAATGCATTCCCATAAACGGCTGAAACTTGGCTTTAATTTTGGACAAAAAATTTGTCATACTTTTCATTTTCTTCTTTGATAAACCGCTTCAAAAGAGTCAGCCTTTCCGATATGTAATTATTTCTAACGGTCATATTGAGTAATTTTTTACCGCATACCAGTACGACCGTTTTTTTCGCTCTAGTTACGGCGGTATACAGCAGATTTTTATTCAGTATCGTCGGGGGTCCGTTCGTCAACGCGATTACGAGCGTATCAAACTCGCTGCCTTGGCTTTTGTGTATCGTCACGGCGTAAGAAAGCTGAATGTTGTATAAGTCAAGCGGTGTGTACTGCGCCACTCTGTCGTCGTCAAAAGTTATCTCAGTCAATCCTTCTTCCATCGTAGTTATGAAGCCTATATCGCCGTTAAAAACGCCGTCGCCTTGTTCGGGAACGTTGCCGCGCATTTTCGTCCACTTCATCTCGTAATCGTTTACCGTCTGCATTATTCTATCGCCCACACGGTAAGTCGTTTCTCCGATACGGATTTCTTTTTTTGACGGGGCGAACGGGTTAAGTTTTGCCTGCAGACGTTTATTAAGATTTTGCACTCCAGCAATGCCGCTTTTCATAGGTCCAAGAACTTGAATATCAAATCCGCTCGCGCCGGTAAACTTCGTCAATCTTTCCGACACCAAATCCACCACCGTTTCCACCATGGTTATATCGGGCTTTTGCTCGATAAAGAAAAAATCTTTGCTGGCGTTGTCGATTTTCGGCATTTTGCCGCCGTTTATTAAGTGAGCGTTTGTGATAATCAAACTGTCGGCTTCCTGTCTATATATGTGAGTAAGATATTTTACGTCGACCACGCCGCTTGCGATAATGTCCGCCAGCACGTTTCCCGCGCCGACCGAAGGCAATTGGTCTTTGTCGCCTACCAAAATAAGTTTCGTACGGTTTTGCAACGCTCTTAATAGGCTGTTCATGATAAACACGTCCACCATCGAAACTTCGTCCACAACGACGGCGTCGCAAGGCAGCTGATTGTATTGATTAAAAGCAAAATTCGGCTCGCCCGTGGAAAAATTCATACCGAGCAGTCTGTGAATCGTCTTAGCGTCTTTATCGGTGGATAAAGCCAGCCTTTTTGCCGCTCTGCCCGTAGGCGAGCAAAATTCGGTCTTGTATTTATGATTGTCAAAAATATACGCTATGCACTTAACTATCGTGGTTTTGCCCGTTCCGGGTCCGCCCGTTATAACGGTAACGCCGTTAGTTACTGCGGCTTTTACTGCGTCTATCTGGTTTGAATGAAATTTTATATTGTTTATTCTTTCAAATTCGGTTATCAATACGTCTAAATCGGCATCATTACTCACCGTTTCCCGATTTAGTTTAGTTAAGGCGGAAGCGATAAATTTTTCCGTATTATAGTAACGGCTTAATGCGATACATCTATCGTCCTCCACCATAAAGTCTTTCAAAACCGCATCCAAAACAAGTCTGTCTATCACTTCGTCATAAGTACCGCTTGACTCGATATCGAGCTTTAATATAGCCGCCGCCTCGTTTTTCAATCTGTCGTATGTTAAATACGTATTGCCTTGTTTTTCGGCGGTGTCTTTTAGCGTATAAATAATAGCGGCGCGCAGTCTAAAAGGACTGTCGATATCTATCCCCAGATTTTGCGCGATTTTGTCGGCGGTAATAAAACCTATTCCATCCACGTCGTCGATAAGCTTATAAGGATTTTGTTTGACAATCGTTTTTGCCGAGTCTTTATATACGTTATAAATTTTTATCGCGGTATTTATTGAGATATTATAACCTTGCAAAAACATAACTTGCTTTTGCATTTGTTTGTTTTCATTATAGCAATCGGCGATTGTTTTCGCCTTGTCTGCGGAAATGCCTTTTATATGAGTAAGTCTATCGGGTTCGTTTTCTATGACACGCATCGTGTCCTTGCCGAACGCGTCGTAAATTTTGCCCGCCGTGATTTCTCCCACTCCGCGAATTAGACCGCTACCAAGGTAGCGAATTACTCCCGCTTTGCTTGTCGGCGCGTTAACGGTAAAACTTTTCACGCAAAACTGCTCGCCGTATTTAACGTGAGTTATTTTGTCGCCTTCGAGTTCCACTTCCTCGCCCGCCGAAACGACAGGCATATTGCCGACGCAAGTAATTAGTTTGCCGTCACAAAAAACCCGAATGACCGAATATCCGTTTTGGTCGTTGTAAAAAACAACGTCTTCCACCGTGCCTTTTACTATCATTTACTTAAATATTTTTTTAGGTCGTCTACTTTGTCAAGCTTTTCCCAAGAAAACTCGTCTCTGCCAAAGTGTCCGTAATTAGCCGTTTTTTGATAAATAGGTCTGCGCAAATCAAGCGTTTTTATGATGCCTTTCGGCGTCAAGTCAAACTCTTTACGTACGATATCAGCTATTTCACCGTCGGTTAAAACGCCCGTATTAAAGGTATTAGCGTCTATTGAAACGGGTTCCGCTTTGCCGATAGCGTAGCATATTTGAAGCTGAATTTTTTTCGCCAAGCCTGCCGCTACGATATTTTTGCAAATATATCTAGCCATATACGCCGCGCTGCGGTCAACCTTTGTCGGGTCTTTTCCCGAAAAACTGCCGCCGCCGTGAGGACAGCTTCCGCCGTACGTATCGACGATTATTTTTCTGCCCGTTAGTCCGCTGTCGCCCGCAGGTCCGCCTATCACGAATTTTCCCGTCGGGTTGATATAATATTTAGTTTCGTTATCAAGCAAGTTAGACGGAATAACGTTTTTTATTACTTTTTCTATCATATCTTTTTCTATCTGGTCGTGTGTAATATCGGCGGCGTGCTGAGTGGAAAGCACTACGCAGTCAACCCTCGTCGGCTTATCGCCGTCGTATTCCACGGTAACTTGGCATTTTCCGTCGGGACGAAGATATTTTATCTCGCCGTTTTTCCTGACGTCCGCAAGTCTTTTTGCGATTTTATGAGAAAGCATAATAGGCAGCGGCATATATTCCGCCGTTTCGTCGCAAGCGTAGCCAAAAGTCATACCTTGGTCGCCAGCACCGTCACGGTCAACGCCCAAGGCGATATCGGGCGATTGCTCGTCGATACTCGTCAGTACCGCGCAGGTTTCCGCGTCAAAACCGTATTTAGCGCGGGTGTAGCCTATGTCGGCAATAGTTTTTCGAGCTATCGCTCTTATATCAACGTAACAATTGGTCGTTATTTCGCCCATGATAAAAACGGTGCCCGTGCAGACAACGGTTTCGCACGCTACTCTGGCAAAGGGGTCTTGCGCCAAAATCGCGTCAAGTATTGCGTCGGAAACCTGATCGCAGATTTTGTCTGGGTGTCCTTCGGTAACGCTTTCCGAAGTAAAAAGTCTTTTTTCGCTCATTCTTTTCTCCTTGTAAATAAAAAATGTCTTGATATTTATCAAGACAAGACAACTACATAATTTTTTTAGTTGTCCTATCTTTCAGGTTGCCCTGCGGAATTTAGCACCTTTCCCATAAATTTATGGGGGCTGCTGTGTCTTCTTTGGGTCCGTTCCCTCCAACACTCACGATAGGAGCGGTATCACTACCGCAACGGCATAAGTGTATCACCTGTAAAACGGTTTGTCAACATCTTTAATTTACTATTGACTGAGCGCAAAAACTTTAAACGAAAAAACTGAAAGTTTATCTTTTTAATTAAATTTACGATAAAAAACTTAAAAGCGTATTAAAAAAGGTTTTTCGTAAAACTTAATTTTGTTTTTTCACTTAAAAAACCCGCCGTAAAAGGCGGGTTTTGTTATTTTTGAGTATTAACTTCTATTATTGTTTTTCAGCGTTTCTTTTTTCGATTTTCGCTATCATGTCGTCGTAATAATTTTCGTCTATGATAAACTTTTTACGCTGAATAAGCCATGCGATAAACAAGCATACGATAGGAATACCCGCAACCGCGACTCTCAGCCAAATACGCATACTGTCTGTCGATTTCGCTTTAAAATTGATATCCGCCGCGCTATCCGTGCCGCCGAGTACGAGCGTCACGTCATATTTACTAGCCGCGCCAACCTTGTCAAGCACCGCGGTTTCCAAATCGGCTATATCGCCGACTCGTCCTAACTCTACCGATGACAGAATAACGTTATTGTTTGCGTCATAAGTAGTTACGGTAACTTTCGCGTCTTTTATCGCCGCAATATAGCCCGCGTCGATTTTGTACGGCGCATAGTAAGCGTAATTCGGATCGCTTTCCAGCATTTCGGTAAGAGACGCGACTTTTTGGTTATAAGCGTCGCTGCCGACTTCAAGAGAACTTAACTGCGGTTCTATTTCGTCTACCAGGTCGTTGATTTTTTCTACATAAACTATTTGTTCGTTATATGACATTAAATCAAAATAATTTTTTTGCGCTTCCAATGTGCTTATTGATTGGCTTAGTCCGTATATTCCCGAAAGCGTCAAAACGATAGTGACGATAATCATTTGCAACGCGCCCGCAAATTTTGCCATAAACGGTCTAAGAGTGCTTACCACGGCTTCGTTGCGTTCGCCTTGTTTGTAGTCGTTGTATTCCACGCAGTTGGTCATATTGATAATGGACGCAGTATAGAACATCGATTGACCCATAGCAACAACCGCCGCGAATATCGCCAAAAGAACCATATTTACGCCGTTTATCCAGCCTATACTAGCTATACCGATATAACCCGCTATCGCTAAGCAAATACTGATTGCCTGAAGTTTTTTACGTCCGAGTTTGTTTGCCAATACGGGGTAAATTATGTTAATAAAGATACTGGGTATGCCGTACGCCGCAACCAAAACCGTGTACAAAAATCCGTTGTAGCCGATTTCCATATAAAGCAGGTTTGCCGCAAAAGAAACCAGCATCGCGCTGCCGACGTTGTAAAACAGCATTGATAAAGTCAGCCACAGTATCTGGTCGTTTTTGACAATCGTTTGCCACATTTTTTTCAACGATATTTTTTCGTTCTTTTCGGCGATATAATTTAACGGTTCTTTAACTCCAAGACTGGTCATAAGCTGGCATCCGATAAATGCTACGGCGATAACGATAGACACCATTCTATATGCGGATAGCACGTTTCCCGTTGTAAACATAGGGATAAGTCCCTGCGCCAAAATCGCTCCGACGCCCGCAAAAAGAACGGTAAGCATTGTTACGTTGTTTCTTTCTTTTTTAACGGATGATAGCGCGGGCAACATTGACCAGTAGCCTATATCGTTCATGGTGAATGTCGATTCCCAAAGCAAATAC
>DAOTGG010000035.1:0-6674 GCA_035446985.1 Eubacteriales bacterium
CAGACATTCCGTATTTTTCGGTCAGTTCGACGAGTTTCTTTCTTGCGGCAGATCTATCTAACAGTCCCTTTTTTACGACTTCGTTTCCTAATATCACGTTATCTAAAACGCTCAATTCGTTCACGAGCATAAAGTGCTGATGAACCATTCCGACACCGTATTTTGCGGCGTCGACGGGACTCGATATGGAGACCTTTTCACCGCGCACGAAAATCTCGCCGCTCGTCGGTTTTTCCAGACCGAAAAGTATTTTCATAAGAGTGCTTTTACCTGCGCCGTTCTCGCCGGCAAGAGCGTGAATTTCACCCTCCGCGACTTCTATAGAGGCATTCTCATTAGCTATTATGCCGTTGTCATATACTTTGCTAATACCCCGCATTTCTATAATTACGTTTTTCATTTTTTAATTAATCCGCTTTTATCGAATCTTCGATTGCGTTAAAATCCGAAAGCGTCAAATCGTAAGCCGATTTAACGACTATTTCGCCGCTGATTATTTTCTGTTCGATTAAATCGACCAAATCCCTCACGTCTTGGGGAATAATCGATTTGTAATAATCGTTTTTGGCAAGACCTATGACAGGTTCGCCGTTTATAATATTGTTCAGCCCCATTTCGGCTACCGTGCCGAATTCCAGCTGATTATTTACAAATTTTATAATAGCGTCGTAAATAGTTAAATCGACACGCTTGAGCACGCTGGTTATTATTCTACTCGCTTTTTCAAGGTCTTTGGTTTCGCCCGTTGAAAAATACTCATACTGATCGCTGTCTACTCCGATGATATATTTTTCAATTCCTTTAGTTTTATAAAGCTCGCTCACAGCGTCAATGCAGCCCAAGCCCGATTGGCTCGCCGCTTGAAACAGGATGTACGCGCCGCTGTTGTATTGACTGAGCGCCTGCGCTTTGCCCGTAGTGCTGTCGGTAAATCCTCCCACATAAGAGCAGAAAACCTGCGTAGGCAGATTGCCCTCTAAAGAGTTCGCGTAAATAATGCCCTGATAATATCCGACGGCAAAGTCTTTGATAATATCCGATTTCAGACCGCCTATAAAACCGGCTTTTTTAATATCGTCGGGAGAAATATTCTGCGACCATTCAGCGGCTAACACGCCCGCCAGAAAAGCTCCTTCGTTTTGTTTATACTTTATTGAATAAACGTTCGGAAACGTTTTATTATTTGCTTCTTTATTTATGTCGGCGTCGAAAATTATAAATTTTTTATTAAGATATTGCGGCGCGATTCTCTGCAATTTTTCGCGCATTTGGTCGGTGCCGACTATAATCAAATCGTAATTCTCGCTTGATTCGCAGACTTCTCTTAACGCAGACTCCCAATTGGAGGTGCTTTGTCCGACTTCGATGACCTTTGTCACGATGTCGGGGTATTCTTCATTTATCATTTCAATTCCGTTGTTCGCCGAATCGAAAAAGGATTTATCGCCAAGGTTACCGTTAATCAGCAAACACACTTTCGTTATTTCGTCGTCTTCAGTTTGAATATTGCCGTCGCCGCAAGCAGAGACGCAAAGCGTCAAAGTCATGACGGCGAGAACTATAGCGATAAATTTTACAAAATTTTTTTTCATATTTTTACCCCGCGGAGTTTTATCGTCTGGGGCGGTTAATAGCCGCCCCAACCGACAAATTTAATCTGTACTAAAATTTTACCATCTGTACTAAAATTTTACCATGTAATAGCGGCTGTTTCATAGACAATTTCAAACAAGTCGCCGTCTCTAAGCTGTTGCGCGCCTACGCCGGCTGAAAAACCTCCGTTGATTTTGCACGACCACGCAGAATAAGTACCGTCACCATTCTCAACGTAACCTACGCCCGCTATCGTAGAAATAAAGCTGCTGTATTCGTTAAGTCCGACAATTTCAATACTCTTTGCCGCGCATGCCGCTTCAACCGCTTCATAAGCCATATGTCTGATGGTTTGGAGTTCCACCGTTCCCGAGAACAGAGGAGCCTTTGAAGAATCGGGATTATAGATAATCAGGTTAACGGTTATTGTGTAGTTGCCGTAATCTTCGCTGTAATAAGGGTCGGTCGCGATTGCTTTATCATCGCCGACTTTTACTCCGCAAGCGCAGAAAACTGTTAAAGTCAAAATCAAGGCAAGAGCAAATGCCCCGAATTTTACAAATGTTTTTTTCATTTTTTTCTCCTTATTTATATTTATACATTACGTATAAAAAAATTTA
The DNA here is from genome assembly GCA_035446985.1 of Eubacteriales bacterium. Taxonomy (GTDB): domain Bacteria; phylum Bacillota; class Clostridia; order Christensenellales; family CAG-314; genus JAQUSX01. The sequence goes on from DAOTGG010000035.1 coordinate 2,214, forward strand.
GTCAAAGAATATCGGATTGGTTACTGCGTAATAAACGCTTTCGCCATACGCTTCTATTACGATCCAGTCGCCTGCCTCAATGCCCTGCAATTGAATCGAGCCTGTATAATTTGTTCCGCTTACGTCTATTTGAGAAAAGTACTCCCCGTTTTTGTATATATTAAGTTTGGTAAGACCGTCACGGCAGAACAATTCTACGTTGACCGTTTTATTTCCATCACCCGCTTGAGCCGTTTCACCGTATACGCGTCCATCCACGTCCGCAAAAATCAAAACTCCATTGGTTACAAAACCGTGTCCGTTTTCAATCGCGTCAAGAATTTTTTTCGTAGTAACTTCACCCGCCGCGTAAGCAAAATACGTCGGCATACCCGCATATTGTCCTGTTTTCTTTAATTCTTTTTTATAAGCCGAGTACGGATCGCTTTCGTTATACAAATTCGGGTTGTAACTGCCTTCAGAACTGTGTAAATCCGTGCCGCTGGTAGCGAAAATCCTATAACCCTGGTTCAGCAATTCAAACCATTTAAGCATGGACTGGCGGTTTTGGTTCAGCTCGCCATTAGGGGTGATATATCCCGGAGTCTCAAAATATCCGTTCCATATTTCTATTGTGTTGAAATTACCGATCAGATCCCATTCGCCGTCGTAACTGTTAAAGCCCATGCCGCCGGTCGAATACGGGTGATTAAGCTGACATATACCGCCGTTGCGGACGATTTCTTCCGTAATTATTTTCACTTCTTCAATCGGGTCCTCGCCAAGGCTTAATTCGATTTCCCATTGTTCGACTACCGCGCTGCTGCCAATGGATTGAAAATGACCGTATGCGGTAGTGATTTCGCAGCCAGGTATCGGTGTGAAATATTTATATTGTCCGTCTTTTATGTCGTAAACAAAACGCGAAGTCTGCATCCATTCGGAAATACCGGTATTGTCGTTATGATCGGATAGTAGCGCCCACGAAAGACCCGCCGCGATATCCGCGCGAGCAAGTTCCTCTACCGTATCGCTTCCGTCCGAAAACAAGGTGTGTTGATGCAAATCGCCTGCGTAATAATTGTCAGCCGCAGCGTCGTATAGACGAACAAGACGTATATCTTCCAAATAATAATTTTTAAAACTCTCAACAGATATTTTCTTAGTTACCGTGGAATATTGCATACCTCTGGAATAATGAAGAATGTAATCGCCTTCTTCAAGCTGAATTTCGTAGCCTGACAAAACATTAGTCGTTTTTAATACGGTTTTTCCGTCAGTCGATTCGATAACGATATTAGCCAGCAGCATTTCGCCGAGGTCGTTCATGACCTTACCCCTTATCGTGGCAGGCTGAATCACGTTTACGTTGTTATCTTCGCCGCCGCTTTGCGCAACGAAAATAATAAAGAAACAGCTTTCCGCCAAAAAAAGCGCGGCAAGGCAAATAGCCGCTATCATCCAAAATTTATTTTTTCTTTCCATATTGCAAAAAACCTCCGTTTTGTACAAAATTCAATATGGTAAAACGATTTATCACATTTATAATAACACTCTTTTTCCTTTTGTCAATACCAAATCAAAAAATATTTCTTGTAAAATCTAAAGCGATTGTTGAAAATATTTTATGTACAATAAACAAGGTAAGCAATTTGATAAGATTTATTCGGGGTTTATGATTTCATAAATTAGAATTAGCGTACACCAAAAAAATATTTTGATAATTAAAAACGCCTTTCATATTTAGAACGGCGTTTTTTAATATAAACTTGTAAAATAAAATCAAAATAAATAAGTCAATTAATTAAGCTGTTTTATCGTTGGCTTCCTGTCTTTTGCGTTTTCTGCCGTTGAAAATAAAAGTAAGCACAACCGTAGCAATTCCGACAATCAAACCCACATAATCAGTCCAAGCATAGCCCTGTATAAACATCATTATTGCCGAAACAAACATTAGTAATCTAATCGGCCATTTTATCTTGCCGTTCAACCAACCCGTAACCGACATACCTATTATGCATACTGCGATGAGAGCTAAAAACATTATATAAATTACATCCCACGGCTGAGCGTCTATTATCAGAAGTGCAGGATTATATACGTAGACGTATGGAATAATAAATCCCGATAGTCCCAGCAAAAATGCCTGCACTCCCGTCTTGCCCGGCTTGCTGTCGGCAATTCCCGCTCCCGCGTAAGCCGCCAAAGCTACAGGCGGTGTGATGAATGAAACAATAGCAAAATAGAAAACGAACATATTTGCGGCGAGCAAAGGTATACCCACTTCAACCAATGGCGGAACGCCTATTGTAGCGGCAATAATATAAGCCGCTGTGGAAGGAAGTCCCATACCCATAATCAAACACGCAACCATAATAAGCACAAGCATAAAGAAAACGTTTCCGCCTGCAAGGTCGAATACGATACGGGTGAATTTTACACCTATTCCTGTCATTGACACAATACCTATTACAATGCCTGCGGCAGCGCATGCAATCGCCACAGCTATTGTCGTTTTCATACTCTTTTTGCAAGCTTCATAAAGTTCTTTAAAAGGAAACCTTTTTTCTTGAACGAGTGTTTTGATCGTACCTATAATGAGCAGGGAAATAATGGCGAATACAGCCGAATAGTTTGCGGAAAATTGAAAACCAAGCAAACACACAAGCAAAACTATAATAGGCACCGAGAAAAACCATCCGTTTTTCAAAACTTTGAGTACCTGCGGCAAGCGTTCTTTTGGCTCCCCTTTAAGTCCGAGTTTGTCGGCCTCCAGATAGACCGCAACGCCCAAAGCTATATAATAAAGCAAACCTGGTATCAATGCCGCTATTATAATGCTTGAATAAGGAATACCTGTCAAATCCGCCATAACAAACGCCGCCGCGCCCATTACGGGAGGGAGTATTTGTCCGCCTGTGGATGCGACCGCTTCGACCGCTCCCGCATACTCGGGTTTGTAACCGACTTTTTTCATAAGCGGAATGGTAAACGTTCCCGTTGTTACGACGTTAGCTACCGCGCTGCCGTTAATAGAGCCCATGAAAGCCGACGAGACAACCGCAGCTTCGGCAGGTCCGCCTTTCATTCTGCCCGTTAACGCGTAAGCGATATCGATAAAAAATCTACCCGCGCCAAAAACGTCAAGCAGTTCGCCAAGGATTATATACAGACAAACAAATGATACGCTCGCTCCTATAGGCGTTCCGAATATTCCTTCCGTTGTCCAAGCTACGTATTCGGTAATATAAGACAAAGAATAACCTTTGTGAGCGATAACTGCAGGCATATATCTTCCAAACATCGCGTAAAGAATAAAAATTAATGACAAGATTGTTAGAGCTAATCCCACTTTTCTTCTGGCAAGCTCCAAAATCATAATCATTAATATTACGCCCATTATTATCTCTAATGTTGATGCGCCGTTAATCGCTCTGTCCAGCATAAGCGTATTCGTCATACCTATAACATAATAAATACCTATAAGCAGCGAAACAATAACGCATATCAGGTTGATAACCGATAAAACGGTCTTTTTATTTATTAGTCTATCTCTGAAATTATAAAGAAAATAGATAAAGATAAACAAAAAAGTATGGAATACCCTTTGCTGAGCTACTCCTATCGATGTGCTGTACGCAATGTAAAAATGAAAAAGCGCGCCGATAACCGAAACGACACCTATAACGATATCGACTATCAGAACTAATTTGCTTTTTTCATTTTCTTTAATCAACTCTTTCATTTGAGTCCTCCGTAGGTTTTAAGTAAAGGGACTTTTATTTATTTAGTCCCTTTACTTTTTAACTTTTGCTAAAAAACTCAGTCGTTGGGCGCTATTAAGTTTTCAGGAATGGTCAGACCTATTTCTTCAAAATATCTTATCGCGCCTTTATGCAAAGGAATATCTATTTCCTGTAATGCCGTTTCCAAAATAACTTGTTCGCTTACACTCTTTGCGCATCCAGCCCATTCTTCTCTGTTTTCCCAAATAGCTTTTACCATTTCATAAATCTGCTCTTCTGTAAAGGCGTCTTTTGTGGTTAGCATAATGATTCTTGCCTTAGGCGTTACTACGTCGTAATCTATACCTTCATAAGTGCCCGCGGGAACAGTAAACTTGGTGTATGCGGGGATCGTTTCATAAAACTTGTCGTTGTCGATGTTTATCATTTTAGCGTTTGCGGACGTTACAAGCTCGGTCAAAGCCGCGCTGTTTAACGGGTGAGTGCAAATAAAGCCGTCGATTTTACCGTCTTTAAGAGCCGCAACGGCGTCTGATTCCGACATATACTGAGCGTGCACGTCGTCCAAAGTCATATCGTAGCAGTCCAAAAGCACTTCCGCCATCATAGCTCCGCCAGAACCCGCTGCGCCTACTCCGATTGTTTTGCCTTTGAAATCTTCAAAAGTATTGATTCCCTTACCTTCTAGAGTAAACACCTGAAGATAATTGTAAATTGTGGAAAACAACGCTCTGAG
>DAOTGG010000035.1:6774-10773 GCA_035446985.1 Eubacteriales bacterium
GTGCCGATTGTAAAGTATACCGTTTCATTTTTAGCGCAGGAAGCGAATCCAAATACGCTTGTTACGCACATTAACAGAACCAGTAATATCAATAATCCCTTCTTCATATTTTTTTCTCCTTGTTTTTTTATATATAGCTAAATGCCTTAGCTAAACGATATCCAGTCTTTGGATTTTTGCGCCGAGTTTTTTCATATGCTCATAAAACTCGGGATACGAAACTCCAACGTATTCCGCATTATCTATTATTGTCGGACCTTCCGCAATTAAAGCCGCGACGGAAGTTGCCATAACTATACGGTGGTCGTGATGTCCGTCAATAAAAGTGCCGTGCAATTTTGAGGGATAAATCGTCAAAGAGTTTTCATCCTCTTCAAAAATCCCGCCCATTTTTTCCAACTCTTCCTTAATGATATGAGTTCTGTCGGTTTCTTTTAGTCTTGAAGCTTTAATATTAGTTAAAACCGTTTTTCCTTCTTTGCACGCGCAGCCTAATACTGCCAGAGCAGGTACCGCATCGGGAGTACCCGAACAATCGATGGTCTGACCTACGAGTCTGTCGCTTCCCGTAACCCTGATGCCTCCGTCAATGTATTCGACCTTGCATCCCGCTTTATTTAAAATATCAACGTACGCTTTTTCACCTGCGTAAGTGTTCTTATCGAGATTCAAAAATTCTGCCGTAGAATTTGTTATCGCTGTTGCGATTGTCGGATAACCGGAACTGCCCCAGTCGCCAGGAATCACAAAATCCGTCGCCTTAACTTTTTGTCTTCCCGTAATGTGATATTTTTTATAATCGTCGTGACTTACATGCAATCCTGCTTCTTTCATCATTCCTATGGTCATATTGATATACGGCTTTTCGAGAGGCTCGCCTTCTATCGTTATTTCACTATCGTTTTCCGCAAGCGAAGCGCATACCAAAATACCTGGTGAAAACCATTGCGAATTATGTCCCGGCATAGTAGCCGAGCCGCCCGTGAGAGGTCCACGTATAATAAGCGGAGCCAGCCCGTTGTCTCTGGTGGAAACCACTTTCGCCCCCATATTGTTTAGCGCGTCAATCATAGGTTTTGCGGGTCTGTAACAGATTTGATAATCGCCCGTCATAACGGACATTCCATTAAGCAGCGAAGCCAAAGCCGTGCATGAATAAAATCCCGTGCCTGAGTTTTCAGCGTTCAGCACGTTTTTCGGCTGAGTTAATTTTCCGCCGGTTCCGTATACTTTCCAAAGCATATCGTCAGACAAATCGAATTTTGCTCCAAGTTGTTCCAGCATACCTATTATAGAATAACTATCTATATTGTGCAGAGGATTTTTTATAGTCGTAACGCCGTCGCCCAATGCTCCCAAAAGCAAAGCTCTGGCGGTACCTGATTTATTACCCGATATAGATATTACGCCGCCGAGTTTTTCCGTTTTATTAACTAAAAATTTCATAAAATATCTCCGTAATTTTATTCTGTTGGATTAATAAGAAATTATCATAACTCTTGACAGAAGTAAAATAGTTATTTATTATAAAATTTATAGATACAACCTATAATTAAGGGGGTAATAAATATGGAAATTAATCAAATTAAATATCTTTTAAAAGTTATGGAAACTAAAAATTTTTCAAAAGCAGCCGATCAGTTGTTTATTACTCAGCCTACGCTTTCTCAGCAGATAGCAAAATTGGAAGACGAATTGGACGTTGTTTTTATCGACAGGACGACGCGCGCTTTTTCAATAACAAAGGCGGGCGAAGAATTTTGCGTTTATGCCAAAGACCTTATGAAAAACTGGAACAAGTTGTATTCGGAAATGGCAAAATATCAGAAAAATAAAAAAAGTTCGATTAAAATAGGGATTTTCCCAACTTTGGCAAAAATTGGTATGACAAATCCGATTTTGAGTTTTACAAATGAAAATCCTAATACAAAAATCGAATTGATTGAAAGCTACAGCGAACATCTTTACTCGATGGTAATCTCAAAAAAAGTCGACTTGGCTATTGTTAACAAAATCGAATATCCCATTTACGATAAGAGCCTGAAATTGGCTGTATTTCCGCTTGTAAACGACAGAATAGTATTGCTTTGCGGCGCGAAACATCCCCTTGCGAACGAACCAGCCGTTTCTCTCCAACAGGCTCTCGAGTATCCTGTAGTCAAACTATCGCCCCATTCGTCCGTCTCAAAAATAATGAACGTTCAATATCAAAAGCAAAATCTTAAACCAACCGTCGCTTGCGAATGTGAAAACACAAGCAATATGATTTCGATTGTCGACGAAGGTTACGGAGTATCTTTTTTGTCCAGCACCGTGGCGAACCACTATGCGACCGAGAAAACCCGTATGATAAAGATCGTACCAAAAATAAAAAACACCGCGGCTATTATCACTCTAAAGAAAAATTTGAACTCAAAATTGGTAGAAGATTTCATCGAATATTTATTAGCTTTCGTTCACAACCAAGACGAAAATCATGAAAATTTTCCAAAACGTCAATAAAAAGCAAGCTAAATCTTTAGTCCGTAAGTTTATCGTTTAATTTTGTTTTTATATAGATAAAGCCGTAATCATCACGATTACGGTTTTTTGTATTTAAGTTTTTTTTAAACAACCTTACGACTAATTCAAAAAAATTCCCTATTTTTACTTTATTATTTCACAACCATTTTTAAATTTTCTACAGATTTCGCTATTCGTCTTTAAAAATGAATACAAAGTATTATCGCATGAAATTTTTACATCAGGTGAATTAGAAAAATACCAATAAACGGCATTATATAAATTTTTATCTCCATTTGAAAAATCTAATAAAATATACGGCTCATCATACATAGACCTAGGTCTTAAGTTTATTGATGACATCACTTTAGATATATTAGTCATTACGCGTTTTTGCAATACCGTTTTGTCCTCATACACGTTGAAAAATCTTATTCCTTCGTATTCTTTGGTAATGAGAGATATATTAATTTTAAGCCTATAAATATATGTACTCACATAATGTATAATTTCAAAACATAATACTGAATAATCACTTTTTTCACCAACTGTCAGATTATGTATTAATGCAATTTTGTCTAACGTTTGAATTTTTTCACGTATCGGCATTTCCTGTAAGCAAGCATTAATAATCTTTCTGTAATCGTTATTTTTAAAGACATCAATTTCAATATAATTTTCAAGTAAATCTTTAAATCTATCTTCAAATTTATCAGAAAAATCAGCTACCGGCAAGTCAATTTGAAAATTAATAAATTTCTCTAAATATTTACTTGCGCTATATTCACCAAAAATTTTGTTAATTGTTTTATCAAGTTGGTTTTTGTCAACAGCGACAATCTGTAATATATTTTTTTCGTCATTAAAAATATGATGAAGACGCTCTAAAACTTTTATTGCATATTCGGGGAGACATCTATCTAGTTCGTCAATAATAATAATGATCTTGGTTTTTTTAGTAAAACCCTCAAGGGCGTGTTTTAAATTTTCAATTTCTGTTTTAAAATCAACAAAATTATCATATTTTTTATCGTGTTTTAATTTACAACCTTCTTTTATGGCAGAGATATTAATGCCCGTAACTTTTTCTGTAAGAGAACAGAGAATTTCATCTGCGACTATTAATAGTGACGTGCCAACCTCTTTTAAAATAGTTTTTAATAAAATTTTCTCTTCAACTGTTTTTTTAATAACTGAAACCATTGCAATTAATGGTTCTTCGTAAAAATCATTTTCCCACGCGTTATATTTAATTATAAAATAATCTTGTTTATTATCGTATTTTTCAATCAGCATATCGACTACAATCGATTTACCCGCACCCCATTCTCCATTTAACGCAAAACATCTGCCTTTTTTACTAATATCAGTATTTTGTATTATGTTTTCCAATTTTTCAACAAATTTATTTCTTTCTAAAACATCTATGAAATCTTTTTCCATAAAACAATTCCTTTTGTACAAGTTTTTATTGAATTATATAACTATTTATACTTA
>DAOTGG010000036.1:0-8137 GCA_035446985.1 Eubacteriales bacterium
CCCTGCTAAGAATAAATTTATTATAAAGGGTATATCAGATAAGTGTCAATTTTTTGAAAGAAACTTGGACTATTTTTATTGAAGTAGCTTAAACATATATTCGATATTCTTTACCCCAATATATATTAATAGATTTTTTTAGCGTAATGGCAGTCGCATACTTTACCGCCGCCCGCAATAGTAGTTTGTCTTGTAAAAACGGTATTCGTATATTCCGCCATATCGTAGTCAAAAGCGCACAGCGCGGGGGTTAATTCCGAAATGCCTAAATCTTTAAATAGATTGCATATACCGCATTTGTCAAAAACAGCGTCAAAATTATCTATGTCTTTTCCTTTATAAAAAGTAAACCGCCAAGTATAGGGGTTCGTGGCATTTTGGCTTTTTTCGCCTTGTTTTTTTAACTTGTTTTGATACTTTGCCGCATACATATTATTCGCTTTTATCGTACCTATGGCTATTTTATTTTCCCGCATAGACTTTTGGTAATATTCGCGCATTACCTCTACGCTCGGCTTATTTTTCAGCGTCAAATAAATAGCGGCAAGTACGCTCGCGTTTACTATTGTATTAAACAAAATATCGTTTTTGCCGTAGGTAGGGATTTTATCAATAATTTTTATGTACTCAATTTTAGCTTTTTTCATAAAACTATTTTTGTCTTCGACGTTTAGCATAGTCAAATTGTTAGCGAAACTTCCCTTAAATATCTGCCACAAAATTTTAGTTTTTAGTTTGTTTTTCATTCGTTGTCCCTTCTTTCTATCTATTTATTACCTTTTGCTTGATTATGAGTTTTACATAGCATTTGACAATTACTTATATTCGTAGCTCCGCCTTTACTCCAAGCTTCTACATGGTCTGCGTCCATTTCATTAATTTTATAAATTTTCTCATTGTTACCCAATGCGCATAAAGGACAATTTGAGATATGTTGTTCTTCCGCTAGTTTTGTTTGCTCTATGTATTTCGCATTTTTAGTCACATCGTCAAAAACACGAATTTCTAACAATTTTGTATCAGTACACCCGCCTAATATATACTCGCAAATTCCCCTTTTGTTTTTTACATAAAAATCAGAATAAAGCTTTTGAAGTTCTGTCGAGATTGCTTTTGGATCATATGAATTTTTGTGATATGTCTCATACAATCTACCCCATTCAAGTCCGCACATTTCTTTCTCTACATCAATAAAGGTCTTCGAAGCCCATTCAATAACGCTATTAAAATACAATTTTAATTCGTTGATATTATTGTCATATCTATGGGCAGTCATATAATTATCAATATTTCCTTTGCTAACCCAATCTAATGCTGTTTCTAAAAATTCTTGTCTTAATACGCTGCCTTTAATATAAGCGCTCCATTTTTGTATATTTGAATTTTGGCTGTTGCTAAATTCTTCCTTAGCTTTTGTAACAAACGGTCCTGAGTAAATGGCATTCATCAATTCTTGCGAATTTAGAGGTATACCTGCAATATTGATAGTCTTAAACCATTCCTTAATTTCGCTTTCAGTGCCTACGCATTCATAGATAGTAAGCTTAGTTTCGTTTATTTTTTGTTTCAAGTCGTCCGCCAAACCGCTAAAATAATGTTCCATTCCATTTACTTTTATCGCAAATTTATCGGTCAAAAATCTCCCTATGCTTGTAATACGTTGCTGACCGTCCAAAATTTCATACTTATCTTCAGCTACTTTGACAAAATAAATAAGTCCTATTGGATATCTTTTTAATATCGATTCAATTACCGCAACATCTTTTTTGCCATCAGCATATATGTAATTGCGTTGATATTCTGGCTGTATAGTTAGTTTGCCAGAAAGCCCAAAAAGCCCTTTGCCTTCGTATTCATTATAAATAAAACCTTTGCAAATTTCTTCTATTGTGATTTTTGTGTTTAGTGTTGTTTTCATATTTTACCCTTTATCCCTAAATAAATTTGATAAATATCCGCTTATAAATACGTTTGCTGTTTATGATCGGTTGTGCTATTTTGCTTTTTTCATCCCAAAGCCCATTTGAAAAACCTTTTCCTTCGCTTTCAGTAGCACCTATGATCTCAAATTGCTCGGGATTATATTTTTCCAAAAATGAGATCGGGACTCCTAATACTCCATCATAATCACTAGGAATTGCGTCAGTATAAGGCACTTCTAACGCATCATAGTTATCGTATCTACGGTATCCTTTTTCGCGTATTTCTTTGTGTTTGCTAAATTTAGTATTATCCGCCATCGTCATAAGATTCAATGGCTGATGGCGCCTGCCATGCTCAATATTTGTAAACCAAGTTGAAGAGACATTTTTCATATTCAAGCCATTTAAAACTAAATCTACATCAAACGGATTTTTTGTTTCGAACCACAACCCCCCACTCCATTCGGTTTTGCCTGACCACATTTTGTTATCTTTTATTAAAGGAAAAACTTCTTTGTATGTTACACAATTTTTATTACCAATAATCAAAAACTTTTTATTATTGTCCACTAACCAAGCAACAAACTCTCTAAATAATGAAAATGGTGGGTTTGTTATAATTATGTCTACCTCATTAAGTAAATTTTTGATTTCATAACTTCTAAAATCTCCATCACCCTCTAAATAATCCCACTCCAAATCTTCGATATATATTTTGCTTGATTTATTGTTATCTTTTGTCAAGGTGAAAATTTTACCATGAGATTTTGTCTTTTTATTATCAAACTTTGGTGACTCCATTTCAAACATCGTCATTTGATATGGGGCGTTGCTATTTTTGCTTTCTGCCGCATAACTCGTGCTAATTAGTTTTTTCAGCCCAAATTTTTCAAAATTTTGAGCAAAAAATTTTGTAAAATTGCTCCATTCAGGGTCATCACATGGCAATAGAATAGTTTTATCTTTAAACACATTCGGATTATATTCTATATACGCATTCACTTCCTTTTGTATGTCTTCATATTGAGTATAAAATTCATCGAATTTTGCTTTTTTCGCTACTGCTAATTTTGTATTAGCCATTTTTTCTCCTTTATCTTTTGCTATCTATTTCTCTATCAAATATTACCTTTCTCGTGTACATCTCAAACAAGATAAAAAATACCTTAATCCTTAAACTTACGGCTATATTCCAATTAATTAATATCCACGAAAATCATGTAATAATATACATAACTTCTCATTTTTTTTAATAAAATCTAGCAAATATTTTTCTGTTATCTCAAATTGTTTATTACCATCTTTTATAAGAGTTTTAGTCGCAAGCATTTGCTCACCACTACTTGAAGTTATTCTAAATGAGTGTATAATTCTATTTCTCATATCTACAATTTCTGAGAATAAATTTTCAATTTTATTATTTCCGCTTTTAGAAGTAATAGTTTTTGAAATAGCTCCTTTAAGTAAACCCGATTCCTTGTCTATTAATTCATACCAATCGGCAGAACAATTAGTATTTATTATATTTTCGATTATAAATCCATTATTTGAGTTAAAAACACATAAAGCACTACCTAATAATTCTCTGTATTCTCTTGTTGGTAAGGACTGCCTAGTAAAATTTTCGTACATTTACTCACCTCCATATTTTATCTTTTTGCATCAAATACATTAATGTTTCCACATGTTTTGTTTGGGGGAACATATCGTAGGGTTGCAGGTAGGTTATATTGTAGCCGCCGCCTACAAGCATTTTTAGGTCACGGGCAAGCGTCGCGCTGTCGCAGCTGATATAAACAATATTTTTCGGTTTTGCTTTTATTATCGTATTGACTACGCTTTCTCCCAGACCTTTGCGCGGCGGATCTACGATAATGGCGATATTTTTGCCATAATTATTTTCCGTTATTTTCGCAAGCTCGTTTTCCACGTCGCCGCAAATATTGATAAGATTAACTAGTCCGTTGTTTTTTTTCATATCGTCGGCGTCGCTCACCGCGCTTGGCTCTATCTCAATCCCGTAAGTCATATATTTTTCGCTGTGCATTGCGCCCGACAAAATTCCAGCGCCCGAATAAGCGTCTATCAAAATATCGACGCCGTCAAGTTCGAGTAGCTCTTTTACTTTCGAATAAATTTTGTTTTTTACGCTTTCGTTAACCTGGTAAAAACTTTGCGGTCTCAGAGTAAATTTGACACCGTACTGCTCGCCCTTAATCTCCGTCAAGCCGCCCACGTGAATCGTCTTTTCTCCCAAAATAACATTGGTGTTTTTTTTGTTTATATTTACGAATAGTCCGACTTTGCCGAATTTCTTTTTTAAAATTTCCAGTAAAATTTCGGCATTAGGGAAAGCCTCGCCGTTTATTACCAAAATAACAAGCAGCTGTCCGTCAACCTGTCTGCCGACCACGTGCCGTAAAAGTCCGTTGCGGATTTTTTCGTCGTAAGCGGTTATGTCGTTTTTTTGCATAAAATCCGTGATGATAAATACCAGCTCTTTCGCCCACGCTTGCTGTAAAAGGCAATCGTCAACTGGCGCGATTTCGTGCGTATCGTTTTTGTATAATCCGCTTATGATATCGCAGCCTTTCATTCCGAAAGGCATATTGAGCTTGTTGCGGTACCGCCATATTTCGCCGCTAGGCTCAACCGACGGCACGTTATAATTGATACCGCCGATTTTCGCCAGATTATTTTTCACCAGCGTTTGTTTGAAAACAAGCTGTTCGTTATACGAAAGATGTTGCAGCTGACAGCCGCCGCATTTGCCGTAAACGGGACAAAGCGGCTTCGTTCTGCCACAGCCTTCTTTGATAAGTTTTATAGGTTTTGCGAAAACAATATTTTTCTTAACGTGTTCGACTTTTGCTTTTACTATATCGCCCACCGCCACACCATGAACAAAAAACACGCAACCGTCGCGTTCGGCTATACCTTCGCCGTTTGAGCCGTACGCCGTTATTTCAATTTCCGCTATATCGTTTACATTAAACATATAAAAATGATACCATTATTTGCTAAGAAATTCAATATAAAAATTGTTTTGCTCATTCAATTATTTATGATTTTTTCATTGTCTATTAAATTTATTTTACGGCATTAAAAAAGCGGTCGAATTAACCGCTTTTTTTGTTATAAGTTTTTAGTTGATATAGAAAAGGTAAGTGTAAATTTTTTAATCCAGTTCAAGCATACCGGTATAAAGCTCGTAATACTTGCCTTTTTGCGCCAACAGTTCTTCATGACTGCCCCGCTCTATTATTTCGCCTTTTTCCAAAACCATAATCGCGTCCGCGTTCCTGACAGTCGACAATCTGTGCGCGATTACAAAAACGGTTCTGCCCTGCATTAGCTTATCCATTCCTTTTTCAATAAGCTGCTCGGTACGGGTGTCAATACTGCTTGTCGCTTCGTCAAGTATCAGCACGGGCGGATTGGCTACCGCAGCCCGCGCAATGTTGAGTAACTGTCTTTGTCCTTGCGACAAATTAGCTCCGTCCGCCGTCACCATCGTGTCGTATTGCTCGGGCAAGTGGCTGATAAAGAAGTCCGCGTTCGCGAGTTTTGCGGCGTTGATACATTCTTCGTCTGTGGCGTCAAGTCTACCGTAACGAATGTTGTCCATAACGGTGCCCGTAAATAAATGCGTGTCCTGCAAAACCATTGCCAAACTTCGGCGTAAATCCGCTTTTTTGATTTTGTTTATATTTATTCCGTCGTATCGGATTTTGCCGTCGGGTACGTCGTAAAAGCGGTTTATAAGATTTGTAATAGTCGTTTTGCCTGCGCCTGTGCTGCCGACGAATGCGATTTTTTGTCCCGGTTCGGCAAACAAAGTAACGTTTCTCAACACGGGTTTTTTCGGCTCGTATGAAAAATTAACGTTAGAAAATCTTACGTCGCCCATAAGTTTTGTGTAGGTTAAACTGCCGTCTTTGTGCGGATGTTTCCACGCCCACATACCCGTGCGCTCGTCGGTTTCTGTTATTTTTCCGTCGGCGTCGATTTTCGCGTTTACCAAAGTAACGTAGCCGTTGTCTATTTCGGATTTTTCGTCAAGCAGGGTAAAGATTCTTTCCGCGCCCGCAAGTCCCGCGAAAATAGAGTTCATTTGCTGAGCAATATTTGATATCGGCATCGAAAATCTTCTGCTGTATTCCAAAAACGCGACTATGCCGCCGATGGTTATCGTTACCGAAAGCCCCAAAACAGTAAATACGTTATTGACTGACAATACGTACATAAGCGACGCCAAAACAACGGTAATAGCGTAAAAAATATGCGCTACGTTTCCCATAATGGGCATCATGATATTTCCGTATGTGTTTGCGGAAGTAGCTTTTGCGGTCAAAACCTCGTTTAAGCCGTCAAACTCTTCTTCGGCTTTTTCCTCGTGATTAAATACTTTTACCACTCTTTGACCTTCGGTAATTTCTTCAATAAATCCGTTAAGTTTCGCGACTGCGGATTGCTGTTCAGTAAATCTTTTTCTGCTTCTTTTGCCGATGATTTTTATAATAAAGAGATTAACGAAAATTTGAATTATGCATATTATCACAAGCATCCAGTTGAGCAAAATCATCGCGATGAAAAATCCGATTATCGTCACCGCAGAAGAAATAAATTGCGGTATCGCGCTGGAAAACATTTCACGCATAACGTTGGTATCGTTTGTATACGTCGACATTACAGAACCGTGCGTGCGTTTGTCAAAATATTCTATCGGCAGCGTCTGCATATTGTTAAACATATCAACGCGCAAATTTTGCAGCACGCCCGTGCTTATTATAATCAAAATCCTTTGCTGCACAAAAGCGCATATCGCTCCCACAGCGTAAATCAAAGCCATCAGTAACAGCGTCTGAGTAAAGATTGCCATATCGCCGTTTGTCAGTAGATTATCGATAATAGGTTCGAGCAGATATGTGCCGAGTACGTTGGAAGCGGAATTTATTATCGACATAACTATAACCAGGAAAAACAAAAATTTGTATTTTCCCATATATTTGAAAACTCTTTTTATAGTAGCCGCGACGTTTCTTGGTTTTGAGAAAGACTTGTCTTTTCCAAAGTTTCGCGCGTTATTCATTGCTCTCATTCCCATAGTTAATTAACCTCCGAAACTTGGCTTCCGTAAACTTCTTTATAGATATCGCATCTATTCAGCAGCTCGTTATGATTGCCCACGTCTATTATTTTGCCTTCGTCCATTACTATAATTTTGTCCGATTCCATAATAGAAGCCACACGCTGAGCGATGATGAGTTTTGTCGTATCGGGCAGCGAGTTTTTGAACGCTTCCCTTATCTTGCTGTCGGTCATTGTGTCGACCGCGCTGGTGCTGTCGTCAAGTATAAGTATTTTCGGTTTTTTGATTAACGCTCTGGCTATGCAAAGCCTTTGCTTTTGTCCGCCCGAAACGTTTACGCCGCCTTGTCCCAAAACCGTGTCGTATCCCTCGGGAAAGCTGCGTATAAACGAGTCCGCCTGCGCTTGTCGGCAAGCCTCGAAAATTTCTTCATCGGTGGCGTTTTCATTGCCCCAAAGCAGATTTTCTTTTATCGTGCCGCTGAACAAAACGTTTTTTTGCAAAACCATTGCTACGCCGTCACGCAGATTTTTGAGCGAATAATCTTTTACGTTTTTTCCGCTGACAGTTATTTTACCTTCCGAGACGTCGTAAAGACGAGGAATAAGCTGTACGAGTGTGGATTTGCCGCCGCCCGTACCCGCAATAATGCCCACCGTTTCGCCTGACTTTATTTGTAGATTGATATTAGAAAGAACGAGATTTTCATTTTGACTCGAATAAGTAAAACCGACGTTTTGAAATTCGATTGAGCCGTCCGTAACCGTTAAATCGCTGTTCGGCGAAACAATGTCTGGCTGCGTTTCCAAAACTTCGTTTATACGTGAAATCGACGCTTTGCTTATTATAAAAGTAACGGCAAGCATAGCGAGCATCAAAAGCGAGTTTAGTATCTGAACAGCGTAGCTTATCATTGCCGTAAGGTCGCCTACTTCAATTTTGCCGCCGACCAAGAAAGTGCCGCCGATTCCCGTAATAGCCAGTTTGGATAACTGCATTATTAGTTGCATAACAGGCATAACGAAAACGACAAGTTTTTCCGCTGAGATTTGCGCTTTAGTCACTTCCTCCGCTCTTTCCAAAAATTTCGCTTTTTCGTAATCTTCTCTGACGAACGATTTTA